>NZ_FNGR01000014.1:0-183433 GCF_900103045.1 Ensifer sp. YR511
GCGGTCTTCCTCAGGATCGCGTGGCGCTCGAGAATACCCGAGCGCGACCAGGCCGGAAACGCCGCCTTGGCGGCAGCGATCGCTGCGCGCGCATCGTCCGCCGACGCACGGGCATATTCGCCGACCACGTCGTTGGTATCGGACGGGTTGATGTTGGCAACGCCGTCACCGCCGACCCATTCGCCGGCTATCAGGTTCTGGTGCAAAGTCATGGCCTCAGGCCTCCTTCATAGATGCGCATGACCGTCCCTCGCGAACGGTCGCGCTTAGGAGATGTGTCAGAGCTGGCGGATCGCGACCTCTTCGTCAGCTGCGATCGCGAGAGCGTTGCGGAGCGGAAGGCCGAAACCATCGGCCTCGATCTCAAACACGTCACCTTCCTCGGTGCGGATGCCATCACCGAAGGACAGCGTCGCCGTGCCGAACATGTGCACGTGGATGTCGCCCGGCTGGCGGAACAAGCCATACTTGAAATGGTGATGCTCGAGATTGGCGAAGCTGTGCGACATGTTGGCTTCGCCCGACAGGAACGGCTTTTCCCACAGCACCTTGCCGCCACGCAGGATACGCGACAAGCCGCGAATGTCCTCCGGTGCGACACCAATGCGGATCTCCGGACCGAAGCTCGCCTGGCGCAGCTTCGAATGCGCGAGCCAGAGATAGTTGACCCTCTCGGTCTTGTGGTCGGAGAATTCGTTGGCAACGGCAAAACCGATGCGGAACGGAACGCCCTTCTCGGAGATCACATAGATGCCGGCCATTTCCGGCTCTTCGCCACCATCCTCGGCAAAGGCGGGCGAGACGAGCGCATTCCCCGGCGCCACGGCGGAGGTGCCGTTGCCCTTGTAGAACCATTCCGGCTGCACGCCTGTTTCGCCGGCCCTCGGCTTGCCGCCTTCGAGCCCCATGCGGAACATCTTCATCGAGTCGGTCAGGGTTTCCTCGGCCGCCTCGCTCGTCTTCTTGTGCATGGCGTCGCGGGTCGCAGCCGAGCCGAGATGGGTGAGACCCGTGCCGGTCAGGTGCAGGTGTGCCGGATCCGGATGAGTGATCGGCGGCAGGAAGCGCCCCTCCGCATAGGCCTTTTCGAGGTCGACGGCGGCGCCGAGCCCCTTGGCCTCGATCGTCTGCTTCAGGCTCCGTCCGGCATTGGCCGCTTCCATCGCCAGCGCATAGACGCTTGTCGCGCCGTTCACCGCATGCGCCGCCTCACCCGGCAGCCGTACCGCCACCGTGATCGACCCGTCTTCGTTCCTGATCTGCGAAATCAGCACGATGCTATCCTTCCTATCGTCTTGGGTCGCTGTGTTCGCCTCTTCAAGGCAAAAGCGTCCCCGTGGGTGGCTTTCGCCACCCAATTCCGGCGGACCAATCCGCCGATCCTGGCAGCTGTGGCTGCCGGTGAATGTTACTGGTTCGCGTCGGGTCTTATGGCTTTCCGCTCAACCCTTGTTCTTGTTGTAGACATCGAAGAACACGGCAGCGAGCAGCACGAGGCCCTTGATCAACTGCTGGTAATCGATGCCGATGCCCATGATCGACATGCCGTTGTTCATCACGCCCATGATGAAGGCGCCGATGACGGCCCCGATGATCTTGCCTACACCGCCCGACGCCGAGGCACCGCCGATAAAGCAGGCCGCAATGACGTCGAGCTCGAAACCGACGCCGGCCTTCGGCGTTGCCGAATTGAGGCGAGCGGTGATGATCATGCCGGCGAGTGCCGCAAGCACGCCCATGTTGACGAAGGTGTAGAAGGTCAGCCGCTCGGTGTTGATGCCCGAAAGCTTGGTCGCCTTGACGTTGCCGCCCATGGCATAGATGCGGCGACCGATCGTCGAGCGCGTGGTGACGAAGGTATAGAGCGCAATCAGCACGGCCATGGCGATCAGCACGTTCGGCAGGCCGCGATAGGTCGCAAGCTGGAAGCCGATGAACAGCGCCACGGCAGCGATGACAGCCATCTGCACGGCGAAGAAAATGAACGGCTCGTTCTCCGTGCCGTGCTGCTCGTTGATCTTGCGGTCACGAATGCCCGCGTAGATCGCGTAGCCGACGAGCGCGATGACGGCGACGAGCGCCACCATGTTCTGAATGGTCTCGGGCGCCGGATTGAGGAAATAGAGGAAATCCGGAACGAAGCCGGTCGACAGCAGCTGGAATTCCTTCGGGAACGGACCGATCGGGCGGCCGCCGAGCACCACATAGGTGAGCCCGCGGAACACCAGCATGCCGGCCAGCGTCACGATGAAGGACGGGATCTTCTGGTAGGCGACCCAATAGCCCTGGGCCGCCCCCATGATGCCGCCAACGATCAGACAGGCGGGAATGACGATGATGGCGGGCAAGCCCCATTTCACCAGCATGATCGCCGAGATCGCGCCGATGAAGGCGACGATCGAGCCGACCGACAGGTCGATATGCCCGGCAACGATGATCAGCAGCATGCCGAGCGCCATGATGACGATGAAGGAGTTCTGCAGCACCAGGTTGGTGATGTTGACCGGCTTGAACAGCACGCCGTTGGTGACGAACTGGAAGAACAGCATGATCACCACGAGCGCGACGAGCAGGCCGTATTCGCGGATGTTGTTCTTGAGATAGTCCCCGATCGAGGGCTTGTTGTTTTGGGTGCTCGTATCGGCGACCATTAGTGTTTCTCCCCTGAACGCATGATGGCACGCATGATGGATTCCTGGCTCGCTTCCGCCTTCGAAAGCTCCGCGACGATGCGGCCCTCGTTCATGACGTAGATGCGATCGCAGGTTCCAAGCAGCTCCGGCATTTCCGATGAGATCATCAGGATGCCCTTACCCTCGGCGGCAAGCTGGTTGATGATGGTGTAGATCTCATACTTCGCGCCGATATCGATACCGCGTGTCGGCTCGTCGAGAATGAGAACTTCCGGATTGGTGAACAGCCATTTGGACAAGACGACCTTCTGCTGGTTGCCGCCCGAAAGGTTGACCGTTTCCTGATAGATCGAGTGCGAACGGATGCGCAGCTTCGAGCGATAGTCGGAGGCGACCTTCGCTTCCTTGCGATCGTCGATGACGCCGTTCGCGGCCACCGCCTTCAGATTGGAGAGCGTTGTGTTCTCCTTGATGTTGTTGATCAAGACGAGCCCGAGCTGCTTGCGGTCCTCGGTGACATAGGCAAGCCCCGCATCGATCGCACGCGGAATGGTGCTGACGTCGACGGGCTTGCCGCGCATCGTCACGTCGCCGGTGATCTTGTGGCCCCAGGACTTGCCGAAGAGGCTCATCGCCGTTTCGGTGCGCCCTGCCCCCATCAACCCGGCGATGCCGACGACCTCTCCGGCGCGCACGGTGAAATTGACGTCGTGCAGGAACTGCCGGTCGCGGTGCTGCTGGTGGAAGACATTCCAGTTCTTCACTTCGAGCAGCGTCTCGCCGATCTTCGGTTCGCGCGGCGGATAACGATCTTCCATGGCGCGGCCGACCATGCCCTTGATGATCCGGTCTTCGCCAATGTCTTCGCTGTGACAGTCGAGCGTTTCGACCGTGCCGCCGTCGCGCAGGATGGTGATCTGGTCGGCAACCTTCCGGATCTCGTTCAGCTTGTGCGAAATGATGATCGAGGTCATGCCCTGGGTGCGAAACTCCATCAGCAGCTTCAAAAGCGCATCGGAATCGGTTTCGTTGAGCGAGGCGGTCGGCTCGTCAAGGATCAACAGCCGCACCTTCTTCGAAAGCGCCTTGGCGATCTCGACCAGTTGCTGCTTGCCGACACCGATGTCGGTGATCAACGTCGCCGGGGATTCGCTCAAGCCAACCTTCTTCAGCAGTTCCTGCGTACGGGCAAAGGTCTGCGGCCAGTGAATCACACCGTTGCTGGCGATCTCGTTGCCGAGGAAGATGTTCTCGGCGATCGACAGCAGCGGCACCAGCGCCAGTTCCTGGTGGATGATGATGATGCCGAGGTCTTCGCTGTCGGAAATCGTCGAGAAGCGGCGGGCTTCGCCGCCATAGTGGATTTCGCCATCATAGGTGCCGGCGGGATAGACGCCGCTCAGCACCTTCATCAGCGTCGACTTGCCGGCGCCGTTTTCGCCGACGAGTGCGTGGATCTCGCCTTCGCGGACCTTGAAGCTGACATTGTCCAGCGCCTTGACGCCCGGGAACGTCTTGGTGATGCCCCGCATTTCAAGAATGATATTGTCCATGTTCAGTCATTCCAGCGGCAGTCTTCAAGAGAGTACCGGCTCCGTCATCTGGATAAAAGGGCCCGCGCGCATGCACGGGCCCTCACGCTCAAAAAGATCAGTTGTTGATCTGGTCTTCGGTGTAGTAGCCCGAGCTGACGAGCACGTCCTTGATGTTGGACTTGTCGACGGCAACCGGCTTCAGCAGGTAGGACGGAACCACCTTGACGCCGTTGTCATAGGTCTTGGTGTCGTTCACTTCCGGCTCCTTGCCTTCCATGATCGCGTTGACCATGCCGACGGTGACCTTGGCGAGTTCGCGCGTGTCCTTGAAGATCGACGAATACTGTTCGCCGGCAAGGATCGACTTGACCGACGGCAGTTCGGCGTCCTGGCCGGTGACGGCAGGCATTGCCATGTCGCCCGAACCGTAGCCGACGCCCTTCAGCGCCGAAATGATGCCGATCGACAGGCCGTCATAGGGCGACAGAACGCCATCGACCTTGGCGTCGGTGTAGTTCGACGACAGCAGGTTTTCCATGCGGGCCTGGGCCACGGCACCGTCCCAACGCAGCGTGCCGACCTGGTCCATGCCCTTCTGGCCGGACTTGACGACGATCTTCTTGCTGTCGATCAGCGGCTGCAGGACCGACATCGCGCCGTCGTAGAAGAAGAAGGCGTTGTTATCGTCCGGCGAACCACCGAAGAGCTCGATGTTCTTCGGCTCGGTTGCGCCGTCGAGCTTGAGACCCTGGACCAGCGACGTTGCCTGCTGCACGCCGACCTGGAAGTTGTCGAAGGTGGCGTAGTAGTCGACATTGCCCGAGTCGCGGATCAGGCGGTCATAGGCGATGACCTTGACGCCGGCGTCGTGGGCCTTCTGCAGGATGTCGGAGAGCGTGGTGCCGTCGATGGCGCCGATGACGAGAACCTTGGCGCCCTTGGTCACCATGTTCTCGATCTGAGCGAGCTGGTTCGGGATGTCGTCGTCAGCAAACTGCAGGTCCGGCGTGTAGCCAGCTTCCTTGAACAGCTTCTCCATGGTCTCGCCGTCGGAAATCCAGCGGGTCGACGTCTTCGTCGGCATGGAAATGCCGACCGTGCCCTTGTCCTGCGCAAATGCCGGTGCAGCGAAGGACGCGATCGAAATCGCGGCGGCTGCGAGAAGCGAAGTCATCAATTTCATCAGTTCTCTCCCAAAAAAGTTGAAGCCGGCAGGCGAGAGCCTTTCCGTCTATGCGCAGCAATCCGCCGCCCGAGATCTTCGTCTCCGGCAGCGGATCAAGGTGAAGGAGAGGCCTCCCCGCCTCGCATGCTCCTACATGCGCTGGCACATAAGCAAAAACTGGAATGAAACCATATAACTGTCAAATACAATATTGCTTTGAATACATACCAAAAATGATATATCGAGCGCAAACAGTGTGATTTTTGAAAATCCCTGAAAACCAAAGAAAAAAACGCAGAGGTTGAAATGCGCGATCAGAAACCGAGCACCGCCGGCGAACTCTTCGATTCGACGCTTTTCCGCTCGGGCCTGAAGATCAGCCACCTCCGGCTGATTCTGGCGATCGACGATCACCGCCGCATCAGCGCCGCCGCTGACGCCCTCGGCATCTCGCAACCGGCGGCCTCGCGCATGCTCTCGGAAATCGAGACCATGCTGAAGGCGCCGGTCTGCGAACGCGTTGCCCGCGGTGTCCTGTTGACGCCCTATGGCGAAGCGCTGGCGCGACGCGCGCGCAGCATCTTTCTGGAACTCCGGGAGGCATCGCGCGAGATCAACGAGTTGAAGACCGGCAGCGGCGGCTCGGTTTCGCTCGGCTCGGTCACAGGCCCGGCGCTCAATCTCGCCGTGCCCGCCATCCGTCAGGTGATGACCGCCTATCCCGGCATCGAGATCAACGTCCAGATCGAAAACAGCAACGTGCTGGCAAGGGAACTGCTCGCCGCCCGCCACGATTTCATCATCGGCCGCATCCCCGACGACCAGCCGCCGCGGCTCTTCAACATGGTAGAGATCGGCTACGAGGAGGTTTGCCTGATCGTGCGCGACGGCCATCCGCTGCTCGACAAGCCCATGGTCGTCGCCGAGGACCTGCCCTCCTATGACTGGGTATTCCAGCCGCCCGGCACCCTTCTGAGACGCGCAGTCGAAGACAGTTTCGTGGCGGCCGGGGTGAGACTGCCGGCGACGGTGATCAACACCTCCTCGATCATCCTGACGCTGTCGATGGTGCGCAACACCAACGCGATTGCACCTGTGGCACTCGACGTCGCCAACCTGATTGCCGGCAACGGTACGCCGGCCGGCGAAATCCGCATCCTGAAGACCGAAATCCCGATCCGAATCAAACCCTATGGGCTGATCACTGCCGAGGGACGCGCGCTGCCGCCGAGCGCCAAGCTGCTCTACGACCTGATCCTCAAGCAGGGCCGCGCCTGATCAGCCCGGGCATGATCAGTCTGATCAGCCCGAGATAATCTCCGCCTGCCATGGTGCGCCGCGATCGGAGACGTCATGTTTGGAATGTCAGTCTTTCAGTCGGTGCTCGAGCGGCTGAAATCGGAAGAGGATATCGAACCGGCACCGGCCGAAGCGACGCGCGTCGCCACGCCTTACGCCCCGGCATTCGACAACGCCTTTGCGGCCGAAAGCGCCCGCTCGGCGGCCTTCGGCGCCGTGGAGCGCGCCTATCTCGATGCGTCCTTCGTGGAGCCGCCACCTCCGCCGGTGATGCCGGACTATCTCAGCCGTACGACCCTTGCCGACGTGGCCGAGGAACTGGCCCTTGTCGACAGCGAAACACAAATGACGCTTGCGGCAAAGCGCCGGGCCTTCGCGGCCCTGAACCATCCGGACCGTCTGCCGGCCGCGTTTCGCGCCAACGCCACCGTGCGCATGAAACTCGCCAACATGCTGATTGACGAAGCCGCAAAGCAGATGCGCGCCATCACCCCGGCGCCGTGAACCTCAGCCGGCAGCGTCGCTCCCGTCGCCCTTGCCTTGCCCCTCGTCCCCAGCTTTCTCGACGCCCTTCTCGCTCGGCTTGTAGAAAACCAAGAGAGCCGCCGAGGCATAGGCGGTCACCGCGAGGAAAATCATCCCCCACATCGCTTGCTCGCCCAGGAACTCGACCACTGTCCAGACGCCGCAGAAGCCCACGATCAGCAGACGGATCCACAGTGGGCGGTAGAAGGGATGGTCCGGATCGATGAATTTGAGCATTCTGTCCTCTGGTGGCCTTGTCGCGTGCGTCCCATTTAGGGGAAATTCGTCGCTGACGGCAAGGCCATGGCCTCCGACTCCCTTGACGGACGCAATAAAAATGGAATAAAAATTCCGAAATAATCTACATCGGCGACTTCATTCTAAATAGGAAGTTGCCGAGTAGAAACGGAGGTATCAAGGGAGAGGTGCTGAGCGCAGCGTTCCAACGCGCGGTCTTTCGTGGCAATTCTCCAAACCATTCGCGGAAGCAGCGTTCCGCGGCGCCTTTGCGCGATGAGCGCCGATCATCACGCCCCTTCCCGGTCGCGAACCGGAATTCGAGAGAAACAGAGATGACAGTCAGATTTGGTCTTCTGGGCGCCGGCCGCATCGGCAAGGTTCATGCGAAAGCCGTCAGCGGCAATCCCGACGCTGTGCTTGTTGCCGTCGCCGATGCCTTCCCCGCCGCCGCCGATGCCATCGCCAAGCAGTATGGCTGCGAGGTCCGCACCATCGAAGCGATCGAAGCGGCCAAGGACATCGACGCCGTCGTCATCTGCACGCCGACCGATACCCATGCCGACCTGATCGAACGCTTCGCCCGCGCCGGCAAGGCGATCTTCTGCGAGAAGCCCGTCGATCTCGACGCCGAGCGCGTGAAGGCCTGCCTCAAGGTCGTGAGCGAAACCAAGGCCAAGCTGATGGTCGGCTTCAACCGCCGCTTCGACCCGCATTTCATGGCCGTGAAGAAGGCGATCGACGCCGGCAAGATCGGCGATGTCGAAATGGTGACGATCACCTCGCGCGATCCGGGCGCCCCGCCGGTCGACTATATCAAGCGTTCGGGCGGCATCTTCCGCGACATGACCATCCATGACTTCGACATGGCCCGTTTCCTGCTCGGCGAAGAGCCGGTCTCGGTGACGGCAACCGCTGCCGTTCTCGTCGACAAGGCGATCGGCGAAGCCGGCGACTACGACAGCGTTTCGGTCATCCTGCAGACGGCGTCCGGCAAGCAGGCGATCATCTCCAACTCCCGTCGCGCCACCTACGGCTACGACCAGCGCATCGAAGTCCACGGCTCGAAGGGCGTGGCTTCCGCCGAGAACCAGCGCCCGGTCTCGATCGAGATCGCCAATGGCGACGGCTACACCCGCCCGCCGCTGCACGATTTCTTCATGACCCGCTATACCGAAGCCTATGCCAACGAGATCGAGAGCTTCATCGCCGCGATCGAAAAGGGTGCGGAAATCACGCCGTCCGGCAAGGATGGTCTCGCGGCTCTCGCGCTTGCCGATGCGGCTGTAAAGTCCGTCGTCGAAAAGCGCCAGATCAGCGTCGCCTGAGCCTTCGACCGACGACCGATCAAGGAAAAAGGCCGGGCGCCATATGCCCGGCCTTTTTCGTATCCGCACTGCCCGGCCGCGGCCGTTTCAACCGTCGGCGCGCGCCGGCACCTTCTCCCGGCGCGCGGTTTCCTGGCCGGTGCTGGGCGCGGCACCCGGCCGACCGGAGAGAAAGCCCTGTATCTGCAGGCAGCCCTCCTCCGCAAGGATCTGTCTTTGCCGTTCGGTTTCGACGCCCTCGGTCACGACCGCGAGCCTAAGGCTGTGGCCAAGCGCGATGATCGCCCGGACGATCGCCTGCGCCGAAGGGTCCTTTTCCAGCGCCGCGGTGAAGCTGCAGTCGATCTTCAGCTTGTCGAAGGGGAACGTCTGAAGGTTGCTCAGCGACGAATGGCCGGTGCCGAAATCGTCCATGACGATCCGCACACCAAGGACCCGTAGCCGCACCAGCACTGCCAGCACGTCCTCGCGATTGTGCATCAGCGCCGCCTCGGTGATCTCAAGTTCGAGCCGCCAGGGATTAAGGCCGGTGCGGCGCAGGATGTTCGCAACCTGGTCGAAGAGGTTGGGCAAAAGGAACTGGACCGGCGAAATGTTGACGGAGATCGGCAGGGGCTCGTTCCACTTCGCCGCTTCCGTGCAGGCTTGCTCCAGCACCCATTCGCCGATCTGGATGATCGAGCCGCTCTCCTCGGCAATCGGGATAAAGACATCCGGGCCGATCAACCCGCGCTGCGGATGCTCCCAGCGCAGCAGCGCTTCGTAGCCGATGATCCGGTCGCTCTGGACTTCGACCAGTGGCTGGTATTCGAGGAAGAATTGTCGGCGGAGCACCGCATGGCGCAGGTCGTTTTCGATCTGGCGGCGGGTGCGTACCGCCTCGTCCATCTCCCGGTCGAAGAAGCAGGCGATGCCCTTGCCGCTCTGCTTGGCGCGGTAGAGCGCCGTGTCGGCATTGTTGCGCAACTGATCCGCCGTCTGCCCGTCTGCCGGAAAGATCGCAGCCCCGATGCTGACGCCGACGGCGGTCGGGTCACGATTGGTGTCCATCTCGGCAGCAAACAGCGCCAGGATCCGGTCCGTCAACTGCCGCGCCGCCTCCGGCTCCCTGCCGCCCACCTGGATGATCGCGAACTCGTCGCCGCCGAGCCGGGCGATCGTATCCTGCTCGCCGACGGCTGCGCGCAGGATATCGGCGACCTTCATCAGGATGCGGTCGCCCTCGCCATGGCCGAAGATATCGTTGACCGCCTTGAAGCGGTCGAGGTCGAGGCAGAGGATCGCCAGTTCCTCGTTTCTCGCAGCCGCCGCCGCCAGCGTCTGGCCCAGCCTGCGGTCGAAGAAGGCGCGGTTCGGCAGGTCCGTCAGCGCGTCATGATGGGCGAGATGTTCGATCGTGCGCTCGGCTTCCTTACGCGCCCGCAGGTCACGCACGAAGATCACGTCACATTCCCGGCCGCGATACTCGATCGTACGGCACATGAACTCGACGGGAATGGTGCGCCCTTCTGCGTTCAAGAGGTCGATTTCGCCCGGACCGTCGCCGTGTCTGTGGGCGTCCAACCCCTCCTCGCCGAAGACGAAGATGTCTGCCGGGTGCCGTCCGGAAAGCTCCGAAAGCTTGCGACCTGTCAGGCCCGCGAAGCGCTCGTTGGCGTCCACGATTACGCCATCGAAGACGATCGCCATGCCTTCGAGCGATGCATTGGCGAGTCCGCGCAGATCCGTCAGATGCCGGTCGAGGAAGAGCGCGCCGAAGGCGAGCACGATCAATGTGGTCGAAGCGGCAATGACGCCGCCTGCAAGCCAGGCGGGATGGATGGTATCGGCAACGGCGACATTGGCCTCGGGCACCAGCGTGATGCCGCTCATCGAGGTGAAGTGCAACGCGCAGATGCCGACGACCAGCAGGAGCGACGCGACGACCAGGCGCCGCACGCCGCGCAAGAGCTGAAAGGCGTAGAGCGCGGCACCGGCCAGCACCGTCCCGGCGAGGACTGCGGAGACGGTGGATTGGGGATCGTAGGCAATATGTCCCTGGATCTCGATTGCCCGCATGCCGGTAAAGTGCATCGCCGCGATGCCGGCGCCGAGCAGCAGGCCACCGCAGGTCATCGAGAGATGCGAGCGCCCGCCAAGACCGATCGCAAAGGCCATCCAGGACGCTGCGATCGCCACGGCCACCGACAGGAGCGTGCCCCAGGCGCCATAGGCAACGGGAACGCCGCCGTCATAGGCGAGCATGGCGATGAAATGGGTGGACCAGACGCCGATACCGCAGGCAAAACCGCTTGCCGCGATCCACAAACCGCGTTGGCTGCCTTCGCTTCGTTGCGCGCGCAACAGGAGCAGCATCGTCGCGACGCTGCCTGCCAGGCAGACGATCGCGGCAACCAGGATGAGGCGCCAGTCATGATCGTCGCGTATGCATGCAATCACTGAAAACATAATCGTCTCCCGCGTCAGGGTCACCTTGACAAGGAGTCGCTAAATAACTGTAAATTGTATCACTGGAATTGTTCGCCTTCGGTACAACCCCAAAAATGGTTGCCCGAAAATTCGCCTCAACCGTGCATCGCCGATCCGCCGACGCTGGCGATGTCGCCATCGATCACACCCAGCGCCCGCGCCAGGTGCCCCTCGAAAACCAGGCGCTGCTCGTCGGCAACGACCGTGATTTCCGGCGGCCCCTGAAGACGGATCTGCATCGATTGGGCAAGCCCCTCCTCGATCCCGGGCAGCATCAGATCGAAGTATCGGATGCCGGGTCCGGTGACATGGACCGGCATGCGCTCGTAGAGGCTCAACATGCGCGAGATGCCGTTGCCGAGCGCGATGCCGGCCTGGCGAAAGGCATAGCCGGCCATGCGGTGGCCCTGTCGTGCGCTGGCGGCAATCTTGTCGAGCTCCGTCACCGGAACGAACTTGGCGGGGATCGTATCTGCCGGCACTTCGAACGCCGCGCGCAGGATGCCGTAGAACCCGGCCGCCGCCTCGATGCAGCCATAGGCGCCGCAGCGGCAAAGGCCCGCGGACGGCGCGTGCAGCATGTGGCCGAAATTCGGCGCGCTGACATCCATATCGCCGCTCTGGCTCTTGCGGGCAACACCAAGGCCGATGCTGTGGCCGAGCGAGATCGCCGCAAGCGCCCTGAAGCCGCTCTCCGGCTTGCGCTCTGCCTGGGCGGCGAGGGCCTGCGCGACCAGAAGGGTTTCGTTGCTGAGCATGACCTTCGCCCGCCAGTCCGGCGCGAGCAGCGCGGCGAAATCCAGTTCCTCCCGCCCGAACACCGGCGACCACAAGAGCCGCGCGGACGCGCCGTCGACCAGGCCCTTGCTGCTGATAGAGACGGCCAGTACCTGGTTCCGCTCCAGTCTCGACCGCTGCAACAGGCGCTCGAGCGCATCGACGAATGCCCGGGCGAAAGGGGCCGTACCGCGCTCGTCGTGGTTTCGGCTTTCGTCGAAGCGGTCGAGCAACGTGCCGCCGTAGTCGACCAGCGAATATTGCACGATGTCGGACGAGATCCGAACGACGATCAGATGACCGTGATCGCGGCGTGGCGTGAACAGCACCCGCGGCCGCCCGCGCCCGCCCTGGACCTGCTGCTCTGCCTTGGCGAGCGCACCAGCCTTTTCCAGTTCCGCCGTGATCGCCGAAACGGTCGCGGAGGCAAGCCCGGTCTCGGCAGAGATTTCCGTATGGGAGAGATTGCCGGCGCGCCTGAGCGCCGCAAGGACCAACGCGCTGTTTTGCTGACGCACGAGCTCAGTGCTGGACTTGGTCAGCATGAGACGTCCCTGTCAGTGGCGGATCCTTCGAACACATGCCCCTCCCAAAGCATCTGTTGAACGGCAAGACAAGGAGCAGAACGCCTTGTCGACAGCCTTGTGGCACCGATTTTCAGGGCGGTCGAGAAACATCGGACGCGACCGCTCGCGGAGCACCTTGTTGATGCCGCAACCAAGCTTTCGCACCGTGTTGACAGCCTCAAAAATCCATGACATTCATTTTCTCGACTGTCGAGAAAATAATTCCGCACAATGTAGCGGCACGATCTACGACAGCGTCTTAAGGCTGGCGGAGGATGGTGCGGGAGGTTCGCACGCTTGGCCGGCCCTCACTCGGGAGGATGAAATGAAAACCGTTTTGAAGCTGATGGCAGGGGTTGCCGTCATCGTTTCCCTGCATTCCGTTGCCCAGGCGAAGGACCTGGTCGTCGGCGTATCCTGGTCCAACTTCCAGGAAGAGCGTTGGAAAACCGACGAAGCCGCCATCAAGGCAGCCCTCGAAGCCTCGGGCGACAAGTACATTTCCGCTGACGCCCAGTCGTCCGCCGCCAAGCAGCTGACCGACATCGAGTCGCTGATCGCTCAGGGCGCCAACGCACTGATCGTGCTCGCCCAGGACAGCGACGCCATCGGCCCGGCGATCGAAAAGGCCGCTGCCGAAGGCATTCCGGTCGTCGGCTATGACCGCCTGATCGAAAACCCGGCCGCCTTCTACATCACCTTCGACAACAAGGAAGTGGGCCGCATGCAGGCCCGCGAAGTGTTCAAGGTCAAGCCGGAAGGCAACTATGTCTTCATCAAGGGCTCGTCCTCCGACCCGAACGCCGACTTCCTCTTCTCCGGACAGATGGAAGTGCTGAAGGAAGCCGTCGACGCCGGCAAGATCAAGAATGTCGGCGAAGCCTATACCGACGGCTGGAAGCCTGAAAACGCCCAGAAGAACATGGAGCAGTTCCTGACCGCCAACGACAACAAGGTCGATGCGGTCGTCGCTTCCAACGACGGCACCGCGGGCGGTGCGGTCGCAGCCCTCGATGCCCAGGGCCTGGCCGGCTCCGTTCCGGTCTCCGGCCAGGACGCCGACAAGGCGGCCCTGAACCGTGTTGCTCTCGGCACGCAGACCGTCTCGGTCTGGAAAGACAGCCGTGAACTCGGCAAGCGCGCCGCAGAAGTCGCCGTCGAACTTGCCGGCGGCAAGAAGATGGAAGAAGTCTCTGGCGTCACTACCTTCAACGGCGGCCCGAAGGGCGTGGCCATGCAGTCGGTCTTCCTGGCTCCCCTGCCGATCACCAAGGACAACCTGAACGTCGTCATCGACGCGGGCTGGATCTCCAAGGCTGAAGCCTGCCAGGGCGTCAAGGGCGACGTCGCGGCCTGCAAATAAGCCGCACCAGCAGAACTGAGCGCTGACAAAAGACAAGCGCCGCAACGCAACCCGTTGCGGCGCTTGCGCAAGGTGCGGACGCGGCGGACAATACCGCTACCGCGACCGCACAATCAGCACGAAGGCTCGGTTTCTGCCGTCGTACCGGACTTGTCGCGTCCACTTGGGGCTCTTGGTGCCACTGACGCGATGACATCAACAACATAAGTGGGGGGAAGGCACGTCCATGGCCGACATCACACAAGGCAACACAAAGGGCGCACAGACAAATCGCGCCCGTACAGCGGACGAGAACCCGGTAAAACGTTTCTTCCGCGCCACCGAGATCGACACCCGGCTGCTCGGCATGGTCGGCGCGCTCGTCATCATCTGGGTCGGCTTCCAGATCATGACCGGCGGGCTGTTCCTGACGCCGCGCAACCTGTGGAACCTGACGGTTCAGACCTCCTCCGTCGCCGTGATGGCGACCGGCATGGTGCTGATCATCGTCACCCGCAACATCGACCTCTCCGTCGGCTCCGTGCTCGGCTTCTGCGGCATGGTCATGGGGGTCATGCAGGCGAAGTTCCTGCCGCAATATCTCGGCCTCGAACACCCGGCCATCTGGATCATCACCCTTCTGAGCGGCATCGCCGTCGGTGCCGCCATCGGCGCGCTGCAGGGCTCGATCGTCGCCTTCCTCAACGTGCCCGCCTTCATCGTCACGCTGGGCGGCCTGCTCGTCTGGCGCGGCGCCACCTGGTTCGTCACCAGCGGCCAGACGGTCGCGCCGATGAACGCCACCTTCCGCCTGATGGGCGGCGGCACTGAAGGCTCGATCGGCGCAACGGCAAGCTGGATCGTCGGCATCCTTGCCTGTATCGCCATCGTCGCCGCCATCCTCAATTCGCGCAAGCAGCGCAAGCGCTTCCGCTTCCCGCTCCGTCCGATCTGGGCGGAGTATTTCCTGGCGATCCTCGGCTGTATCCTGGTTCTCGGCGCGATCGCCGTTGCCAACAGCTACTACTGGCCGACCAACATCGCCCGCAAATATGCCGACGCCAACGGCATCGCCTGGCCGGACGGCGGTCTGCTGATCTCCCACGGCATTGCCATTCCGGTGCTGATGGCGATCGCCGTCGGCATCGTCATGACCTTCATCGCCACCCGCCTGCGTTTCGGCCGCTACGTCTTTGCGCTCGGCGGCAACCCGGAAGCGGCCGAACTCGCCGGCATCAAGACCCGCTGGGTTACCGTCAAGATCTTCACGCTGATGGGCATCCTCTGCGCCATCGCCGCGGCGATCTCGACCGCCCGCCTCAATGCGGCAACCAACGCGCAAGGCGAACTCGACGAGCTCTACACGATTGCTGCAGCCGTCATCGGCGGCACCTCGCTTGCCGGCGGCGTCGGCACGATCGCCGGCGCCATGATCGGCGCGCTCGTCATGCAATCCCTACAGTCGGGCATGGTGCTCTTGGGGATCGACAGTCCGTTCCAGCGCATCGTCGTCGGCGTAGTCCTCGTCGTCGCCGTCTGGCTCGACACCGTCTACCGCGCCCGCGCCAAGTAAGGAGTACGATCCATGAAAGACCAACGCACTCCGCTTGTGGAAATGAAGAACATTTCCATCTCCTTCGGCGGCATTCACGCCGTGGACAACGCCTCCGTCGACCTCTACCCCGGAGAGGTCGTGGCGCTGCTCGGCCACAACGGTGCCGGCAAGTCGACGCTGATCAAGATCCTCTCGGGCGCCTACAAGCGCGATGCCGGCGAGATCCTGATCAATGGCGAGGCCGCCGACATCAACAACCCGCGCGACGCCAAGAAATACGGCATCGAGACAATCTACCAGACGCTCGCCGTCGCCGACAATGTCGACGCCGCCGCCAACCTCTATCTCGGCCGTGAGCTGCGCACCCCCTGGGGCACGCTCGACGACGTGGCGATGGAGGCCAAGGCCCGCGAAGTCATGGGGCGCCTCAACCCCAACTTCCAGCGCTTCAAGGAGCCGGTGAAGGCGCTTTCGGGCGGCCAGCGGCAATCGGTGGCGATCGCGCGCGCGATCCTCTTCGACGCCCGCATCCTGATCATGGACGAGCCGACGGCAGCCCTTGGGCCGCAGGAAACCGCCCAGGTCGGCGATCTCATCAAGCAGCTGAAGCGCGAAGGCATCGGCATCTTCCTGATCAGCCACGACATCCACGACGTCTTCGACCTCGCCGACCGCGTGTCTGTCATGAAGAATGGCCAGGTCGTCGGCCAGGCCCGCACCGAGGACGTCACCAAGGACGAGGTGCTCGGCATGATCATCATGGGCAAGGTGCCGCCAAAGGCGATCCCCGGCCCAGGCGCCATGCAGGTGGCGTAAGCCCAGCGTCGCACAAGACCACCCTCTCAATGACGCCGCGCCCCCCGGGCGCGGCGTTTCTATTTGCCCGATGGGGCTCGCCCCGCAGCACGGGCCGGCTCTGTGCCGCGCCCTTCCCCCGCGCTGCCGGCGCGAAAGATCAGCGTCCGGCTCAGCGCATAGTTCACCGAAAAGACCAGGAGCAGCGCCAGCGCCTGGGCAATGACATAGTGCATGACGGCCGATAGCAGCGTGAAGGCGACCGCGTTTATTCCGGCGCCGAAGGTCGACACCGCCAAGAACTTCGGCAACGCCTTCAGGTGCGGTTCGTCGGATCGGAAGGTGAAACGCCGCTGCAGGAAATAGTTGACGACGACGGCAAAGTAGAAAGCGATGGTGGACGCATAGACCGGTTCGAGCCGCGCCGTCTCGACCAGGACGGCGAGCGTAGCCACCTGCAGGCTCGCCGCGATGCAGCCGCAGGCGAAATAGCGAACAAAGCTCATATCCAGAAGGCGTCTCATCCGGTGCCTTTCGCATCGAGCGACATCCAGCGGCTGGCGCATAGATGGTCGCCGCCTGGTCGAAAACAACGTTTTAGTAGCTTTTGCTTATAAGAGCAGCTAGAAATACAGGCAGTAAAGAGCAGACAACCGTATTCATCAAAACAGCGCCAGGCTCCTTTCGAGGGGCCGGCTTGATAACGGGGCTCGGCCATGTCGCAGCACTTTCAACAGGCCATCCTGGCGCTCGGCGAGGCGATTGCCCATGAACGCGGCGCTACCGATGACAGCCGGGGCGCCCTGGGCGTACGTGCGGCAGAGTTTCTGCTGAAAGTTCATCGTCAGATGCCCGACTATCTGCGCCCGCCCTTCCATAGTCTCGTGCTTCTTTTCAATGCCTGGCCGCTGCTGCGCAGAGGCAAGTTCTTTCATCAGCTTTCGCTCGACGACCGACTGGCCGAACTCGACAAATGGCGGCAATCCCGCCTCGAGTTCCGTCGGCGCTTCGTCGAGTTCCATATGTCATTGGCATTATTCTGTATTTACTCAGACCTTTACGGCCAGGATTACCAGCATGAACCTGCAACCGGAGTACCTGCTAGCCCCTGAGAGGCTTGCCCCCGACATCATCGTCATCGGCTCCGGGCCGGGCGGTGCGGTGACCGCCACCCGTTGCGCGGAGGCGGGCAAGTCCGTGCTGATGATCGAGGAAGGTCCGCATCTGGCGCTCGAGTCTGCGCCGCATTTCTCCCGCGAGGAAATCCTTCAGAAGTACCGCAACGCCGGCATCAACATCGGCTTCGGCGCGACGAAGATCGCCTATGTCGAGGGCTGCTGCGTCGGCGGCGGCAGCGAGATCAACCGCGGCCTCTACCACCGCACGCCGCAAGCGGTGCTCGACCGCTGGCGCCGCGACTATCGGGTCGATGCCCTGACGCTCGAAGAACTGACCCCGCATTTCGACGCCTGCGAGGCAGTAGCCCGGGTCGAATACCTGCCCGGCCCTGCGCCGCAGCTGTCGACACGGCTCGATGAGGGTGCGCAGCGGCTCGGATGGTCTTCCCTCGAAGTGCCGCGCCTCTTTGCCTACGCCGCCGCCGGGGCCGGCGGATCTCCGGGCCGCAAGCAATCGATGTCGGCAACCTTCGTGCCGCGCTTCCTCGACGCCGGCGGTATGCTGCTCGCCGATACCTGCGCGACCAAGCTTACCCATGCGAACGGGCAGTGGACGGTGCATGCGCGCAGAAAGGGACCGGCGGGCACGAGCCAGATCGAACTGAAGGCAAAAACCGTCTTCGTTGCCGGCGGCGCGGTGCAGACCCCGTGGCTGCTGCGCCGCTCAGGCATCACGCGCCATGTCGGCGACAGCTTGCGCTTCCATCCGATGCTGAAGGTGGTGGCAGTCTTCCCCGACGAACTCAACACCCCTGGCGAACTCGAACCCGTCCACCAGATCAAGGAATTCGACCCGCGCT
This sequence comes from Ensifer sp. YR511, assembly GCF_900103045.1. NCBI lineage: Bacteria > Pseudomonadati > Pseudomonadota > Alphaproteobacteria > Hyphomicrobiales > Rhizobiaceae > Ensifer > Ensifer sp. YR511. Next base: position 18,205 of record NZ_FNGR01000014.1, read on the forward strand.
TCAGCATGGGCTGCTCGATGAGCAAACGGCCGGCGCTGGCGCTGGCCATGGCGGCACACCCGGAGATGATCGATGCGGTCGATCGGGACTGGCGGCGCATGGCGATCTACTACGTGCAGAGCACCGGCGGATCCGGCAAGGTGAGATCCCTGCCCGGCTTTCGCGATCCCCTGGTGCGGGTCGGCCTTCAACCGTCGGACCTGAAGGAACTGGCCGTCGGCCTTGCACGCCTCGCCGAAGTGCTCTTTGCCGCCGGTGCCCTTGCAGTCTATCCGAGCATTCCGGGCTATCCGGTGCTGAAATCGCTGGCCGATATCGCCAAGCTTCCCGAAACGCTCCCTCCCAAGCAGGCAAACGCCACTGCGCTTCACCTCTTCTCCTCCTGCCCGATGGGCGAGGACGCCGAGAAATGCGCTGCGAGTTCGTTCGGACGCGTGCATGGCGCCAGCAATCTCTACATCGCCGACGCTTCGCTTCTGTGCGGGCCGACGGTCGTCAATCCACAAGGGACAGTGATGGCCGTCGCGCATCGCAACATCACACGCGCGCTCGAGGATCGGGCGATCTGATCAGAAAACTTCCGCAGACAGGGGCTGGAGGGACATATGCGACATCTCATCACCGGCGGATCAGGCTTCATCGGCAACCTCGCAGCTCGACGGTTGCGCGAACACGGCGACGAGGTGCGGGTGCTCGACCTCTGGGAGGATCGTTCCCGCCCGGCGGACATCGAGTTCGTCAATTGCTCCGTGCTCGACCGCGACGGCGTGCGCGCCGCCATGCGCGACGTCGACGTCGTCCACCACAATGCGGCGCTGGTGGCGCAGACGGATGCGGGGCGCGACTACTGGAACGTCAACGTCGAGGGGACCCGTATCGTCTGCGAGGAAGCCGCAAGAGCGGGCGTCCGGTCGCTGATCCATGTCAGTTCGACCGCCGCCTACGGCATCCCGCCTTCCGGCCCGATCACGGCGACAACCCCGCTTCGCCCGGTGGAGCCCTATGGAAAATCGAAGCGCGCCGGCGAAGAAGTGGCCGAGGCCATCTGCACGGCCGCCGATATGACCCTGATCACCATCCGGCCCCGCGCCACCCTTGGCGGCGGCCGGCTCGGCATCTTCCAGATCCTCTTTGAATGGATCAGCGAAAACCGCGCCGTCTATGTCATCGGATCCGGCAACATCAAGTTCCAGTTCGTCCACGCCCATGATCTCATGGATTTCTACATGCTGGCGCTCAAGGCCGGTCGGAGCGGCACCTACAATGTCGGCACCGACAGCTTCGGCACGCTGCGCCATGACCTAGAGGCCCTGATCCGCTATGCCGGCAGCACATCGAAAGTCCGGAGCCTTCCGACCGCCGCCACCATCAACACGCTGCGGGCGCTGCATTGGCTGAGGGTCTCGCCGCTGGTGCCCTGGCACTACCTCACCTACCACAAGGAATGCTACTTCGACGTCGAGTCCCTGCTTGCCATGGGCTGGCGGCCGAAATACTCCAACGAAGCCATGCTGCAGGAGAGCTACGACTGGTATCGCCAAAGCGCGAAGCTCGCGTCAGCCGTCACCGCAAAGAGCCCGCACCGCGCGCCGCTCAAGCAGGGCGCGCTCTGGCTGCTCAAGATGATATCGTAAGCGAGCGGGGCGCCGGAGCCGGCGCGCCCATCGGCTGCGGCTCCGTCACTGGCCAAAAGATCTCGTCGTCATAGCCGCGGAACGTATCGACGCCGGCAATTGGGCTTGCGCTGCGAATCAGGGCGCGCATGCCGTGGCTCTGCGCCACCGCCCAGTCGCGCTCCACCCGGTCGCCAATCATGATCGCCTGCTCCGCCGGCACCTGCGCACGATTGAGCACATGGGCAAGACCGGCCGGATGCGGCTTCAAAGCGCCGACTTCGGGATCCATGGCGGAGACGACGATACTGGCGCCAAGGCCAAGCGCCTTCAGTTTCTCCGACGCCGGATAGTCGGACAAAACCGCAATCGTCTTTCCCTGAACCGCAAGGCCGGCAAACACCCGCTCGACGCCGTGGCACCGGCAAGCCGGAAGGAGATCGAGCGGACGCCGTTCGATCCATTCCTCGACCGTCTTCCGGACGCTCTCCGGCGACTGCCCGCACCGCTCCGCAGTCAGTTCGTATTGCCGGGCTGCCACATCGGTCGCCAACGCATCGCCCAGTTCCTCGCGGCAGTCGCGAAAGGCGCGCAGGATGCGGATGGTGCCAAGGCTGCACCTGCGCGCCGCGTCCGCAACAAGCCGCAGCAGCATCCGCGCCCGCAGCCGCCGCTGGTCGTAGAGCGTGCCGTCGAGATCGAACACCACGAGGCGCACCCGATCCCAATCCACCGGTCCGTTTGGCAAGGCTCCGTTCGGCAGCGTCGAACCGGTCATTGCAGCGACGATATCGGCACGAGGAAAGAAGCGGCCAGGAAGTCCAGCATCGGCACGTTGACGAAGCTCGCGAACAGGAAGACGGCGATGGTCAAAGTCAGCATGACGTCCAGCCGCCGGGAGTGAAACAGCCTTTCCGGCCGTTGCACCACCGATCCGGGGCGCGTGGCAAGCCAGAGATAGACGGCGAAGAGGCCGCTAATGAACGGAAAGACGAGGATGTATTCCACCCGGTATTTCACCAGGAAAACGCCAAGCAGAAACGCCGTCATCATCGCGTAGACGAAGCAGGAAACGGTGAGGCTCTCCTCGGTGTAGTATTCGAACGACCGCCTATATTTCTTCAGGACGGCGACCCCCGCATTCGCGGCGATGTCGCGATACTCCCCGAGCCGCTTGGCCGCCATCAGGAAGGCGCCGGCCATCCAGTAGGCCGCAAGCACGCTGACCGGCGGCAAGGTCACCTGATCGACGATGGCCCAGCCGAGCAGGAAGCGGATCGGATTGTTGAGGCATTCCGTCAGCACATCGAGATAGGGCTTGTCCTTCGCCCGGATGGGCTCGACGTTGTAGAGGATGCCGGACAGCAGGAAGAGCAGCGACGTGGCGAAGAACAGCTTGCCGACGACCGACGCAAGCAGCAGTCCGATGACGGCAAGCAGCAGATATTCGCCGTAGACGATGCGCGGCTGCATCTCGACGACGACGGCGCGACGTTGTGATTTGGTCGGATGGGCCGCGTCGCGTTCCCGGTCGAGCCACTCGTTGATGACGTAATTGGCAGATGCGATCGAGACGGCGCTCAGAAGCCCCACGGGAATGTTGACGAAAAGAGCCGCCGGATCGGGCTCGCTGAGGGCACAGGCAAGGATCAGCCCAGGCAGGATGAAAACGTGCTTGGTGACATGGTCGAACCGGGCCAGCGACAGGTAGTCGCTTGCCCTCCCCCGCGGTTGGGGCCCCAACGCCTCGATAGGCGTCGTCTCTTCCGGGTTTGCTGGCATGTCCCTCTCCTTGTCTAGAGACCACGCGCCTGAGTCGGGACGCCTACGGCGCGCCGGTACTTGCCGTCTGGTAGATGCGACCGTCCCGCTCGGAGCGCACGAGCTTCAGCTTGGCGAGTTTGACGAGCTCTTTCTCCGTTACCAGGTAGAACCGCCAGTCGATCGCATCGACGAAGACGACATAGGCATTCTTCTGCGCCATATCCTCGCGAAACCGCTCTAGCTGTACGTCGAGCGACCCCGCGTCACTCTCAAGGCCGGTTCGCCTTTCGCTGTGGGAGGGGATCCAGTCCGTCGAGCGGCGCGTCAGGAAATTGAGCGGGTCGCACGCATTGGTGAAGATGACCGCATCTGCCGGCAACGCCCTGACGGCGCGCACGATCGGCGACGACTTCCAGGCCGTGCTCTGAAACCCCACCCCGTCACGGAAGGCCTCCGCCGTCTGGGCGGTGCTGCGCAGTCCGTGGATGGCGAGAAGGCAGAGCAGGATCAGCGCAAGCGAACGCCGGACGACAGGTGCTGCATCGACGCGACCGCAATAGTCCGCCGCCGCAATTACCAGAACGAAGATGATGGCGACATAGAAGGGAAGCGAGTAGCGCGAATTAAGCTGCAGGTTCGCCTCCACATGCACGGCGAGCACGACGAACAGCAGATAGAAATATCCAAACAGGCCGAAGATGAGGGTCATCAGATCGTGGTCGTCCGGCTGGCGTTCGGGCCAGTTTCGCTTCAGCGTCTGCACCAGAACAACCGTCGCCGCGACAAGCGCGAGAAGCAGCACCGGGATGCGGATCACCTGCGGCACCTGGCTCGGCAGGAGAAAGCTCGCCAGAAGCGACAGCCCGCCTAGCCAGCGATCGGCATCGGCATTGCCATAGAACCAGAGCGCGCGGCCAACCGACCGGCCGACAAGCAGCTTGCTGACGATCACCCAGGCGAGAAAGATACCGGCGCTACCAGCGAACAGGAGAACGACGTCGAGGAGCCTTTGGCGAAGGGATCGCGCCGAATTGTAGAAGAGCGCGATTGTGGCAAAGGCCGCCCCGACCGGAGGCGCCACGAAGCGAGCGAGCATGGCAAGCCCGACGCAGACAGACGAGGCAAGCAAGGGCCCCCGCCCTTCACCGCGCATATAGCGAATGAAGAAACGGATGGCGAGAAATGTCAGCGCAAGGAACAGCGCCTCCGACATCGCTATCGTGCTCGTCCAGAGGAATGTCGGATTGACGATGATCAAAAGCGTTCCGACGGTCACGAAGAACGGTTGATCCGGCAGTGCCGTCCTGAACAGCGAAAAGACGAGCCAGGTATTGAGAAGATAAAGCAGAAAGGCGATGCCGAGCGCGACATGCTCAAGCGCGAACCCAAGGGATCCCCCGGCACCCAGCATCCACGCGTAAAGCGGCGCGTCATAGGGCGTGCTGACGATCTGCATGTAACGCGTCGAATCCGGAAGGATGCCGATACCGTTCCAGGTGTTCAGCACGAAAAGCACGGCCGCGAGAGCAACAAGAAACATCAATGCGGGATCGGAGCGCAGCCTCTCCAACGCCGGTTCGCCGGTCGTGAGATATCGGTTGACCAAAACTTGCCCCCTCGCCTGAAAAAATTACGCGAGCACTGGGTACTGGAGCACTTGGTTACTGGAACGCTTGCCTACTTGAGCACTAGCACTTTAATTTAGAATTATCTTTAATGCAGAATTTATAACGCGCCGCCTTTCGTCGCAAGGACGTTCGCCTGACCAATTCTAGCTACATCGGGTGGGTGATCCCGTCAGATGGGTTGACCATCGCCCCGCGCCATTGCCCGAAGCGATGCGCCGCGACCACAACGCAAGCACAGGATGGCGGTTTCTACCACAATCTCTTGCAATGACCATTGAAGCGACGCGCAAGCTAGGCTAAGAACCGCTCACAGCCTGCTTCGGCGGCCCTGCCGCCAACGGATGCACCCGTAGCTCAGCTGGATAGAGTGTTGGATTCCGATTCCAAAGGTCACAGGTTCGAATCCTGTCGGGTGCGCCATTTTACGTCTTGAAATTGTTGATTGATAACGTGCCGTCTTCAAGATGCGAGAAGCGCTGGTTGATGGCAGGCAATCCGTACATGTCCGCGCCCTTCCGATTTTCCTAGACTACCGTTTCGGCCTCGAGTGCCTGCAATTCCCTGAAGGAAGCCATCCACCCCTCGGGAAGGCCGTGTGACGCGTTCACCGGCGTGTCGGGCGCTTTGATATGGATCGCTTGGTTAACCCAGACCAATCCGCAATAGACCTTCATGAGATATGCCCGCTTCTGCCAGCGCGAAAGCGGCCACTGAGGATCGGCACCGCAAGCGATCTGCGACACCAGTTCCCCACCGTCCACGCTCTGGTCGACGCGATGAAGCGAACAGCCGAGCAGGCGAGCCTTCGCTTCATAGGCGTCCTCCACGCCTCTCAACCCCTTGAACGCCGGCAAGGCTGCCGGATGGATGTTGAACGTATCGACGCTATCAAACAGTTCGCTCGAAACCAGACGGTCAAAGAACAGCAGTATATTGTTGACGCGCAGGTCTTGAAGGGCTGCGGCCACCTTGCTGGAAAACAGCTTCCTGTCTCGCTCTTCGATGCGGATGTGCTTCGCGTTGACGCGGCCGGCAACCACCTCCGCCCCACACCCTCTATCAGTGATCACCGTGAAATCGACGCCGTCGTGTCGAACAATGCGAGCCACCTGTTCAAACGCTGCCCCACCAGAAGATACAAGGACGGCGAGTTTCATGTCTTGCGCTCCGTAGATATTTTACCGCCCCGAGGAATGCCCCGACATGGCGCAGCTACCGCGTCGCACGTCTGGTGAGACGCTGAAAGCACTGTAGGTTTTCGAACTGCCACACTTTCCATCCGTGTGGATGCCATGAAAGGACGCATGACGCAGAGGCAGGCAGACGGAAGTATCAGATCACCCCCTGCTTTGAGAAGACTATGGCACTTGCGCTTCAACCGATTGATGCGGCGGCCGCCGTGCTCTGTCGTTCCGCGAAACACAGGGCAACATATTCGTCGACCGATGGGCCAACGAGAAAAGTACCGGGCTGCGCATAGCCACGCCCGCCCGTTGGTGGCTATGCGCCCTGGTCTTCTGTGCTGAACGACGCGCTGATGGCCAACACATGTAGTCCATTCCGCGTTGGCGGAAGCGACCGCCCACGGTCGTTGGAAGCCGCCGCCCGCTCAAGTCGCGTCGCGTTCCGTCCTGAGATTGGAGACGACGCGGCGGTTCTGGACCTTGCAGGAGCGCTCGGTGCAGTCGCGCACCTCGCGGTCGTTGCCGTAGCCTTTGGCCCACAAGCGATTGGGGTCCACACCCTTGGACACCAGATAGGCCATTACCGCATCGGCGCGTTTCTGAGACAGCGTTTCCATCTTGGAAACAGAGCCGCTGTCGTCGGAGAAGCCCTGTAGCTTGACCAGCCAGCGCGGGTTGCTGTTAAGCCAGATCGCCTGCTTGTCGAGTGTCGCCTTGGCGACGCTGTCGAGTGCGGAGGAATCCTGGGTGAAGTAGGTCCGGCGGCCGACATTGAGGATAAAGTCCTCTTCGGTACCGACCGATACGGTTTCGAAGCCGGGTGCCGGGTCGTCGGTTTTTCCGGTCATCGGCACGGCTGCGGGCTCTTCGACTGCGGCCATCTCGGTGGTGTTGCAGGAAGCAAACGTCAAGAGAATGGCGGCCGCGGAAAGCAGCCTCGTCAATCCGGTCATAGCGGGCATCGGGTGATATTCCTCATTCGACCGGAGTTGCGACCGGGGTTGCTTGGCTGACCTCGGGGGCCTTTTCGGCGATATGCGGCAGCACCTGCACCGCCGTGCCGATGGGGCAACGCTGGTAAAGGTCGATCGCATCCTCGTTGAACATGCGGATGCAGCCGCTGGAGGCATCCTTGCCGATGCTGCCCGGCTCCAGCGTGCCATGGAAGCGGTAACCGGTATCGACGCCGTCGCGCAGCAGGTACATGGCGCGGGGGCCGAGCGGATTTTTCGGCGAACCGCCCTCGACGAACTCAGGCAGTTCGGGGTGGCGCTCACGCATCTCCGGTGGCGGCGTCCAACGCGGCCACAGCGATTTCCTGTCGATCGTCGCCCGGCCGTACCATTTGAAACCCTCTTTCCCGACGCCGACGCCGTAGCGGATGGCCGTCTTGTTCTCCATGATCAAGTAGAGAAAGTGGTGCCTGGTATCGACGACGACGGTGCCGATCGGCTCGCTGCTGAAATACTTGACGACCTGGCGCTGCCATTTCCTGTCAATGTTGGCGAAATTGGTGCTCCGGTATGTCACGCCGTTGTCCACGGCCGGGCCGGAAAAATAGGCTGTCGCCTTTGCCAGTGCCGGGCTCTGAAGCGCATTGGCGCCAAGCAGCGCCAAACCACCAAGCATAGTCTCCCTGCGGGTCCACACCATCGGCAATATCCCCCGAAAGCCAATTAGCGAGGCTGCAGTAAATCAGATTTTTGAACTGCTACAACAGAAAATTCTCAAGCATCGATTCTTTCGCGACGACCGGACAATAGATTGGATCTTCTCGGCGTTCGTCGCAAACGAAAAGGCGGCAGACATCGCCAGCCCACCGCGGACGTGCCTTCGCCCGCCTCGCCGTTGCAACTGCGCGGCGCCGGCCGCGGCGCAAGCGTCAGCTGCGTTTACCGGCAATATGCGGCGAACTACTTGATATCGCGTGCCTGACCTGACGCCCTGAGCTCCGCGAGCGTCTTTCCAAGGCAACTCCCGCCGGCATCAGAGCCAACCGCCTTGGCCGCGCCGTCCAGAGTGATCGTACCGGCGAAGTTGTCAGAAGCCTGATAGGTTGCGGTTCCATCCGCCGTCACCTTGGACAAATAGAAGGCGTGCTGGGTGCCCTTGTATTCGCAGGCAACGGCAAACGGAAATTGATCGAACAGGACGCCTTCGGCACGTGCCGAGGTACCGAAGGACTGAACGCTGGTCGCAACCAGCAGCACTGCCAGAGACTTGGACATATTCGCAGAGCGTATGCGCACCATCGATCCCCCAACCCAGTTAGATAAAGGTATCCGTCGAGCGCGATGGTGCCGCCTAGCATGCGCTTTGACAAGCCCGACTGGCAGATTCAAGCACAGCAAATATCGACCAGCGGTTGGCCGCTCCTTCCCGCTTCAAGCGGATGGCGCCAAGGAACAGGCGGCAGGCGTCACGCCAGCGCAAACAAGATCGTTCTGAACGGCCAGTCACGCCGGATGGCTGAAGCGGGCGATCTGCGCGCCCCGCATCAGGTTGCGGAAATTCGCGCCGCTCATGTGCACCAGCGTCCGGTGATCGCCGCCTTCGAAATAGACGTCGCTGACATCGCCGAGGCTTTCGTCTAGCAGCACCGGCACGTCATAGGCCGAACCAACCGGCGGCACGGCGCCGATGTCGCAATCGGCAAAGAGATTGCAGACCTCCTCTTCCGAAGCGAGGCCGAGGCGGCGGTCCATTACGTCCTGCAGGGTCGAGAGTTCGACCCGGTGCGTGCTCGGCACGACGGCGAGCACGTAGCCCATTTCGTGGTGAACGACCACGGATTTGGCAAGCCGGCTGCCCGGCACATGCGCCGCCCGTGCCGTCTGGCTGGTGGTCGCGGTGCGGTGATGGTCGACGGTGTCATAGGCGACACCCGAACCGTCGATATAGTCCTGAAGTTTTCTGGCGATCGTCATCGTCGACACCCCTTCTCTCTCGTGGTGGCGCGGAGAGGTTATTGTCCTCCCATCCCTCACGAAGTCAACGACGGGCGGCGACGATCCTGTTCGGCAGCAAAGGGAGCGCCTGGTCGCGCGGCGACATTTGCGAGACCGGCAACGGCCAGGCGATCGCGAGCCCCGGATCGAGCGGGTTAAGCCCGCCTTCGGCCTCGGGCGCATAGGGCTTGTCGTGCAGATAAATCAGCTCGCAATCCTCGGTCAGCGTCTGGAACCCGTGGGCAAAACCGCCAGGGATCATCATCGAGCGACCATTGTCCGCACTCAGCACCTCCCCGTGCCATTGCAGATAGGTCGCAGAATCCGGCCGCAGGTCGACCGCCACATCGAAGACAGCGCCGGAAAGGCAGGAGACGAATTTCGCCTCGTCGTGCGGCGCCTGCTGGAAGTGCAGGCCGCGGATCGTGCCTGCTGCCTGCGTCAGGGTATGGTTGATCTGCGCGATCTTTCCATCGCCGCCGAAATCGGCCAGCGCCTCGCGACAGAAGAAGCGCGAGAAGAAACCGCGATCATCGCCCCTGCGTTGCCGCTCGACGACGATGAGACCCGCTATGGGTGTAGAAATTCGATCGAATCGCGACATGGTTCCTTCCGCCAGAGACCAAGGACTACCCGTCTTTTCGCCCTTAAGAAACCGGCCTTGACCGTATTTGCAATTGCCGACATGAAAGCGTTCACAGGAAAGCGTTGCGAATCGGCGAAAGCGCCAGGGATCGCGATTCGCGGTCGAGAGCGTATCCATAGGTTGTATCCGAAGAAGGGCATCAGACAGCAATGGCAGTGGAAGACGATCGTCTCGCATTCGAAGCCCACAAGACCGAAATGGCCCTTGCGCTCGGCAAGGATCAGGGCGCTTTCCAGCAGGCACACGACACTGTGGTAGCGCTCGACAAGTACGACTACTCCTATCTCTGGTCCTTCATGGGCGTGCCGATCATACAGATGCCGGCTGACGTCATGGCGACCCAGGAAGTCATCTGGAACACGAAGCCGGACATCATCATCGAGACGGGCGTTGCCCGCGGCGGCTCGATGATCTTCATGGCCGCAATGCTGCAACTGATCGGCAAAGGCAAAGTCATCGGCGTCGATATCGATATCCGCGCCCACAATCGTGACTCGATCGAAAACCACCCGATGTCCTCGCGCATCACGCTGATCGAGGGGCCGTCGACGACGGCCGAAACGCTGGCGAGGGTCGCGGCCGAAATCCCAGAGGGTGCTTCGGTCATGGTGGTACTCGACAGCGACCACAGCCGTGATCACGTGCTGGACGAATTGCGGAACTACGGACCTCTGGTGACCGAAGGGCAATATCTCGTGGTCGCCGACACGCTGCTTGGCTATGGCGACGCGTCTCAGACACCTACGAAGCGCTCGAAAATCTGGCATCCGGGCGATGAGCCCTACGCCGCGCTCAACGCCTACCTCAAGGAAACGGATCGCTTCGAAACGGACCCGGTTCTCAACGGCAAGCTTGTGCTTTCGAGCTCCCCCGGAGGCTATCTGAAGTGCGTGCGCAACTAGGAACCGGAGATATCCCAAGCGCGCTGTTCGAGGGTCCTTGCCACGACACGGATGGAGACCTCGACACCATCTTCGCGCCGGACGAGCCCCACGTATGACCGCCGTCGTCATCTCCCAGCCGATGCTTTTTCCCTGGCCGGGCTTTTTCGAACAACTGGCGCTTGCCGACGGCTACATCTACCTCGACGATGCCCAATTCTCGAAAGGCAGCTTCACCAATCGCATCCAACTCCTGAAAGGCAACGATCGTTGCTGGATGACGATACCGCTTGCGGGAAAAGGAAGCTTCCAGAAGATCCAGGATCTTTCGGCGACCGCCGACAACTGGCGCGCCAGCCATCGCTCGTTGCTGCGCCAGTCGCTTGATGGCGCGCCCTACATCGATGACGCGCTGGCAATCTTAGACGAGGTCTACGCCAACGACGGCCTATGTGATCTTCTGATTGCGAGCACCGAGGTCCCGGCCCGCTATCTCGGCATCGGCTTCGAACGCATCATCCGGCGCTCCTGCGACATGGCTTCGAATGGAACGTCCTGGCAGCGCGTGCTCGACCTGGTGCTTGAGGCGAACGGAACGCGCTATCTGACCGGACACGGCGCTGCCAACTATCTCGATCATCAGGCCTTCGAGGCTGCCGGTGTTTACGTCGAATACATGAATTACAGCTGCACGCCGTGGCCCCAGCCCCGCGAAACCTTCACGCCTTATGTTTCCGTCCTGGACCTCATTGCGCGCACTGGGCCCGATGCGCGCAAGCATTTGTTACCAAAAACCATTTCGTGGCGGGAATTCCTGAAGGAGGAAGCAAGCGTATCATGAAGAACGGCACCATCATTTCCGAAAGCGCGCGCCAGGAATTCGAGACCAAGGGTTATCACGTCGTACCCGGCTTCTACGACATTCAGTCAGAGATTGCCCCGATCCACGAAGGCATCCGCCAGACCCTCGAACTGATCTGCAACAAGTACGGCGTCGACGCCCCGACCGACACGGCGCACGAGGCGATGACGATCGCCTATCGCAAGCTGATTGCGGTCAATCGCTCCTGGGGCGGTGAAGTCTATGATGCGATAAAGCAGATTCCTGCCTTCATGCGGCTCGTCAGCTCGGCTGCCAACGACGAGGTCTTTAAGGCACTTCGGCCCGGCAGCATCCCGGGCATCGCAGCTGGCGGCTACGGCATGCGCATCGACAATCCCGGCGAAGAAAAGTTCCGCGCGCAATGGCATCAAGAATTCCCCTCGCAACTGCGCAGTGTCGACGGCATCGTTTTCTGGACGCCGCTTTTGCCGGTCACCGAAGACATGGGTCCGGTCCAGATTGCCGAGGGGTCGCAGGCCGAAGGTCTCGTTCCGGTCTATGAAGACGACGCCGGCGCTGGCAAGACCGGCGCCTATGCGTTGCATCTTCACAAGGGTGAAGAGCGACTTGCCCGCTACAAACACGTTGCTCCCTTGAGCAGGCCCGGCGATCTGATCCTGATGGACTTCCTGACCTTGCATCAGTCGGGTCACAACGTTTCGCAGACGCCGCGGTGGAGCATCCAGTTCCGCTATTTCAACTACGCCGAGCCGCTCGGCATCCGCATCGGCTGGAAGGGCTCGTTCGCCGCAGGCGTAAAGTTCGCCGAGGTTCTGCCGGAGCTGGTTGCACCGCAGGGAGAATTGGCATGACGAACTGCCGTGTGTGCGGCGGCCACATTGGCGCACCGACCTACGACGTGCCCGCGCCGGCGCTGACCTCGATCATGACGCTGCTCGACGTACCGACACGCGTCTTCGTCTGCGGCGCTTGTGGACATGCCCAAAGCGACGATATTCCCGATATCCAAGCCTTCTACGACACCGGCTACCGGATCTCGCTGACCAGCGAAAATCATGATCAGATCTTCGCGGTCGCAACCGATGGCACGATCACCTATCGCACCGATCACCAGGCCGCACTGGCGCTGCGGTTGCTCGATCTGCCCGAGGGCGCCTCAATCCTCGACTATGGTGCAGCAAAGGCAGTGACACTGCGCAAGATGGTTGCGAACCGCAGCGACTTGCGTCCGCACGTCTTCGACGTCAGTGCCGATTATGCGGCCGCCTGGCAGGGCTGGGTGCCGGAAGCGGCCCAGGCCACCTACGCCGCGCCCGAAGGCTGGCAGAACAAGTTCGACGCCGTCATGAGCCACTTCGTCATCGAGCACGTGGCCGATCCCGTCGGCTTCATGCGCGACGTGCGCAACCTCCTGCGGCCGGGCGGCAGCTTCCTGTTTTCCATGCCCGATGTCGCCGGCAACCCGGGCGACATGGCCGTCGCCGATCACGTCAACCATTTCAGCGAAGCCTCGCTTGCCCATGCCCTGGCAAGCGTCGGGTTCGAACTGCAGGTGATCGACTCGACCTCGTTCCCTGGCGCCTTCTTCGTCGTTGCAAAGCGCGCGGAAGCGACCGTCGAGGCCGCCCACACGTCGAAATCCGCCGCCGATGCGGCCAAGGAAGCCCGCGACATCTGCGCCTTCTGGGATCGGGCGTCGGAAACGCTCGCGAGCGGGGCAGATCGCTACGCCAAGCGCAAGGTCGCGATCTACGGCGCCGGTTTCTACGGAAGCTGGATCTACTGCCGGATCGGCCAGGCCGTCGATGTCGTGGCATTCCTCGACCGCAACGAGAACATGAAGGGCGCCACCCATTTCGGCATCCCGGTGCTTTCGCCTGAGGACCTGCCAGCGGAAGCCGAAGCACTGTTCATCGGTCTCAACCCGCTGAAGGCCCGCGCTGCGATTGCCGCGCAACCCTGGCTGCAGCGGCCTGGGCTCGACCACGTCTGGCTCTGACAAGAGCACACAGCAAGAAGCCGGAGCGGGACGAAATCTCGACAAAATCCCGCCCGGCATCCACGCCCCTTTCGAACTCCCGGTTCTCACCAAGCGCTCCCCATGAAACCCCGCATCCTCTACACCAAACCTTCGATCACCGACCGTGAAGTGACCTATGCGACCGATGCGGCGGCCAATGGCTGGGGCGAGCGCTGCTACGACTACATCAACCGCTTCGAGGCGGCCTTCGCCGCGCATCTCGGCACGACGCACGCGATCTCGACATCGAGCTGCACCGGCGCGCTGCACATGGGGCTTGCGGCACTCGGCGTCGGAGCCGGCGACGAAGTGATCCTTGCGGACACCAACTGGACGGCGTCTGCCGCGCCGATCGTTCACCTCGGCGCAAAACCGGTCTTCGTCGACGTGCTTGCCGACAGCTGGTGCATCGACCCGGAAAAGGCGGAGGCAGCGATCACGCCAAGAACCAGGGCGATCCTTGCGGTTCACATCTACGGCAATCTCTGCGACATGGACCGGTTGCTTGAGATCGGCGCCCGGCACGGCATTCCTGTTGTCGAGGATGCGGCCGAAGCGCTCGGATCCGAGTGGCGCGGCCGCAAGGCCGGATCGCTTGGTGCCTTCGGCGCCTTCTCCTTCCACGGCACCAAGACTGTGACGACGGGCGAAGGCGGCATGTTCGTCACCAGCGACGAGACGCTCTACGAAAAGGTGCTGACGCTCTCCAATCACGGCCGCGCCCGCGGGCAAAAAAAGCAGTTCTGGCCGGACGAGATCGGCTTCAAATACAAGATGTCGAACCTGCAGGCCGCCGTCGGCCTCGCGCAGATCGAGCGCGTCGGCGAGCTGGTCGATCGCAAGCGAGAAATCTTCTACGCCTATCGCGAGCAGCTTGCAGGCGTGAACGCCATTGCCATGAACCCAGAGCCGGAGGGAACGAAGAACGGCTTCTGGATGCCGACCGTCGTCTTTGCGCCGGAAACCGGCGTCACCCGGGAGGCTTTGCAGAACGCCTTTGCGGCCGAGAACATCGACGCCCGTGTCTTTTTCTGGCCGCTGAGTTCGTTGCCGCCCTTTGACGAGGTGCCAGCGAACACCGTGGCCTATGACCTGCCCGGCCGCGCGATCAACCTGCCGAGCTATCACGACATGACATGCGACGAGATCGGCCGCGTGGTCGAGGTCCTGCGGGGCTGCCTCGCCGCCTGAGAGCAGGCGCGCGCAGACCACCTCCGCGCAAGGTCGCCAGGATATTAGGACTTTGCAATGCGCCATGCCGAGTGGCCGGCGCAAATACGGGGCGGTCGCATGAAAATCGTCATTCTCGCCGGTGGCTACGGCACGCGGATCTCGGAGGAGAGCCATCTCCGGCCAAAACCGATGATCGAAATCGGCGGGCGGCCGATTCTCTGGCACATCATGAAGATCTACAGCCACTACGGCTTCTCGGATTTCGTGATCTGCCTCGGCTATCGCGGCTACATGATCAAGGAATACTTCGCCAACTACGTGCTGCATTCCTCCGACGTCACCTATTGCATGGCGACGGGTGAAACCCTGTTCCATTCGAACAAGGCCGAGCCCTGGCGAGTGACGCTCGTCGATACCGGAACGGACTCCATGACCGGCGGGCGCCTGAAACGCGTGGCCGACCATCTCGGCGATACGTTCTGCCTCACCTATGGCGACGGCGTCGCCGACATCGATATCAAGGCGCTGACCGACTTCCACCGCCATCACGGCCGCCAGGCGACGGTCACCAGTGTGGTCCCGCCCGGCCGCTATGGCGCGCTTGCTGTCAGCGACGGGCGGGTCAGAAGCTTCATCGAAAAGCCGGCAGGCGACAACGGTCACATCAATGGCGGCTTTTTCGTCCTCAACCGTTCGGTGCTCGATCGCATTGAGGGCGATCAGACGCCGTTCGAAGCGGAGCCTCTGGAAGGTCTCGCCGCAGACGGCCAGTTGATGGCCTTCGAACACGCCGGTTTCTGGCGCCCGATGGATACGTTGCGCGACAAGAACCAGCTCGAAGACCTCTGGCAGAGCGGAGCGGCCCCCTGGAAAGTCTGGGCATGAGCAGGCTTGCGAACCCGTTCTTCTGGGCCGGAAAACGGGTGATGCTGACTGGTCACTCCGGCTTCAAGGGAAGCTGGGCCCGCCTGTGGCTGACACAAATGGGCGCTGAGGTGACCGGATACGGCCTGTCACCGGCGGCCACCCCCTCGCTGCACGCACTGCTCGGATCGGAATCGGCCACCAACGAACATTTCGCCGACATCCGCGACGGCGACACGCTCGCATCCGCCGTCCGCACTTGCGACCCGCAGATCGTCCTTCACATGGCGGCCCAGCCTCTGGTTCGCGAAAGCTACCGGACGCCGGTCGAAACCTTCGACGTCAACGTCATGGGCACGGCGCGCCTGCTGGAGGCAACACGCGCAGCCCCTGCCCTCAAGACCGTCCTTGTCGTCACCACCGACAAGGTCTACCGCAACGACGAAAGCGGCCGGCATTTTCCGGAAGACGCCGTGCTTGGCGGCCATGATCCTTATTCCGGTTCGAAGGCCGCCTGCGAGCTGGTCGTTTCGACCTGGCGGGATTCCTATCTGCGTGAGCGCGGCATAAGGGTGGCAACCGCCCGTGGCGGCAACGTGCTCGGCGGCGGCGATTTTTCCGCGGACCGGCTGGTTCCGGATATCGTTCGCGCTGCCCTTACGGGCGAGACGCTGGACATCCGCAGCCCGATGGCGACACGTCCCTGGCAGCACGTGCTCGACTGCCTCAACGGATACTTCGTCTATGCCGAGGCGCTTCATGGCGGCCAGACCGATGTGGCGGCGCTGAATTTCGGCCCGGCTCCGGACGAGCGACAGATCCCGGTTCGGGACGTTGCCGCCGCCATCCAGACCGCAATGGGCTTGCCCACGCGATGGCGTGACGCGTCATCCGAGGACCAGCCGCACGAAATGAAGACGCTCGGCCTCGATCCGGCACTTGCCGGACGGACGTTGTCATGGGCAACCCGTCTATCGCAGGACGAGGCGATCGCCTGGACCGCCCACTGGTATGACGGCTGGCGCCGCGGCGCTGACGCCCGTGATCTGACACTCGGCCAAATCGACGCATTCATGAGAGGCTAACGACTTCGATGTCCCACAACTGCCGTTTCTGCTCGACACCGCTCAAGACCGTCGTTGCCGACCTGGGCTCCACGCCCTGGTCCAATTCCTTTCTCGAACCGACGAAGGAAGCCATCGCCCGCGAGCGATCGTTTCCGCTGAAGGCGATGGTCTGCTCCGAGTGCCTGCTGGTGCAGACGACGGAAAACGTGCCGGCCGATGAAATCTTCACCGACGGCTACGCCTACCTCTCTTCCTTCTCCACAAGCTGGCTCGAACACGCACGCCGCTACGCCGAGAGCATGACCGAACGCTTCGCGCTCGATGACAATTCACAGGTCGTCGAGATCGCCTCGAACGACGGCTATCTGCTGCAGTATTTCGTCGCCAAGGGCATCCCGGCGCTCGGCATCGAACCGGCCGCCAATGCCGCGCGACTGGCCGAGGAGCGGCAGGTCCCGACCGAGGTCGCCTTCTTCGGACGGGAGACGGCAACCGAACTCGTCAAGCGTGGCATTCGCGCCGACCTCACGGCGGCCAACAACGTGCTCGCCCATGTGCCCGATATCGCCGACTTCGTCGGCGGCTTCGCCATCCTGCTGAAGCCCGATGGCGTTGCGACGTTCGAGTTCCCCCATCTGCTGCGTCTGATGGAAGGCGTGCAATTCGACACGATCTACCACGAGCACTATTCCTATCTGTCGCTGGCGGCCGTCGAACGCATCTTCGAAAGCTCAGGCCTCAAGGTCTTCGACGTCGAGGAACTGCCGACCCATGGCGGTTCGCTGCGCGTCTATGCGCAGCTGAGGTCCGGCGTGCGCGAGACCACGCTGGAACTCGAGCGGTTGCGAGCGACTGAGGCGCTTGCCGGGCTGATGCGGATGGAGACCTACACGGCATTCGACGACCGCATCGCCGCCGTCTGCAAGGATTTTCAGAATTTCCTGGCGAACGCCAAGGCGGAGGGAAAAATCGTAGCCGCCTATGGCGCCGCTGCGAAAGGCAACACGTTCCTCAATGTCTGCGGACTGTCGCCCAGCGAAATCGCCTTTGCCGTGGACCGCAATGACCTGAAGCAGGGCAAGCTTCTGCCCGGTACCCATATTCCGGTGCACGCGCCGACGGTCATCGAGGATGCAAAGCCCGATTATCTCGTCATCCTGCCCTGGAACCTGAAGACGGAAATCGTCGCCGACAACGAGGCGATCCGTGACTGGGGCGGCCGCTTCGTCGTCGCCATTCCGAAGCTGAGCGTCTTCTAATCCTAGACGCCAGGAAGTGTGGACAGTCCTCAACCAGATCGCGTTGAGCCGCCCAAAATCGACTTTATTGATCGCCTTAGGTCGCTTTGCCGTAAATTCGGTGACTTTGCCGTAAATTCGGCACGATCTAAGTGAACGTCAGGGTTGGCGTGGGTATTGACGGTTGAAAAAAATGCACCCAAGGAGGTGCTATGTCCACGATTGACCTATGCCTTGTCGCCACCCGGCGCCCGGACCTGCTTGCCCAGACGCTGGCGAGCTTCCGGGACAAAATCTTTTCCAGGCTCGACCTGCGCGGCGCCTATCTCAATCTCGATCCGGTTTTCGGATCGGAGGAGGATCATCGCGCCTGTGTCGAGATATTCCGCAACCATTTCCCCGACGGAACCGTGTTCCAGCCCGAGAGCCCGGGCTTTTGTGCGGCCGTCGCGAAACTCTGGTCGGCCACCAGCGCCGACTACGTCTTCCACCTGGAGGACGACTGGATCTCGCTGAGGGACATGGGCGAAGAACTGCTGGCGCCCTTCGCGGACCCGGCGATCAGCCAGGTCTCGTTCCACACGGCGGACCAGAACTGGAATATCCGCCGCAAGGGCCATTTCCATCGGCGCAACGAATACGCGTATCTGTTCGGGATCAAGATCCCGTTGTTTCGCACTTTCCCGAAATTCACGACGTCGCCGTCGATCCTTCGCGGCGACTTCGCGCGGCAATGCGCCGGCCTGATGGACCTCTCGCGTGATCCGGAAAAGCAGTTCTATTCGGGCGTCAACCCGGCGATGGAGGCCTATGTCGCCAGTCGCCGCAACTATATCTTCTCGCCCGAGGCGCAGCCGGTCATCAAGGATATGGGCCGGGAATGGCGCGAGCAACGCCGCATCCAGAAGGTGATCACCGACTCGACCTCGGTCTGGCGGCAAAGCGCCTAAGCGGCCGGACCGGATGGCTCGAAACGAAGCGATACAAGCGGGACGATGGCCCCGCTTGTATCGGTACCGTCACGCAGTCACGGCAGCGTCCTTGCGCTGAAAGCCCTTGCTCGCGACCATAAGGCTGCGCGTGTAATCTTCACCGATACGCCCGGCGACGAGGTCCGCCGAGGACAGGCGTTCGACGACACGTCCACCCTGCATCACCGCCAACCGATCGCACATATGGGTGACGACACCGAGATCGTGGCTGACCATGATGAAGGTCAGCTTATGGTCGCGCCGGACCTGTTCCAGGAGATTCAAGACTTCCGCCTGGACCGAGGCGTCGAGCGCCGAAGTCGGCTCGTCGAGCAGCAGGATCGATGGTTCGAGGATCAGCGCCCGGGCGATCGCAACGCGCTGGCGCTGACCGCCCGACAGCTGGTGCGGATAACGGAAGCGGAAACCCGACCCGAGACCGACCTCGTCAAGCGCCTTCAGGATGCGCCGCTCGCCGTCGGCCACGCCGTGGATCGCCAGCGGCTCCAGCAATTGCCGGTCGATCGTCTGGCGCGGGTGCAGCGAGCCATAGGGATCTTGAAACACCATCTGCACGGCGCGGTAGAAGGCCTTGTCGCGCTTTGCCCCCTGCAGAACACGATCGTGCACGCGAATGGTGCCGCCCGTGACGGGCGCGAGACCGGCGATCGCCCGAAGCAAGGTCGACTTGCCCGATCCGGACTCGCCGACGAGCCCGAAGGATTCGCCCGGCGCAATCTCGACGCTGACGTCGTTCAGCGCCTTGAACTCGTCATAGGTGACGGAAAGGTTCGAAACGGAAACGGCTGAGGTCATTGGGCCCACTCCGGCTTGCGGTCGAGAACCGGCAGAGGATGACGATCGGATCCGATCGCCGGCATGCAGTTCAGCAAACCTTGGGTATAGGGATGCTTGGCATTGGCAAGCTCGGACGCCGCCAGTTCCTCGACGATCCGGCCGGCATACATGACGATCACGCGGTCACAGAAGGACGACACGAGCCGCAGATCGTGCGACACGAAGACCAGACCCATGCCTCGATCGGCGACGAGCTTGTCGAGGATGCCAAGCACTTCGAGCTGTACCGTCACGTCGAGCGCCGAGGTCGGCTCGTCGGCGATCAAGAGTTCCGGCCCGGCAACCAGCATCATCGCGATCATCGCGCGCTGGCCCATGCCGCCCGAAACCTCGTGCGGGTAGAGATCGTAAACGCGCTTCGGATCACGGATCTGCACCGCGGCCAGCATGTCGAGTGCCCTCTCCCGGGCCTCGCCGCGGCTGACATTTTCGTGCTGCCGTAGCGTCTCGACGATCTGCCGGCCGATGCTCATCACCGGGTTCAACGAGTACTTGGGGTCCTGCAGGATCATCGCGATCCGCTTGCCCCTGAGATCCCGGCGGACCTTCGGCGATGCGGAGAGCAGGTCGATGCCGTCAAAGTTCAACTGCTTTGCCGTCACCTGCGCATGACCAGGCGTCAGCCCCATGATCGCCCGGCCGGTCTGCGACTTGCCGGAGCCGCTTTCGCCGACGATGCCGAGGCGCTCGCGGCCGAGCGTGAAGGAGACGCCGCGCACGGCCTCGACGAGGCCGGTGCGGGTCGGGAACGAGACCTTGAGGTCTTCAACGGTCAGAAGCGCACTCATTGGCCGCTCTCCCGCGGATCGAGCGCGTCGCGCAGACCGTCGCCGAGCAGGTTGAAACCGAGGCTGACGATCAGGATCGCGATGCCGGGCATCGTTGCCACCCACCACTGGTCGAGGATGAAACGGCGACCGGAAGCGATCATGGCGCCCCATTCCGGCAGCGGCGGCTGCGCGCCGAGGCCGAGGAAGCCGAGGCCCGCGGCCGTCAGAATGATGCCGGCCATGTCGAGCGTGACACGCACGATCAACGACGACATGCACATCGGCATCACATGGCGGAAGACGATACGGATCGGCGATGCGCCCATGAGCTGCACGGCGGCGATGTAGTCGGAGTTGCGCACCGTCAGCGTCTCGGCGCGGGCGATACGCGCATAGGGCGGCCAGGAGGTGATGGCGATCGCGATGACGGCGTTCTCGATACCCGGTCCGAGCGCTGCCACGAAGGCGAGCGCCAGAACCAGTTTCGGGAAGGCGAGGAAGATATCGGTGATACGCATCAGCACTGCGTCGACCCAGCCGCCAGCATAGCCGGCGACAGCGCCGACGATGAGCCCGACAGGTGCTGCAATGATCGCAACGAGAAGCACGACGGCAAGCGTCAGCCGCGAACCATGGATCAGCCGCGAGAGAATATCGCGGCCGAGATCGTCGGTGCCGAGCAGGTAGCCGGGGGTTCTCGGCGGCAGCAGACGGGCGTTGGCAAGATCCCCGATATAGGGCGAATGCGGCGCCAGGAAATCGGCGAAGGCGGCAACGAAGACCAACGCCAGCAGGATGAGCAGGCCGAGAACGGCGAGCTTGTTGGCGGCAAAACGCTGCCACGTCATATAGGCACGGCCAAGCCGGGCCTGGGTGCGCGACTGCGGGCGATCGGACAGCAGCCATTCGCGACGCGTCATCGCACGGGTTTCGGTAACGGTACTCATCGCTGGCGCGTCCTCGGGTCGAGCGTCCGGTAGAGAAGATCGGACAGGAGATTGATGCCGATGAAGACCGAACCGATGATGATGGTGCCACCAAGCACGGCGTTCATGTCGGCATTCTGCAGCGAGTTGGTGATGTAGAGACCGAGACCTGGCCAGGCGAAGACGGTTTCCGTCAAGACCGAGCCCTCGAGCAGGCCGGCATAGGAGAGCGCAATCACCGTCACGAGCGGCACGGCCGCGTTCCGGAGCGCGTGGCCCCAGATGATCCGGGTCTCGGACAGGCCCTTGGCGCGCGCCGCGACGATGTATTCCTGCTGCAGCTCGTTGAGCATGAAGCTGCGCGTCATGCGGCTGATATAGGCGAGCGAGAAGTAGCCGAGCAGCGAGGCCGGCAGAATGATGTGGCGGAACACATCCCAGAGCACGTCCCACTGCCGCTGCCAGAGCGCGTCGAACAGGTAGAAGCCTGTGATCGGCGTGAACGTGTACTCGAACACGATATCGATACGGCCGGGATAGGCGACCCACTTCAGCCGCGCGTAGAACACCAGCAGCGACAGGAGCGCCAGCCAGAAGATCGGCACGGAATAGCCGACAAGGCCGATGACGCGCACGATCTGGTCGGCAATGCTGCCGCGCTTGACGGCCGCAAGTACGCCGAGCGGAACGCCGAACAGGGCGCCGATGAGCGTGCCGAGCGTCGCGAGCTCCATGGTCGCCGGGAAGACGCGGCGGATGTCGGTCATGACCGGATTGGTCGTCAGCACCGAAACGCCGAAGTCACCGGTCAGCGCCTGGCGGACATAGATGAAGAATTGTTGGTAGAGGGGCAGATTGAGCCCCATCGCCTCGCGCGTCCTTTCGACGACATGCGTCGGCGCCCGGTCGCCGAGAACGGCCAGAACCGGGTCGATCGGGATTACCCGGCCGATGAAAAAGGTGACGGCCAGAAGGCCGAGATAGGTGGTGACGACAACGACAAGAAAGCGCAGCACCGCTGCCACGATCTTACCGGGACGGGCGCGTTTGCGCCCGCCCACTGTCCCTGTTGCGCTCATGCTCAAGGGAACGATCCTTTCGGTTTATTCCTTCGAGACGGCTTATTCTTTGGTGATGCCGGCGACGAAGTTGGTGTCGAAGCTCGGACCGAGCTTCAGGCCCTTGACGTTGCCGCGGTAGCCGGCGACTTCGGTCTGCTGGAAGATGATGACGAACGGGCTTTCGCCCAGCACCGTCTTCTGCAGTTCCTTGTAGGTCTCCGCACGCTTGGCGCTATCGCGCTCGAGCAGAGCGTCCTTGGTCTTCTTCGTCAGCTCCGGAACGTCCCAGGCATTGCGCCAGGCTAGGGTCTTGTTCTTGCCTTCGTCGGAGTTATCAGGGTTGCTGGTGAAGGTTTCGGCGTTCGAGTTCGGGTCGAAATAGTCCATGCCCCACTGACCGATATACATGTCGTGGTTACGGGCACGATACTTCGTCAGCGTCTGCTTGCCGTCGCCGGGGATGATTTCGAGCTTCACGCCGGCCTGGCCCAGCGTCTGCTGGAAGGACTCGGCAATGCCGGTGACCGGCTGGCCGTTGCGAACGTCCATGGTGACGGTGAAGCCGTCGGCAAGGCCGGCCTTGGTCAGCAGTTCCTTCGCCTTGGCAACGTCGAGCTTGTAGGGGTTCTCGTCGAGTGCACCCAGAACGCCCTTCGGCAGGAAGCTCTGGTGGATCTCGCCGATGCCCTTGATGAGGGTCGAGCCGATGGCATCGTAGTCGACCAGATACTTGAACGCTTCGCGCACTTCGGGCTTTGCGAGGTTCGCATTCTTCTGGTTGAGGCTGATGTAGTAGACCGTGCCCTTCGGCGCGTTCGTGGTGGCGAGTTCGGCATTCTTCGAAACGGCGTCGAAATCGCCCGGCTCGAGGTTGCGTGCCACGTCGATATCGCCCGCTTCCAGCGCCAGGCGCTGGCCCGAGCTTTCCTTCATGTGGCGATAGATGACGCGAGCAAGCTTTGCCTGTTCGCCATAGTAGTTCTCGTTGCGCTCGAGAACGATGACTTCGTTGGCGCGCCATTCGCGCAGCTTGAATGGGCCCGAGCCGGCATAGCCGGTCTTCAGCCATTCATTGCCGAAGTCGTTGTCATACTTGTACTCGTCCGTCGGCGTGACCGGCTTGACGTTTTCGAGCACGAGCTTCTTGTCGAGCACGGCGCCCACGGTTGCCGTCAGGCAGTTCAAGACGAAGCTCGGCGCATAGGCCTGATCGACGGTGAAGACAAAGGTCTGCGCGTCCGTTGCCTTGGCCTTTTCCGTCACGTTGTCGCCCGTAAGGCCGAACTGGGTGAGGATGAAGGCCGGGCTCTTGTCGAGCTTCACGGCACGCTCGAAGGACCAAGCGACGTCTTCAGCGGTCACCGGATTGCCGGAAGCGAACTTCAGGCCGGGCTTCAGCTTGAACGTATAGGTCAGGCCGTCGTCGGACACGGTCCAGCTGTCGGCGAGGTCGCCGACGACCTTGGTCGTGTCGTTGATGTCGAGGCGCACCAGCATGCTGTAGGTGTTGCCGGTGATTTCGGCCGCGGTCAGCTCGAAGGCTTCGCCCGGATCCATGGTAATCACGTCGTCGATCGCAAAGGCTTCGACCAGCGTGTCCTTCGGCGTTTCCGCAAAGGCCGGTGCGGTTGCAGCCATCACCATGGCCAGCGCCGCAGAAGCCGTCAGAAGACGAAGACGTCCATTGAGCTTGTGCATCATGTTTGCAGTTCCCTCGTTTGCGCCCTTTTGGGCCCCTTCTTCATGGGTTCAGGCGGCCTCGTGCCAAGCCTGTCCCAGAACTCTCCACCAGTTCTCCCGGCATATCTTTGCCAGTTCGGCATCACCATATCCGGCGCTTCTGAGCGCCGCAACGAGCGCCTGACTACCGGCCGCATCAGCAATCTCCTCGGGGATCGTTGCCCCGTCGAAATCCGACCCGAGTGCGACGCAGTCGATGCCCATGCGCTCGATGAGATAGTCGACATGGCGCACCATGTCGGAAAGCGGCGTTGCGGCATTTTCCTGGCCGTCGGCGCGCAGCATCGTCGTCGCATAATTGAGCCCCACGAGGCCCTTGCTTTCGCGGACGGCGTCGAGCTGCTTGTCGGTCAGGTTGCGCGCGACCGGGGTCAGCGCATGCGCATTCGAATGGCTGGCGACCAGCGGCTGGTCGGTGGTCTTCGCCACGTCCCAGAAGCCCTTCTCGGTGATGTGTGCAAGATCGATCAGAATGCCCAGACGGTTGCAGGTCCGCACGAGCTCGAAGCCGGCGTCCGTCAGTCCGGGTGCGGTGTCCGGAGACATCGGATAGGAGAACGGTACGCCATGACCGAAGACGTTGTGGCGGCTCCAGACCGGCCCGAGCGAACGCAGGCCAGCGGCATAGAACGTTTCGAGCGCGGAAAGATCGGCGCCGATCGCTTCGCAGCCTTCCATGTGGAGGACCGAGGCGAAGACGCCGGCCTCGACCGCTCTACGGATTTCGGCGGTCGACCGGCAGAGCTTCCACGCCCCTGCCCGGTCGAGGCGGACGGCGATATCGGCGAGCTCCATGGCGATCGCCAGCGACGGCAGGTGCTCGAGCGGTGCCGAAAGCGGTGTTTCGTAGTGACCGTTCTCGTTCGGCGGCTGCAGGACGAGATCTCCCGAGGGCACGTAGATTGCCGAGAGGCCACCAACGAGACCGCCCGCCTTGGCGCGCGGCGCATCAATATGGCCCTGGTCGATGCCGTCGACGAATTCGCGTACCGGGTCCTGGCCCTTCCGGGCGTTCTGCCACAGACGCAGAAGCACGTCGTTATGGCCATCGAAAACCGCCTGCATTCCTGAATTTCCTTATCATTTCAGGGAGATCGGACGGGCCGTTCGGGTCGCGTCCAGGGGAAAGTCGAAGCGATGCTAGTGAAAGCCCAAAGCCTTTTCAATGAATATCAGGGGGTTTTACCCAGGCCTGCCTGTAGCGAAATGTTGCATGATTGCCGCATAGCCGCTGGCAAACACGGTGCCGCAGGGCTTCGAACCCCAGCCAAGGGATGAAAACACAGCGTTTCTCATGCAAGGAGAATGGCTTGGGCCCACGGATCGGGCCGACATGCTGCATGATGCGGCACAGGGAGGTTGGTGGTGCGTTCGTTTTCTCTTGCGGGCTCGGAGAGGCCCTGGGGCCGCATCGCTGCGACGCTTCTCCTGGTGGCCACCCTTGCGGCCTGCGCCGGACGCCCCGTGGGCGTGCTCGTCCCTTCGGGCACGACGGGTGGCGCCTCCAAGGTCGATCTGCTGGTCGCAACCACCCGTGCCCCCTCCACCGAGCCGGGCGTGCTTTTTAGCGGCGAACGCTCAGCCGAGCTTTCGCTGACGGAAATTGCCGTCTCCATTCCGCCGGAAAAGAACCGCAAGGTCGGCCAGGTGCAATGGCCGACGAAGCTTCCCGCCAATCCGGAGCGGGATTTCTCCACCGTCAGCGTCACGCCGCTCAATCAGGGCAACGACGTGCAGAACTGGGTGAAAGGTCATCTGCCGAAAACCCGGCGCGTACTGATCTTCGTTCACGGCTTCAACAACCGCTACGAAGACGCCGTTTATCGTTTTGCCCAGATCGTGCACGACAGCGGCACCGATGTCGCGCCCGTCATCTTCACCTGGCCCTCGCGCGCCAGCATATTCGACTACAATTACGACAAGGAAAGCACCAACTATTCGCGCGACGCGCTGGAGGAACTGCTGCGGCGTGCCTCAAGCAATCCTGCTGTCGGCGAAATCACCGTCATGGCCCATTCCATGGGGTCGTGGGTGACGGTCGAGGCACTGCGCCAGATGGCGATCCGCGACGGACGCATCGCGCCCAAGATCACCGACGTCATCCTCGCGTCGCCCGACCTCGACGTCGACGTCTTCGGCCAGCAGATCCGCGCCATGGGTACGAAGCGCCCGAAGTTCACGCTGTTCGTATCGCGCGACGACCGGGCGCTGACCTTGTCGAGGCGTATCTCCGGCAATGTCGACCGCCTCGGCCAGATTGACCCGACCGCCGAGCCCTATCGCACGCAACTGGAACAGGCCGGCATCAGCGTCATCGATCTGACAGCGCTGAAGGGCGGCGACAAGCTCAACCACGGGAAGTTCGCCGAAAGCCCCGAAGTCGTGCGCCTGCTTGGCAACCGGCTGATCGCCGGCCAGACCGTGACCGATTCCGATGTCGGTCTCGGCGAACGCATCGGCGCCGTCACGCTCGGCGCCACGCAGACGGTCGGCAATGCCGCGAGCCTGGCGGTTTCGACGCCGATCATGATCTTCGATCCCAACACCCGCAGGAACTACGACGGGCAGCTGCGGCGTCTCGGCCAATCGATGGAAAACACCGTCGGCTCGGCAGTGACCCCTTGGACACCGCCGGAAAGCGGGGGAGCCGCGAAAAGCAACACCCCCGACCGTCACTCTCGTTAGACGGGCAGCTCGCGCCGCTCGGCTTCCGTCACCGTCGCGAGGTCGAGCACTTTCTGCAGGTTCGCCGCATGGCGGAACCCGGGCTCCTCCGTCTTGCCCTTACGGACGGCGGCCACGAAGCGCTCGTAGTTCGTCGCGACGGTGCCCGCATCGACATCGCGCCAGGTCGCGGTTTCGACGTCCGCCCCGAGGCAGGCACGCAGCGTCGATCCATCGGGCGTGTGCACCACTTCGAGGGCACCCTTGTCGCCGTGTAGCCTCAGCCGGAGTTCGTTCAGATGCCCGGTCGCCCAGCGGCTGGCATGGACGACGCCCATGGCGCCGTTGCCGAACTCGGCCGTCATGACGAAGCTGTCATTGGCGTCGAGATCATACTCGCCGATGCGGTTATCAGGCGCCTTGTCGAAGGTCTTCAGCCGCGCGAAGACCCGGGCGGCGTCCGTGCCCGCGCCATAGCCGGCAAAGTCGAGAATGTGGATGCCGACATCGCCGAGCACGCCGTTCGAGCCGTGCTTCGTCGAGAGCCGCCACAGCCATTGCGATTCCGTCGCCCAGTCGCCCCAGGCCTTGGAAACGAGCCAGCTCTGCAGATAGGACGCTTCGAGGTGGCGCAGCTTGCCGACCTCGCCGGCAAGCACCATTGCGCGTGCCTTCTGCAGCGGCGCGACGTTGCGGTAGGTGAGGTTGACCATGGTCACAAGGCCGGAACGCTCGGCCGCTTCCGCCATCTCTGCCGCCTTGGCATAATTCTCGGCGAGCGGCTTTTCGCACAGCACATGCTTGCCAGCGGCAATGAGCGCCAGCGTCGTCGGGTGATGCGCCTTGTCGGGCGTCACGTTCGTCGCCGCATCGAACTTGCCCCAGGCGATCGCCTCGTCGAGCGAGGTGAAGGTCGCGGCAATGCCGTGCTTGTCGGCAAAAGCCTTGGCCCGGGCGGGATCGACATCGACAGCGCCGACCATCTCGACGCCTTCGATCTTGGCAAAGGCCTGGGCATGGCTGTTTGCCATGCCGCCGGTTCCTACAATGAGAAGACGCATGATGCTCACCTGTATCCTGCTTCGCCGGCCTGGTGCAGCCTGGGGCCGCGCTCGACGATCGGTTCCAGCGCCTTTTCGACCGGTACGTTTGGTGCGTCGTGGATCGCCGTGTAGCGGTTGTCGGCGTTGTAGGCCCACTTCACCGAATTGCGCAGCACCTTCTGGACATTGGCGTCGTGATAGGTCGGGTAGGTTTCGTGGCCGGGACGGAAATAGAAGATGTTGCCGGCACCGCGGCGCCAGGTCAGCCCCGAGCGGAACACTTCCCCGCCGGCAAACCACGAGATGAAGACGGTTTCGAGCGGCTCCGGCACCGAGAACTGCTCACCGTACATTTCCTCGTTCTCGAGCACGAAGTTCTCCTCGATGCCTTCGGCGATCGGGTGACGCGGATTGATCGCCCAGACGCGCTCACGCTCGCCTGCTTCGCGCCATTTCAGCGCGCAGGGCGTGCCCATCAGCCGCTTGAAGATCTTGGAGAAGTGGCCGGAGTGCAGCACGATCAGGCCCATGCCCTCCCAGACGCGCTTGGCAACGCGCTCGACGATCTCGTCGCTGACGGCGCCGTGGTCCTTGTGGCCCCACCAGAGAAGCACATCGGTGTTGGCAAGGCGCTCGACGCTCAGGCCATGTTCCGGCTCCTGCAGCGTCGCCGTCGTCGCCTCGATCGCAGCTTCCGTATTCAGCGCCGCCGCGATCGTGTTGTGCATCCCGTTTGGATAGATGCTGCGGACGATTTCGTTGGTCTGCTCGTGAATATTCTCGCCCCAAACAACTGTTCTGATAGGCACGGCCATTCTCCTTGCGTGTTCGCCCGTTACGGGCCTGTCGTCTTACGATAGATGGGGCCGCCAGGAATTGGCGACCCCGAAGCTCTGGGTGTCTTCAGCTTGATCGAGGTCTGGTCAGGCAGCCCCTTTCATGGGTGCGCGGCCGAGAGCCTGCCCCGATGCATCGAAGCGGTGGATGTTGCCGCCGAGCGGCGCGATGTGAATTGTCTCACCCGGCCGGTGATGCGAGGTGCCACCTTCCCGGACGATGACCGGTTCGCCAGCGCCGATATCGAGATAAATGTAGCTGTCGGACCCCAGCATTTCGGAATGCACCACCGTTCCCGACCATTGACCCCCACTCGCCTTGATCTCCAGATGCTCCGCTCGGATGCCGATCGTATGGGCATCGTAGGGCGCAGCCAGTGCGCCGGACAGAAAATTCATCTTCGGCGAACCGATAAAGCCGGCGACGAAGACGGAGTTCGGGCTTTCATAGAGTTCGAGCGGCGTGCCGATCTGTTCGACCCGGCCATCCCGTAGCACGCAAATCCGATCGGCCAGTGTCATCGCCTCGACCTGATCGTGGGTGACATAGATCATCGTCGTCTTGTGCATGCTGCGATGCAGCTTGGCGATCTCGATGCGGGTCGCAACGCGCAGCGCCGCATCGAGATTGGAGAGCGGCTCGTCGAAGAGAAAGACCTTGGGATCACGCACGATAGCCCGGCCGATCGCCACGCGCTGGCGCTGGCCGCCGGAGAGCTGCCGCGGCAGCCGCTGCAGATAGGGCGTCAGCTGCAGCATCTCGGCTGCCGCCTCGACGCGCTTCTTGCACTGCTCCTTGTCCTTGCCGGCAAGCTGCATGCCGAAGGACATGTTCTCGAATACCGTCATATGCGGGTAAAGCGCATAGGACTGGAACACCATCGCGATGCCGCGCTTCGACGGCGTCAACTGGTTGACCACCTGGCCGTCGAAGGACAGCGTGCCCGATGAGATGTCTTCGAGCCCGGCGATCAGCCGCAGCAGCGTGGACTTGCCGCAGCCGGAGGGCCCGACAAAGACCATGAATTCGCCGGCCCGGATATCCATGCTGACGCCCTTGATCACCTCGAAGGCGCCGAAGGACTTGCGGATGTTGCGCAATTGAAGCTCTGCCATATTTTCTCCCCTTATCCTTTGACGCCACCGGCGGTGAGCCCGGAGATGATCCGCCGCTGAAAGATCAGCACGAGAACAACCAGTGGCACGGTGACGATGATCGATGCGGCCATGATGTTGCCCCACGGAATTTCGTACTGGCTGTTTCCCGAGAGCAGCGCGATCGCGACCGGCACCGTGCGCTGGCTGTCCGATGAGGTGAAGGTCAGCGCGAACAGGAACTCGTTCCAGGCGGCGATGAAGGCGAGCAGCCCCGTCGTCACCAGCGCCGGCCACATCAGCGGCATGAACACGCGGGTGATGATCACCCAGGGTGTGGCGCCATCGACGATCGCCGCTTCCTCGATCTCCACCGGCAGATCGCGCATGAAGGTGGTGAGCACCCAGACCGTGAACGGCAAGGTGAAGATCATGTAGGAAAAGATCAGCGCCAGGGGCGTGTTGAAGATGCCGACCGAGCGGATGAGTTCAAAGAGGCCGGCAAGCACCGCGATCTGCGGAAACATCGACACCGACAGGATCGTCAGAAGCAGGAGCCCGCGACCGCGGAACCGCACTCGCGCCAACGCATAGGCAGCGGTGACGGCCAGGAGCAACGACACGGCAACGACGATCGTTGCGACCAGCAGCGAATTGGCGAGATTGCGCAGGAAGCCGCTGCTGGTGACGATGCCCGCGTAGTTGTCGAAGGAGATCTCGGTCGGCCAATAGTCGACCCGGAACAGCGCCGTCCCGGATTTAAAGCTCGTCAGCACCGCATAGTAGAACGGGAAGACGGCCATGACGATGATGGCGGCAACGAGGGCGTAGAACGCCGTGCGCTTGGCAAGGGTGGCAACCATCAGCGCTCTCCTTCGAGATTGACGCGGCCGAACCACATGTAGGCGACGGTGATCGCCGCGATGATCAGGAACAGCATCGTCGAGGCCGCGGCGCCATAGGCGAACTTGTCGAAGTCGAACAGGTTTTCGCGCGCGAGCACCGACATCGTCTTGGTCTTCGCGTTGTTGGGCGTCAGCACATAGATGAGATCGAAGATGCGCAGCGCATCGAGCATGCGGAAGATCACCGCCACCATCAGCGCCGGCCGGATCAAGGGCAACGTCAACCGCCAGAAGACCTTGAGCGGATGCACGCCATCGATCTTGGCCGCCTCATAGATATCCGACGGTACCATCTGCAGGCCGGCCAGCATCAGGAGCGCCATGAACGGCGTCGTCTTCCAGACGTCGACGATCAAAACGGCGACCATCGCGGTCTCCGGATTGGCGGTCCAGGCGACCTTCTGGCTGATGAGGCCGAGGCCGAGCAAAAGATCGTTCAGGATGCCGAACTGGTCGTTGAGCATCCAGGCCCACATCTTGGCGGACACGATCGTCGGGATCGCCCAGGGAATCAGGATTGCGGCGCGCACCAGCCCGCGGCCCGGGAAATTCGCATTCAGGACCAGCGCGACGATCAGGCCGAGCACCGTCTCGATGGTGACGGAAACGGCCGAGAACTTCAGCGTGTTCCAGACGGCGTTCCACCAGGCCGGATCGGCAAGCAGGCCGTTATAGACGGTGCGCCCGCTCTTCAGCGTGATCCAGGAAAGGTAGTTCTTGAAGCCGACGAACTCGGCGCCTTCGAGGTTGGTCAGCGACGCATTGGTGAAGCTGAAATAGACTGTGCGAATGAGCGGCCAGCCGGCGACGAGTGCCAGCACCAGAAGCGTCGGTGCGAGAAAGATCCAGGCGGAGCGGATGCGCTCGGCGTTGAGATCGGAGCGGATCCGGGCCTGCTGCCCAAGGGCGGAAGGCGGGTCTGCGACGGAAATGTCGGTCATGTCTGTACTCACCCTTGCCATTCGGCGCACGGCCGAGCGGTTGATCGGAGAGAAAAGGCGGTGGCTCGGTGGAGCGAAGGGAGGCTTGACAAGCACTCCCCTCGCCCCCGGGAGGATCACCAGTTGTCGCCCTTCATCTCGGTGAGTTCGACTTCGAGCAGTTCAAGATTTTCCGCTGCCGTGCCGTTGCCGGAAAGCGAGTTGTGCACCGCGTTCCAGAACTTGGCGGAAACCTCGTTGTATTTGACCTTGGTGACGGCCGACGGGCGCGGCACCGCGCTTTCGAAGATCGGCTTCCAGGCCGGCATGAACGGCTGGGCCTTGGCGACCTCCGCATCGTCGTAGAGTGCGGCAACCGTCGGCAGGTTCGAAAGCTCGATCGCCCGGCGCTTCTGCACCTCGGCGGACGACAGGAACTTGGCGAGCGCAATCGCCGCCTCCTGGTCGTCGGAATATTTGGAGACGGCGACGTTCCAGCCGCCGAGCGTCGAAGACGGCTGGTCACCATCGGTGGCCGTCGGCAGCGGCGCGACGGCAAACTTGCCCTTCACCGCGCTGTCATCGCCATTGCCGAGCGCATAGGCATAGGGCCAGTTGCGCATGAAGACGGAATTGCCGGTCTGCCAGACCCCGCGCGATTCCTCCTCCTGATAGGCAAGCACGCCCTGCGGCGAGATCGTGCCGACCCATCCCTTGATCCGGTCGATTGCGGCGGCCGCCTTCTCGTTGTTGATCGAGATCGTGCCGTCGGGCTCGACGATCTGGCCACCGCCCGACGACTTGACCCATTCGAGTGCGTTGCAGGTCAGGCCCTCATAGGCATTGCCCTGGAAGACATAGCCCCAGAGATCGGCTTGGCCGGCGGCCCGCTCCTTCTCCTGGATTTCCTTGGCGGTCGCAGCCAGCTCGTCCCAGGTCTTCGGCGGCGTCTTGCCGTATTTTTCGAGCAGGTCCTTGCGATAGAACAGTGCCGGTGCATCGGTGAAAACCGGCAAGGCCACGAGGCGACCGTTCACCGTCTGCGAAGCGATGATCGACGGGAAGTGCTGGCCAACAACGTCCTTTGCCGCCTCCGTCAGATCGACGAACTGGTCGGCCAGTTGCGGCGCCCAGACGACATCGGTCTGGTAGACGTCGACATCCTTGTTTCCGGCGGCAAGCCACAGCCGGTACTGGCTGAACTGCTCGCTGCTCGATGGCGGCATGGTGACCAGGCTCACCTTGTGCCCGGTCTGCTTCTCGAAAATGTCCAGCTGTTCGCGAATGAAATGGACGTTCTTCCCGGTCGTGTTGGCGGCGAGCGAAAGCTCGGCGGCGCCAGCCGTCCCGGCTGCAACGATTGCGGCACAAAAACTCAGCACATTGAGCGTGGTTGTCATTGGGTCGACTCCTCCTGTTCCCCCTCCACCGCACGAAAGCTCCTCGGCAAATTCGAAAGCGGTTTGGATAAGAAAAAGTTGGCAGAAGACGGAAAAACTGTCAATCCACACACTTCGAAAAGTCCATTTGGCGTGGATTATTACAAATAATCGTTATTTTTCAAACAAATAGCAATGGGAGAAAAAAATCGACCGCCCCTCACAGAACCCCATAAAATCAAAGGGGAACCGTATTAATTTAAAACGGTTTGGTAAAATCCATACCCGGTCTGTAGAACCTGGCGTCCCCGACAAACCGATTGTTACGGGCAGCGAAGCTGTATATTTCTGGGACCGGGCTAGGCTTGAGGAAACGCATTTCGAATGAAGCTGAGGGAGTTCGCACAACAACTGGGGCTTTCGCCGACGACGGTCAGCCGGGCGCTGAGCGGTTATCCCGAAGTCAGCGAAAAGACGCGCAAGCGCGTGGCCGAAGAGGCAACCCGCCTTGGCTATCGTCCGAACATCAATGCGGTGCGGCTCGCCACCGGTCGGGCCGGCGCGATCGGCGTGGTCATGGGCCGCTCCGGCGAGTTCCATTTTTCCGAATTCATGGGCGGCCTGGCCGAACGGCTCGGCACCGAGGATATCGACATTCTCGTCAGCCCAATGGACGACAAGAACCCCACGGGCGAAATCCAGCTCTATAGCCGGCTCGCCGTCAGCGGCCGCGTCGACGCCGTGATCGTGCACTCGCCCGAACCGAACGACGAGCGCATCGCCCTCCTCCACAAGCTCGGCATGCCCTTCCTCGTGCACGGGCGCTCCGATATCGACGTGCCGCACGCCTGGCTCGACATCGACAACGAAGGCGCGATCCGCCGCGCGACCTCGCATCTCATCGATCTCGGCCATCGCCGCATCGCCATGATCAACGGCCGGCAAGGCCGCACTTTCTCGCTTCACCGCGATAAGGGGTACCGCGACGCGCTGCAGGCGCGCGGCATCGCCTTCGATCCGCGCCTCGTCGCCCATGGCAACTTTACCGACGAACTCGGCTTCCGCTTCGCGCGCTCGTTCCTGGAGCAGACGCCCCGCCCGACCGCCTTCGTTGCCGGCTCGATGATGACAGCGCTCGGCATCTACCGGGCAGCACGGTCCATGGGCCTGGAGATCGGCCGCGAGGTCTCGGTCATCGCCCATGACGACGTTTTCCCTTACCTCACGGCCGACAACATGGTGCCGTCGCTTTCGGCGACACGCTCTTCGATGCGTGCGGCGGGCGCGCGCTCGGCCGACCTCGTGCTGCAGCTTCTCTCAGGCCGGCCGACCGAAGAGGTTCACGAACTCTGGCCGGTGGAACTGATCCTCAGGGAATCGACCGCGCCACCGCAGGGCGCTTGAGGACAGGCGCTGCCGACCGCTTCAGTGGAAGGTCGACTTGGAAAAGAGATTGAGGACCACCACGCCTGCTATGATCAGCCCCAGTCCGAGGATCGCCGCCAGATCGAGCTTCTGCCCGAAGGCGAAGTAACCGACGAGCGAAATGAGCACGATGCCGAGCCCGCTCCACACCGCATAGGCGATGCCGACGGGGATGAAGCGCAGCGTATAGGACAGGAAGAAGAAGGCGATCGCATAGCAGACCACCATCATCACCGTCGGCCCCAGCCGGGTGAAATGCTGTGCGGCCTGCATCGCCGAGGTGCCGAGCACTTCGAAGACGATGGCTGCAACCAGGACGGTATAGAGCATGGCGGGGTTCATCGGGGACTCCATTCCGGACCAGAGCAGTTCCAGGAAAAGTGCAAAGCGGTTTTCCGTCCGGAACTGCGTGATTTCAAAGACTTAGATCACTTCAGTGTTTCGAGAAAACGATGAAGTGATCTATTGCGCCGAAAGCGCCTTGAGATTTTCAACCAGGCCGACCCGCGCCTCGGCA
The DNA here is from genome assembly GCF_900103045.1 of Ensifer sp. YR511. Lineage (NCBI taxonomy): Bacteria > Pseudomonadati > Pseudomonadota > Alphaproteobacteria > Hyphomicrobiales > Rhizobiaceae > Ensifer > Ensifer sp. YR511. The sequence goes on from NZ_FNGR01000014.1 coordinate 53,185, forward strand.
TCGAGATCGTGGCTCTGCATCAGATCCGCGAGCCAGACGCCGTCGCAGGCAAAACGCGCAAGCACGCAGCCCGTCGAGGCGTCCGTCTCCGCGAACTCCGCCGTTCGTCGGCTGACCCAGTCACGCCAACGGCTCTTCAGATGCGGCTCGGCAATCAGCGCGATCGTCAGCATGCGCCAGCCCGGCACGTCTGTTGCCGGATCGAGCGCGAAGCAGACATCGATATAGGCGCGGGTGAAGCGCCCCTTCGCCACCGGATCGCGCGCCATCGCCGCCTCGATCTCGCGATCGAACCGTGTCACCAGGTCGTCGAACAGCCCGTCGAGCAGCGCGAGCTTGTTCGGGAAATGGTGCAGCAGCCCGCCCTTGCTGACCCCGGCTGCCTGCGACACGGCATCGAGCGTGATGCCAGCCACCCCCTGCTCGTGCGAAAGGCGTGCGGCAACCTCCAGCAATTGCTGGCGCACCTGTTCCGGCTGTTTCTTGCGACGATGGGCTTCGGTCATGCGCCATAAAGATACCGTCTGGACGGTTTGTCAAGAGAAGTGTTGTTTGACCGCGATGAAACGCCGCAAATTCCGCGTTCTGAAAACCGTTGTCCGCCCGGTCGCAGCGCGCTAGGACCGAACGAACGAAGGACGCAGAGCATGGCGGAACCGGAAACCACGACCCTCTATGAAGCCATCGGCGGCGACCCGACGGTCCGCGCCCTGACGCGCCGTTTTTATGAGCTGATGGACACGTTGCCGGAAGCGGCGCGCTGCCGTGCCGTGCATCCGCCCGATCTTTCCGGAAGCGAAGAGAAGTTTTACGAGTACCTGACCGGCTGGCTCGGCGGGCCGCCCATCTATGTCGAAAAGCGCGGCCATCCGATGCTGCGCCGTCGCCATTTCGTCGCCGAGATCGGGCCCGAGGAACGGGACGAGTGGCTGCTTTGCTTTACCCGCGCGCTTGAGGAAACGATCGACCATCCCAAGCTCCGGCAGATCATTCTCGACCCGATCACCCGCCTCGCCCTTCACATGCAGAACAAGGAATGACCATGTCGCACAGCGGATTTCGCGCCACGACGCTATTTGTTGCCGGTTTGATGGGCCTGACCGGCGTCGTCAGCGCGGCCGCCGCTTCGCATGGCGACGACCCGAGGCTGCTTGCCGGCATTTCGGCGATTTGCCTCGCCCACGCCCCGGCATTGGTGGCGCTCTACGCCGCCTGGCCGCACTTTCGAACGGCGGCCGTTGCCGCGCTCCTGATCGCGGCTGGCACGGCGCTGTTTTCGGCCGATCTCGCCATGCGCCATGTTGCAGGCCACGGCCTCTTCCCAATGTCCGCTCCGCTCGGTGGCACGACGATTATGGCGGGGTGGCTCGCCGTTTCGCTCGGCGCCTTCCTGCAGAAGAAGACGGCCTGACCCCAAAACAATTCGCCTCCCGGAGAGGTCCATCCGGGAGGCGAATAACACGCAAAATCAGGATCATATATCCGCGCCGGCGCGCGGATCAGGCGCCTTCAACGGCCGAAAAACCCTCGAACTTCGGCGGACCGAGATACATCGCCCTGTTCTCACCGGCGTTCTTGTGGGCCGCGCGAAAATTCTCCGACTTGGTCCAGGCTGAAAACGAATCCTTGTCCTTCCAGACCGAGTTCGAGACGAAGAGCGTGTAGCCCTCCTCCGGCACGCTGTCGCCGCGCAGCAGATGGAAGGAAACGAAGCCGGGCATTTCCGAAAGGCTGGAATCGCGCCCCTTCCACACCGCTTCGAAAGCCTCCTCGTGGCCGATGGCGATACGAAAACGGTTCATGGCAACAAACATCTTGGTCTCCTAGGTCCTTTTGCCGATACGGCGAAACGACCTGAATCTTTAAACGGACGCAACCCCGCACGGAAAACCGCTTCGCACTTTTCCTGGAATTGCTAGGCACTTTCCTTCTTGAGGGCGGCATCGCTTGTGGCCCGTGGAAAGGCGAGGATAGTTCCTTCCTTTGGCTCCGCAAGCCCGAACGGGTCGCGCACCGGCGGGCGCGCCTGCCAGGTGGGGAACTCGGCGACATTGGTATTCTCTTCCACCATGCGCGCCCGTCGCGTCAGGATCTCGTAGAGCTCGGGCACCAGGCCGTCGCCCTGCTGGGCCGCCAGCTTGTGCAAGCCGATCATCATGGCGAGGTCGGGACGTTCTTCGTTCATTGCAAATTCTCGTCTTGTCTTTCAGAGGATTACCGCTCGTTGCGGCTGGTGGTCAGGTCCTGGAGCGCGCGTTCCAGGCTCGACTTCGAGCCGTTGCGCAGCGGCACGAAGGCCTTGCCCCACTTCTTGCAGCCGGTCTTCACGCGAAGACATGCGTCATGGCTGATGCAGTCGATCGGGCAGAAGACGCAGTCGACAGACGGCAGCACGCGGTCGATACGCGAAACGGCCTCACGCAGGCCACCGTCGTGGTGCAGCAACTCGGCGCCGAAGGAGCTGGCGATTTCGCGCAAGTGCGCCACCTGGCAATCACGGCCACCGACATAAAGGAAGCTGCGCCCTTCGAGCGTCGCCTTGCCGGCCTCCTGGCGGGCCTCGACCGGTTCCGAACCCGAGCGACCCTTGCCGTTCTTCGCCGCATTCTGGTGACGCTTGCCGCGCATGCAATCTTCTCCGTCTGGTCGCGCAACAAGGGCCTTCGTCAGGCAGCCGGTCGCATCGGGATATCCTCTCGACACACACCCTTCGGCTGCGTGACGAGGGCAACCTATTAAACTTGATAAACAGAGTAAAGTATAAACATGAGTTTTCTAATCATATTTTTTCTTGCAGCTTCTGCGCGAATCCCCCCAGCAAGGGGAGAAGGTCAGCGGACGGTCGCAACCATCGGCACGATGAAGGATTCGGAGCTTGGCGCTCCGGCCGGAAACGCCGGGAATGGCGCAGCGCGGCGAACCGCATCGATGGCGGCCTCGTCGATCGCCGGCGAGCCGGAACTGCCCGCGAGGCTGACACGCGTCAGGTTTCCATTCGACGTCAAGGTGAAACGAACGGTCGCCGTGCCGGATACGCCGTCGCGTCTTGCAGCCGACGGAACCTTGAACCGGCGTGTGATCCGCTTGCGGATCTTGCCGCCATAATTCTCCATGTTGGCGTTGCCGACCTCGGACGCGCGGCTGTTGCCATTCGCAGCGGACGAACTGCCATTCTCCTGGCCGTCCTGCTTGCCCTTGACCTGATTTTGCGCCTGCTCGCCCTGATCGCCCGCCTTCTTGCGGGTGACCTTCTTCTTTTTCACCGGCTCCTTCTTCGGCTCCGGCTTTTCGACCTTTTCCTTCTTCGGCTCCTCGGGCTTTTCTTCCGGCACGACAGTCTCGACCGGCGCGACGCTCGCCGTCACCACAGCCTCGGCGACTTGCAGGGTAGGCATTTCCTCCGCCGGCAAGATCACGTCTGCCTCCGTCGCCGTCAGGTCGTGGGGTTGCTCTGCAGCGATCTCCTGCGTGGGGGCAACATCCTCGACCGGCTGGATCTCGGCGGGCTGAACCTCCTCGGGCAGATCTTCCGTGGGCTCGACGATTTCGGACACTTCACCGGACTGAAGCGTTTCCTCGAATGCATCGCCGAGAAGCGCCACTTCGACGCTTTCGCCACCCTGGATCAGATCCAGTTGCGTCTCGGGCGGGTTGCTACCAAACAGCGTCGCGAGCACGACGCCGTGTGTTGCAAGCGATAAGACGGCGGCCCCGCTCCAGATGACGATACGCTTCATTTCAGCCTTACCTTCGTCGCACCAGGGCGACGCAAACCTCATGCTCGGATTGCCGGACGCGCTAAGCCCCAGTCCCGCTCACCCCTTGAGTTCGACCGCCGACTTAGAGCCGGTCTTGATCCCGCTCATGCAGGCGCCCGGCTGAACCCCGTCGCCGACACAGGCCGGCGCGTCGTTGATCAGCAGGCTCTTCACCGCATCGCAGTTGGTGCCGGGCAGATCGAACTGGCGAACCTTGGTCTTGCCGGCGGGAAGGTCGCGGAAATCGAGCACGGCCATGCGTTCGACCAGCCCCTTCTGGTCGAAAATGACGAACTCGAAGGAAACCTTGCTCAACGACTGCGCGAATTCGTTGCCGGCAACGAAGGTGAGCTTGCAGCCCTTCTGGGACGGCGCCACCTCGTTGAGCTCGATCGTCAGCCCCCCAGCCGCTGCGGTCTCCTGCGCCTTGGCAGCGGTTGCGGCAACGAGAGCCGCAAGAGCAACGGAAACAATCGGAAGGCTGGGAAACTTCATGACGACACCACTCCAAAGGATCGAGCACACCACCGAACGCCGGCCGCACGCCCTTGTCCACAAGCCGGCAGCAACTAACTTGAGTTTATAAGTCCGGTATTGCGTCCATAAATAAATATGAGTAATGAAGTCAAGATAGTAATCGAATTGCACGGCGGGAAATGCGGGGAAATCAGCGCGGCCTGCCCACTCGAAACGGCCGAAACACAGTGACCAACGACAACAATCTCGCACGCCCCTCGGAGCCTCCGGTGCTGACCGGACGGGCGCAACGGATCATCGAAAGTCGCGAACTCTTCGGCACCGAAAACGAGATTCTCATTTCTCACGACGGCGCGATCTACCGCATGAAGATCACCCGCCAAGGCAAGCTGATCCTGAACAAATAGGCAGATGAAAATGACCGAGAGCCTTCGCCCCACTCCCGTTGAAATCCGCGCCTACCGCGCCGAAAACCCGAAGTTGCGCGAGCGTGATGTCGCAGCCCAGCTCGGCGTTTCCGAAGCCGCGCTGGTCGCTGCCGAATGTGGGCTGACCGCCGTGCGCATCGATGCCGACGCCAACCGCTTCCTGTCGCGGGTCGAAGAGCTCGGTGAAGTCATGGCGCTGACCCGCAACGAAAGCGCCGTCCACGAAAAGATCGGCGTCTACGAGAAGATCACCACCGGCGAGATGGCGAGCATCGTGCTTGGCGAACAGATCGACCTTCGTGTTTTCCCGAGCGCCTGGGCACACGCCTTCGCCGTGACGAAGACGGACGACAAGGGCGAAGTCCGCAAGAGCCTGCAGTTCTTCGACAAGTGGGGCAACGCCGTGCACAAGGTGCATCTGCGCGCCGCATCGAACGACGCGGCCTATGAAAAGCTCGTCGCGGATTTCCGCCTCGACGATCAGACGCAAGAGTTTGTCGCCGACACGAGCGTTCAGCCGACCGACGACAAGCCGGAAACCCTCGTCGACGTCGTCGAGCTGCGTGAGCGCTGGACGAAGATGACGGACACCCATCAGTTCCACGGCATGTTGCGCAAGCTGAAGATCGGCCGCCGCCAGGCGCTGAGCAACATCGGCGACGATTTCGCCTGGCAGCTCGACCCGCAGAGCGTCGAAGCGATGATGCAGGCAAGCGCCGAAGTCGAACTGCCGATCATGTGCTTCGTCGGCAACCGCGGCATGATTCAGATCCATTCCGGCCCGATCGCCAAGATCGCCACGATGGGCCCCTGGCTCAACGTCATGGATCCGACCTTCCACCTGCATCTGCGCACCGACCACATTGCCGAGCTCTGGGCCGTGCGCAAGCCGACAGCCGACGGCCATGTCACCTCGATCGAGGCGCTCGACGCCAAGGGCGAAATGATCATCCAGTTCTTCGGCAAGCGCAAAGAGGGCCTTGCGGAACGTCCCGAATGGCGCTCGATCGCCGAAGGCCTGCCGCGCCTCGATACGACGGTTGCCGCCTGAGCGAGAGAATAGGATACGCAAGATGATCAACGGTCTCGACTTCCGTCGCCTTCGCCGCCCGGGGCTGGCGCTCGGCGCCTTCGCCCTTTCGGCGACCTTCCTGCTGCCGGCAGTGGCACCCGATGCCCCCGCCTTCATCCGGACGGCCATGGCCGAGGACACGCAGAAGGCCGACGTCTCGCGCGTCGTTTCGGTCGGCGGCGCCGTCACCGAGATCATCTATGCGCTCGGCGAAGAAGGCCGTCTCGTCGGGCGTGATTCCACCAGCACCTATCCGGAAGCAGCAAAGACGCTTCCGGATGTCGGCTATATGCGCCAGCTCGCGCCCGAAGGCATCATTGCGGTCAATCCGAGCGCCATCGTCGCTGTCGAAGGCAGCGGCCCGCCGGAGGCGCTGGCGGTGCTGAAGGAGGCCAACATCGCCTTCACCAGCGTGCCCGAGACCTTCGACAAGGCCGGCATTCCCACCAAGATCCGCGCCGTTGGCGCTTTTCTCGGCGTCGAGGACAAGGCCGAAACGCTCGCCAAGAGCGTCGAAGCCGATCTCGATGCAGCCGTGGCGGAGGGTGCCGCGCGCGCCGACAGTGAGCGCAAGCGCGTGCTGTTCATCCTGAGCACCCAGGGCGGCAAGGTCATGGCCTCCGGTCAGGGTACCGCCGCCAACGGCATCATCGAACTCGCCGGCGCGGTGAACGCCGTCGGCACCTTCCCCGGTTACAAGGCACTCACCGACGAAGCGATCGTCGAAGCCAAGCCCGACGTCATCCTGATGATGGATCGCGGTGGCGAACACGCCGCCAAGGCGGAAGAGCTCTTCGCCATGCCGGCATTGAGCCTGACCCCTGCTGCCCAGAACAAGGCGCTGGTGCGCATGGACGGCCTGCACCTGCTCGGCTTCGGCCCGCGCACAGCAAGCGCCGTTCGCGAACTGAATGCCGCCATCTACGGGAAGAAGGCCAATGCCTCGCAGTGAGGCATTGGGCCGCGGCATGCGCCTGACCGGATTGGCCGCCGACATCCGCAACGAATGGCGTGCGGGCAACCGCTCGCGGCTGGCCCGGCTTCTCGTCGTCGCCCTCGTGGTAATCGCCATCGCCACCTTCGTCGGCTCGATCATGACCGGCGCGGCCGACGCGTCGCTCGCCAATGTCTGGCGCTGGCTGATCGGCGAGGCCGACCAGACCCTGAGCATCCGCGATCGCATCATCATTCTCGATATCCGGCTCCCTCGCGCCGTGCTCGGCATGCTCGTTGGCGCGTCGCTTGCGGTTTCCGGCGTGGTCATGCAGGGGCTCTTCCGCAATCCCTTGGCCGATCCCGGCCTCGTCGGCGTTTCCTCGGGCGCGAGTCTCGGCGCCGTGCTGCTGATCGTGCTTGGAACCGCCACCTTCGGGCCGCTGTTTGCCCTGTTCGGTTTCTACGCGCTGCCGGTAGCTGCCTTCTTCGGCGGCCTCGTCACGACGCTTTTGCTCTACCGCATTGCCACGCGCGGCGGACAGACCTCGATCGCCACCCTGCTTCTGGCCGGCATCGCGCTTGGCGCACTGACCGGCGCCGTCACGGGCGTGCTCGTCTTCATGGCCGACGACAAGCAATTGCGCGACCTCACCTTCTGGGGCCTCGGCTCACTTGCCGGCGCCAACTGGACGAAGATCCTGGCGTCGGCGCCGATCATTCTGCTTTCGCTCGCCGTCACCCCTTTTCTCGCCCGCGGCCTCAATGCGATCACGCTCGGCGAGGCGGCAGCCTTCCACATGGGCATTCCCGTCCAGCGGCTGAAGAACGTCGCGATCGTCAGCGTTGCTGCGGCGACCGGCGCGTCGGTTGCCGTCAGCGGCGGCATCGGCTTCGTCGGCATCGTCGTGCCGCATCTGCTGCGCCTCGTCATCGGTCCCGATCACCGCTACCTGCTGCCGGCCTCGGCTCTGCTCGGCGGCACGCTGTTGATCCTTGCCGACATGATCGCCCGCACCATCGTTTCCCCGGCGGAACTGCCGATCGGCATCGTCACCGCTTTTATCGGCGCACCGTTCTTCCTCTGGATCCTGCTGCGCGGCCGTTCGAACATGGGATTGTGAGCGAAGCCATGATCAACGTTTCCAATCTCTCCGTCCGCCTCGGCGGGCGACCGGTCATCCATGGCGTTTCGCTCGAGGCCCGACCCGGCGCGCTGACGGCGATCGTCGGCCCGAACGGCTGCGGCAAGACCACGACGCTGAAGGCCATTTCCGGAGAGCTTGCACCAGCAGGCGGGACGATCCGCATCAACGGCCGCGACCTGCGCGGCCTGAAGCCCTGGGAACTCGCGTCGATGCGCGGCGTGCTGCCGCAATCGACCGTCATCTCCTTCCCGTTCACGGTGCGAGAAGTGGTTCGGCTCGGGCTTGCCGCCGGCGCAAACGCCGACGCCGCCCTGCACGACCGGATCGCGGCAGAAGCGCTCGAAGCGGTCGATCTCGGCGGCTTTGCCGGGCGTTTCTATCAGGAACTGTCCGGCGGCGAGCAGCAGCGCGTGCAGCTTGCCCGCGTGCTTTGCCAGATCTCAGAACCCGTTACCGATGGCCAACCGCGTTACCTTCTGCTCGACGAGCCCGTCTCCAGCCTCGATATCCGCCACCAGCTGGGCATCATGCAGCTCGCGCGCAACTTTTGCGAACGCGGCGGCGGTGTGGTCGCCGTCATGCACGACCTCAATCTCACCGCCATGTTCGCCGACCATATGGTGATGATGAAGGCCGGCAAGGTCCGCGCCAGCGGCGCGCCGGCCGAGGTACTGACGGACGAGACGATGGAAGCGGTCTTCGGCTGCCGCATGCGGGTGGGCGTGGCTCCGCCAGCGCCGGTGCCCTTCGTGCTGCCGCAAACCGCATCGCTCTGACGCAAGCGCACGTCCGGATTCTTCCGAGAGCCAACACCAAGATTTATCGAAACAATTTCCGCACTTGCGCGTTGTTCTCCCGAAGCGCCGGCGTAGGCCTGCAGTTGTGCCCGCCGGTTTGATCAGGAAGCGCCGACCGTTCGCGGCCGGCGCATGTGTGAAAGGGAGTATTCGTCATGGCGTCAGGCCTCTTCTCCGGTTCGAGCTCGCGTTCGACAAAAAGCAACGGCAAGCTCGCCGACATCTCCATCGAGGAACAACTGGGCGAATTGCGCAATGATGTGGCGACGCTTGTCGCCCTCTTGGCCGATCGCGGATCGACGGCTTCGCAGCAGGCGCGCAGCAAGGCACAGGATGCCCGCGAACAGGCTGAAGCGGGCCTCAGCGAACTGTTGGCAAGCGGTGAAGATCTGCTGGCCGAGCTCCGTGATCGCTACGCCGGCACGGAAAAGCAGGTTCGGCACGCCGTGCGCGAACATCCTGTCGCAACCCTCGGCGCCGCCGCCCTGATCGGTCTGGCCATAGCCGCGCTTCTTCGTCGCTGAAGAAGATGCAAGCCGGTGAGGCGGATGGGTTGCGCCCATCCGCTGAGATCGAGGGGAAGATGATCGGGGGCAATTCATGGGACCATTGACGGCAGCCCTGACCGCGCTCATGAGCGCCGATATCGGCGCGGCCACTGCGCGCGTGAAACGCAATGCGATCTTATGGGGCATTATAGGATTGCTGCTTGCCACGGCCTATGTCTTCGGCCTCGCAGCCGCGTTCCTGTATCTCAGCGCACTTTACAGTCCGGTCACAGCCTCCGCCGCGATCGCGATCGCGTTTTTCGTGACCGCGCTGGTGCTGTTCGGCATCATTGCGATGCTGCAAGGACGCGACCGCCGCCTGGCCGAGGAGCGTCGCCGCCGCCGACAAGTGCAGACCAATCTGACACTGCTTGCCGCGGCGGGCATCCTGCGCAAACAGCCGCTGCTTGCGGTCGCCACCGCTCTGGCGATCGGGGCACTCGTGGGAACTGGCAAACGGCGCGAGCGGCGACGGACGACTGACGCTTAAGCAAGGTCCCAAACCAGTTACGGACTCGTCCGCCGCGATTGCGATCGACGCCTTATAGTGGCAGGCGGATCAGCGCCGTGACGCCGGCCGGCAGATATTCCACCTTGACCGAGCTGCCCAAGACCTTGTCGAGGCTCCGCTCGATCAGGATCGAGCCGAAGCCGCGCCGTTTTGGCTCGCGCACCGGCGGCCCGCCGACTTCGGTCCAGGTGAGATGCAGAACGTTGTCGCCATCCTCGATCATGTTGCGCGCCGTCAGAACCACCTTCCCCTTCGGCACCGACAGCGACCCATATTTGACGGCGTTGGTGGCAAGCTCGTGCAGAACCAGACCGAGGCCGACCGCCTGGTCAGGCCCGAGCGATATCTCGTCCTTGTGGATCTCGATCTGCTCGGCATAGCAGTTGACATGCGGCAGCAGCTGCTTGGCGATGAGGTCGGCGAGCCGGATGGTGCCCCATTCGTGATCGGAAAGCAGGCCGTGCGCTTCGGAGATCGCCTGCAATCTCCCGGCAAAGGCGGTCATGAATTCCGCCGGATCGCTGGTCTGGCGCAAGGTCTGACGGGCGAGCGACTGCAGCATCGCGAGCGTGTTCTTGACCCGGTGGTTGAGCTCCTTCAGCAACAGCCGCGTGCGCTGCACCGATGCCTGCTGATCGGTGACATCGATCGTGACGCCGATGAACGTCAACGGATTGCCCTTGCTGTCGCGATCATGCACACGGCCGCGCCCGAGCAGCCAGCGGCCGGTGTCGCCGACGCGGAACATGCCGTCGTACTCGTCGTCGGCCTTCATCGCCTGGCGTAGCTTGGAAAAAGTCGCGCCGCGATCGTCGATATGGATCGCTCCGAAGATCTCGCGGGCGCCGACGAAGCTGTCGGCCGGCAGTCCGAACATGCGTTTCATCGCGCTGTTACCGGCAATGACCCCGGAGCGGATATCCCACAACCAACTGCCGATGTTCGCTGCTTCGAGCGCCATTGCGTGGCGCTGCTCCTCGCGTGATAGTGCCGCCTCTTTCAGCGCGCGCCGGCGCGCTTCGTCCTTGATCTTGAAGAGGGAAGCGGCCAGCCCGGCGAGCCGGCTCAGCTGGTCCATCAGCGCCTGTGGCACGTCGGCGCGCGGCTTGTCGTCGAGAACGCAGACCGTGCCGACGGCCTGCCCGTCGAGCATGATCGGCGCGCCGGCATAAAATCGCAGGAACGGCGGCCCTACGACCCGCGAACGTCGCATGAACCGTGGATCAGTCGATGCGTCGAGCACGACGAGACTGGCGTCGGCTTCGGCCGCCACCTGCACGCAGAAGGACTCCTCCGACGACGCCCGGCTCTCCGTGGTTCCGACGGCCGCCTTGAACCATTGCCATTCGCGGTCGATCAAGGTCACCAGCGCAATCGGCGCGTCGAAGAGGCCGGCCGCAATTTCAACGATGCCGTCGAAGTCCCGATCCGGCACCGCCATGTCGGGCACGGTCGCGTGCAAGACGCTCAGACGTTCAGGCGCGTCGAGCAGCGTCATGACGGGCGGGTCTGTCCTTTCAGTCCTCATGCGCATTCGGTCTCAATTCCCAATCTGAGCGGCTTGGGGAGCCCTTGCAGGCTGCACCCGCATCTCGCTCGGTTCTGGGCATATCGACCCAAAATCGTCATGATTGCGCTCTGCCTCCACCACCCGCCTGCCCCTCGGGCACAGGCGTCAGTGAAAGCAGGACACCGCCGATTTTGCAACGGTGTCCGGCTCGAAACTTTCCTCAGGAAACAAAGGCGCGCGACGTGATCGGGGCCGACGTCTCGTCGGGGCCGTAGTCGTTTTCGCCCTTTACCTGAAGAATGTCCTGCAAGCGCTGGCGCGCCCGGTTGACACGGCTCTTGATCGTTCCGAGCGCGCAGCCGCAGATCGTGGCCGCTTCCTCGTAGGAAAAGCCGGAAGCGCCCACGAGGATGATCGCTTCACGCTGGTCGGGCGGCAACATCTCCAGCGCCTTGCGGAAATCCTGCAGGTCCAGCGAGCCGTATTGTTCAGGATGATGGGCGAGAGACTCGGTGAAATGTCCGTCGCTGTCCTGAACTTCGCGTCCGCGCTTGCGCATCTGGCTGTAGAGTTCGTTGCGCAGGATGGTGAAGAGCCAGGCCTTCATGTTGGTGCCCATCTCGAAGTGGTCCTGCTTCGCCCAGGCCTTCATGATCGTGTCCTGAACCAGGTCGTCGGCACGGTCGTGACGTCCGATCAGCGACATGGCGAAGGCACGCAGACTCGGCAACGCGGCCAGCATCTCACGCTTGAAATCATTCTTTTCGGATGACATTCCGGTACTTACTCCCTGCCCTGCAGCGCCGATTGCTGCTCGGCCGCGTCGAGTTTTTCCAGAAGATCGAGAAAACGCGCGGGTATCGCCTCTTCCTGCACGGACTGATAGAGCGCCTTCAGCTTCGCTGCAATTTGCGCATTTGGATCTTCTGTCCATAAGGTCGTGCCGGTGGTCCGCCCTGCCCCTGTTTTATGTTTCATTTTCAAACTGTCGCCTTCAAGTGTCGAAATCGCCAAAACTGTCCATAGCCGCCATAACGCTGTTGAAAATTGAAATGTTCCCTCGCGGAACCTTTTTTTACGCGGAGCGTTCTCGCAACGTCACCGTAAAACGATTTTCGAGGGAGTTCCTCTATGACTTTGTCCACGCGGATCGCACCGCTCCTGCCGTATCTGCGCCGCTACTCACGCGCGCTAACCGGCTCGCAGACATCAGGCGACGCCTATGTTGCCGCCGTTCTCGAAGCGCTGATCGCCGACACGTCGATTTTCCCCGAAGCAAGCAATGATCGCGTTGGCCTGTTCCGCCTGTTCACCTCGCTCTTCGGCTCCTCGTCCGTGCTCGTGCCTGAACCAGTTTCTCCGTTTGCCTGGGAGCAGCGCGCGTCGATCAATCTCGCAACCGTCTCGCCGCTTGCCCGCCAGGCATTCCTTCTGGTCTCGGTCGAAGGCTTCCGGCCGGAGGAAGCGGCCGAAGTTCTCGATGTCAGCATCGACAAGGTCGGTGGCCTGCTCGATCGCGCCTCGCAGGAAATCTCGCGCCAGGTCGCGACCGATATCATGATCATCGAGGACGAACCGCTGATCGCCATCGATATCGAGCAGATGGTCGAGAGCCTTGGCCATCGCGTCACCGGGATCGCCCGCACGCGCGACGAAGCGATCGCGCTCTACAAGAAGACACGGCCGAGCATGGTGCTTGCCGATATCCAGCTTGCCGATGGCAGCTCCGGCATCGACGCGGTCAACGACATCCTGAAGACGAGCGCCATTCCGGTGATCTTCATCACCGCCTTCCCGGAGCGGCTCCTGACCGGCGAACGGCCGGAACCGACCTTCCTGGTCACCAAGCCCTTCAACCCGGACATGGTCAAGGCGCTGATCAGCCAGGCTTTGTTCTTCAACGAATCCACCAAGGCGGCGGCCTGAGCGCGACTGCATGTTTCCCTCGACTGTAAGCAGTCGAGGGGGCATGCGCCGATCCAGATCTTGCAGCGGCCCGCGTCTTACGGCGCGTAGGCCGCTGCAGGTCGTTTCGGGGGTTGTTTGGCAAGATTGCCGGAACGTCCCGACGAGCACTCTCTGAGCTGACATCAGCAATTTCGTCACTGGACCTGCGCATTCACCGGCGGCTTCTGCCAATCTGCGCGTACCACCACACTTGGCTAGGTTTCTCGCAAAGGAAGCCCCGTGAAAACACAACAGCCAGTGCCGAGGGAAGGCACTGGCTGGTATGTGCAACTCACTCGGGGAGTGTGAGTTGTAGGCCGGCGGTCTGCCTCCGGCGCCGCATTGGGGGCTATGCGCGCCACCGTCCGGTCAACAACAGAATGCGCGACACGGAAAAAGGTTCCATGACCCCGCAACAACCTTTTCGGCAGCAGCCGTCACGCCATCTTGTCGAGCTCGTCACGGTGGCGATAGAGCGCCAGGAAGCGGCGATAGTCGCGATCATAGGCGTCGCGAACCGCCGTGTTCGGCAGGCGCTCGTGCCCACCTGACGCCATTTCGGCGCCGGCCGCGGCGAGATCCGCGTGCATGCCGCCGGCAACCGCTGCCGCCATTGCCGTTCCGAGCAGGACGGCATCCGGCGCTTCCGGCGCCACAACCCGGCAGCCGGTAACGTCACAATAGAGTTCCATGAGCAGCGCATTGCGCACGTGGCCACCGGTGACGTGTAGTGTGTCGAGTTGGTAGCCGACCTCGCGCATCATCTCCAGGATATGGCGGATGCCGAGCGCGATCGCGACGCAGGTGCGCCAGTAGAGCCGGCAGAGCGCGTCGAAGGAGGAATCAAGCGGCAGGCCGCTGATGACGCCGAGGCCATGCGGATCGGCGAGCGGCGAGCGGTTGCCGTGGAAATCCGGCAAGACATGCAGGCGATCGGCAAAGGCCGCGCCCTGCTCGGCGCGCAGTTCCTGCACCCGGGCGATGATCCGGCCATGGGTTTCAGCGGTCGGTTCGAGACCGCCGCCATGGAGCCGCACGATATGGTCGAGCAGCGCGCCGGTCGCCGATTGCCCGCCCTCGATCAGCCAGGCGCCGGGCAGCACCGCCTCGTAATAGGGGCCCCAGATGCCGAAACCCGGCTTCATGTCCTTGGAAAAGGCGACGATGCAGCTCGACGTGCCGGCAATCAGGGCCAGCTGTTTTTCGAGCTTCTCCGGCTTGCCGATGAAGCCGCCGACGACTCCGAGCGCGCCGGCATAGGCATCGATCATGCCGGGAGCTACCTGGCAGGCCTCGTCGAGGCCAAGCTCGGCGGCGGCCGCAGCGTTCAGACGGCCGACAGAGCTTCCGATCGGCAGGGTCTCTTCCGGCAGCCCGCCGCGCTCAATGAGATCCTCGAGCCCGATCTTTGCGAGATAGTCCGGCTGCCAGCCGCGCTTCTCATGCGCCAGGTAATTCCACTTGGCCGTCAGCGTGCAGCGCGAACGCGCAGCACTGCCGCTCGCCCGCCAGGAAAGATAGTCGGCAAGATCGAAGAAGAAGCCAGCCTTCTGCCATTGCTGCGGCAGATTGCGCTTCAGCCACATGAGCTTTGGCATTTCCATTTCCGGCGACATCACGCGGCCGGAGAAGTCGAGCACCGGATGGCCGGTCGCCGTGCAAAAATCCGCCTCGGCGAGCGCCCGGTGATCGAGCCAGACGATCGTGTCCCAGCGCGCCTCACCCTTGCGATTGACCGAAAGCGGCTTGCCCTCGCGGTCGCGCACCACCAGCGAGCAGGTGGCATCGAAGCCGATCGCTCCAATATCCTCCGCAGCGATCCCGGCCTTTTCCTTCGCCGCTTTGACGGCGCCGCAGACGGCGCGCCAGATATCTTCGGAATCGTGCTCCGCGTGGTTTTCTTCCGGCCGGTTCATGGCGATCGGCAGGTCGGCACGCGCAAGCAACCTGCCCTTGCCGTCAAAAATACCGGCGCGCGCACTGCCGGTACCGACATCGACCGCAACGACGAATTCACGCATCAAAGAAAGTCCCCGCCCCCAAGATCACGATGATTTAGGATCTGCCCGACCCAATCACAACCGCGATCGATTGTCATGAAGGAGAGCGGACGTGCGGGCGGAAAACCGCACACATGTTCCTCGTCCCGCTCCCGTTTCGTCCCTGCTGCTATCGGCCGACAAACTGTAGCAATTCGCCCATGTCGTCAAACAGCGCGTCGGGACTGAGAGCGGCAAGACTCTGCCGGTGCTTGTCGGTGCGCGCGTGGCTGCCGCCGGCAAAGGCAAAGACCCGCATGCCCGCCGCCTTCGCCGCTTCGATGCCGGCCGGACTGTCCTCGACGACGACGCAGTCGTGGGGATCGAAGCCCATCTGGCGGCTCGCGTGGAGAAAGAGATCCGGTGCCGGCTTGCCGTGTTTCACCATGGTGGCGGAGAAGATGTTGGGCTCGAAGAGGTCGATGAGCCCCGTGACGGTCAGCGACAGGCGGATGCGCTCGGGCTGGCTGGAAGAGGCGACGCAACAGGCGCCCTTCAGGCCTTCAACGGCGCCCCGGATGCCGGCGATCGGCTGGAGTTCGGTGCGGAAACGGTCGTAAAGCCGGAGGCGCATGCCTTCGAGAAACGCATCGTCGGTGGCAAGCCCGTATTCGTCGTGCAGGATCGCCGACATGCTCTTGAGGCTGCGTCCGAGAAAGCGTTCGGTCGCCTCCTCGGTGGTCATCGAGACGCCGGCGGCCGAGAGCACGTCCACCAGCACCTCCAGCGAGATCGGCTCGCTGTCGACGAGTACCCCGTCGCAGTCGAAGATCACCAGCCCGGACGCCGCATCCGCCATCGCATTTTATCCCTCAAGCTTGCCATCCAGATAAAGCTGGAGCGTAGCGCGCGTACCCTTTTCCCAGAGGGTTTTCAATGCATCGGCGAAACGACGTCGGAAGAGATCGGAGCGAGCGACGTCGCCGAAGATGTCGCCGAGCGCCAGGAAGGCCATGGGATCGTCCTTGGCGGCAAGCGCTGCCTTGTTCAGCCGGTCGGCGCTCTGGTCGTTGAAGACGATCGTCTTGCCGCTGTCCGACGTGCCGGCAAAGTATCGGCACCAGAGCGCTGAAACGAGCGACAGCCCGACGACATCCTCGCCGCGCGCCAGCCGATCGGCCGTCGAAGGCAGGATGAACTTCGGCTGCCGGTTGGAGCCGTCCTGGGCCAGCCGCGGGATCGTGTCGCCGATCTTCGGATTGGAAAAGCGCGTCTCGATCAGCTTGTAATAGTCGCCAAGATCGGTGTTCGGCACCGGCGGAATGACCGGGATGATCTCGTCATGCTCCAGCTTGGCAAGGAAGGCGCGGATCAGCGGCTCCTCCATCGCCTCGTGGACAAAATGAATGTCGAGCAAGGCGGCGGGATAGGCGATCGCCGCATGGCCGCCATTGAGAATGCGGATCTTCATGTGCTCATAGGGCGCCACGTCAGGCACGAACTGGACGCCAACCTTCTCCAGGGCCGGGCGACCGAGCGGGAAGTGATCTTCGAGCACCCACTGCTTGAATTCCTCGCAGAACACCGGCCAGGCATCCTCGATGCCGTAGTCGTCGGCGACGATGCCGATCTCGCGCGCACCGGTTGCCGGCGTGATCCGGTCGACCATGCCGTTCGGGAAGGCGACATTGGCGTCGATCCAGTCGGCAAAGGCGGGATCATGGAGACGGGCCAGCCCCGAAACCGCCGCATGGGTAACCTCGCCGTTGCCCGGGATGTTGTCGCAGGACATCACGGTGAACGGCGGCACGTTTTTGCCGCGGCGCGCCTTCAGCCCGGCAACGATCAGCCCGAACACCGTCTTCGGAGCCGCCGGGTTCTGCGCATCGGCAACGATATCGGGGTGGGTCGGGTTGAACACACCCGAGGCCGGATCGATGAAATAGCCGCCTTCAGTGATGGTCAGCGAGACGATGCGGATCGAGGGATCGGCGAGCCTGGCAACGATCCCGGCGACGTCGCCCGGTTCCAGATAGTCGATCATTGCGCCTGTGACATGGGCGCCTGTGCGGTTGTTGTCCTGCTCGACGACGGTCGTCAGGAAATCCTGCGCCGCGAGCTTGGCCCGCATCGTTGCGTCGGAGGGAAGGACGCCTGCACCGATGATCGCCCAGTCCCTGTCGTGGCCGGCGTTGAAGAGATCGTCGAGATAGACGGCCTGGTGCGCCCGGTGGAAGTTGCCGACGCCGAAATGCACGATGCCCGCCGTCAGTTGCGACCGATCGTAGGCAGGCACGCCGGCTTTGGCCTTGATCGTGTCGAGGGCGGCAATTGAGAGTTTGGTCTTCATGATCCCGTATCCTTTCGAGGCTTCACCGACTGGCGCCGGTTCAGCTCATCCAATTGCCGCCATCGACGTTGTAGGTCTGCGAGACGACGTAGTCGCTCTCGGCTGACGCGAGGAAGATCGCCATGCCCGTCAGGTCCTCTGCCGTTCCCATCCGGCCGAAGGGCACCTCGGCGCCAACGAGCTTCTTCTTTTCGCCGCGCGGGCGGTTCTCGTATTTGGCAAACAGCGCATCGACGCCGTCCCAGTGTTCGCCATCGACCACGCCGGGCGCGATCGCGTTGACGTTGATGCCGTGCTTGATGAGGCCGAGGCCGGCCGACTGGGTGAGACTGATGACCGCCGCCTTGGTGGCGCAATAGACGGCGACCAGCGCCTCGCCGCGCCTGCCTGCCTGGCTTGCCATGTTGATGATCTTGCCGCCCCTGCCCTGATCGATCATCTGCCTGGCTGCGGCCTGCATCGTGAACAGCGTGCCCGATACGTTGATCGCAAACAGCCGGTCGTAGCTCTGACGGCTGATCTCGACGATCGGCGCAAGGTCGAAGAGCGCGGCATTGTTGACGAGGATGTCGAGCCCACCCGCTTGCCGGACGACGGCGGCGATCGCCTCGTCGATCGACGCCTGTTGGGTCACGTCCATCTCCACCGCATAGGCGCCGGCGCCGATCTCGGACGCTGTCTCACGCGCCCGCTCGATGTTGATGTCGGCGATTGCGACCGTGGCGCCCTCGCGGATATAGGCCTCCGCGAAGGCACGACCGATCCCTCGCGCAGATCCGGTGATCAGCGCGCTCTTCCCGTCGAGCCTCTTCATCGAACCGCCAGCCCCTTTTCGTCGAACCTGTGGACGCGCTGCGGATCGGGCGTCAGGAAGACCCGGTCACCATGGGTCACGGCGAAATCGCCGCTGACCCGCGCCGTCACCGTGCCGACATTGTCGACATTGACGTGCAGGAAGGTGTCGGAACCGAGATGCTCGGCAACACCGACCGTGCCCTGCCAGGTTCCGCTTTCCTTCGAAAGCGCCAGATGTTCAGGCCGAATGCCCATCGTGTGCGCCTGATAGGCGGAAGCCGCCGCACCGCTGACGATGTTCATGCGCGGCGAGCCGATGAAGCCGGCGACGAACAGGTTGTCCGGCTTGTGGTAGAGGTCGAGCGGCGAGCCGACCTGCTCGATGCGACCACGATTGAGCACCACGATCTTGTCGGCCATGGTCATCGCCTCCACCTGGTCGTGGGTGACGTAGATCATCGTCGTCTTCAGGTCCTGGTGCAGTTGGCTGATTTCAAGCCGCATGTTGACGCGCAGCGCCGCGTCGAGGTTCGACAGCGGCTCGTCGAACAGGAACGCCTTCGGCTGGCGCACGATCGCTCGGCCGATCGCGACGCGCTGGCGCTGGCCGCCCGAAAGCTGACGCGGCTTGCGGTCGAGATAGTCGGTGAGGTTCAACACGCGGGCTGCATCCGACACCTTCTTGTCGATGACGGCCTTGTCCTCGCCCGCCATTTTCAGGGGAAAGGCGATGTTGGAACGCACGCTCATATGCGGATAGAGCGCATAGGACTGGAACACCATCGACAGGCCGCGCTGTGCCGGTGGCAGTTCGGTGGCGTTCTTGCCGTCGATGACGATGTCGCCGTCACTGACGTCTTCGAGGCCGGCAATCAGCCGGAGCAGCGTCGACTTCCCGCAACCGGACGGTCCGACGAAGACGACGAACTCGCCATTGTTGATGTCGAGGTCGATCGAGGGGATGACGGCATGGGCGCCGAAGACCTTCGAAACCTTGCTGAGTGTAATGCTTCCCATTGTCGTATCCCTTATTTGACCGCGCCGAAGGTGAGGCCGCGTACGAGCCGCTTCTGCGAGAACCAGCCGAGTATGAGGATGGGGGCGATCGCCATGGTCGAGGCGGCCGAGAGCTTGGCGTAGAACAGGCCTTCAGGGCTCGAATAGGAGGCGATGAACGCCGTCAGCGGTGCTGCCTTGGCGGCACTGAGGTTGAGCGTCCAGAACGCCTCGTTCCAGGCGAGGATGATGTTCAAGAGCAGCGTCGAGGCGATGCCCGGGATCGCCATCGGCGTCAGCACATAGATGATCTCCTTGGAGAGCGATGCACCGTCCATGCGCGCGGCCTCCAGGATCTCGCCGGGGATTTCCTTGAAGTAGGTGTAAAGCATCCAGATGATGATCGGCAGGTTGATCAGCGTCAGCACGATCACGAGGCCGGTGCGGGTGTCGAGCAGGCCGGTGTTGCGGAACAACAGATACATCGGCACCAGCACACCGACCGACGGCATCATCTTGGTGGAGAGCATCCACATGAGCACGTCCTTGGTGCGCTTGGTCGGCGAGAACGCCATCGCCCAGGCGGACGGGATGGCGATGATCAGGCCGATCAGTGTCGAGCCGAAGGAGACGACGACCGAGTTCATGAAGTGCAGGAAGTAGTTCGAGCGGCTTTGCACCTCGTGATAGTTCTCCGTCGTCCAGTCGAAGAAGAACAGCGACGGCGGCGATGCGATCGCCTCGGCCTCGGTCTTGAAGCTCGTCAGGAACGTCCAGAGGATCGGGAAGAAGATGAGGATGCCGATCGTCCAGGCGACAACGGTCACGACGATCTTTCTTTGGGTGGAGACGTTGCGTGCCATGGTTCTCAAGCCTCCAGCGTCTTGCCGATCATGCGCATCAGGAAGAATGCGACGATGTTGGCGAGGATGACCGCGATGATGCCGCCGGCCGAAGCACCGCCCACGTCGAACTGCAGCAGGGCCTGCGCATAGACGAGGAAAGTCAGGTTGGTGCTCTGCGTGCCCGGGCCGCCATTGGTGGTGACCAGAATTTCGGCAAAGACCGAGAGCAGGAAGATCGTCTGAATGAGGATGACGACGGTGATCGCGCGAGAAAGATGCGGCAACACCAGGTAGATGAAGCGGCTCAAGGCGCCGGCGCCGTCCATCTGCGCGGCTTCCTTCTGCTCCTCGTCGAGCGACTGCAGTGCCGTCAGCAGGATCAGCGTCGCAAAGGGCAGCCACTGCCAGGCGACGATCAGGATCACCGACATCAGGGGTGCGTTGGCGAGAAAGTCGAAAGGCTGCAGCCCGAAGAGCTTGGCGATCCAGGCAAAGAGCCCATTGACCGGGTTCATGAACATGTTCTTCCAGACGAGTGCCGCGACTGTCGGCATGATCAGGAACGGCGCGATGACCAGAATGCGCACGATCCCCTGCCCGAACATCGGCTGGTCCAGCAGAAGCGCCAGCGCGATGCCGCCGATGACAGTGATGAACAACACGCCGAGCACGATCGCCAGCGTGTTGAAGAGCGCCTGGAAGAAAGCGGGATCGGTCAGGAAGTAGCTGTAGTTGGAAAAGCCCGCGAACTCCTCCATCCCCGGCATCAGAAGATTGTAGCGCAGGAACGAGAAGTAGATCGTCAGGGCCAGCGGAACGATCATCCAGGCCAGAAGCAGAAGCACCGAAGGCGCAATCATCAGACGCGCGGCGGAGCGGGTGTGCAAGGTCGCCATGGCGTCCCCCCAAATGACGGAATTCAACGCTGTTTCGAGATCGGGTCGGGCGGCGCGTTTTTCCGCGCGAGCCCTGCGGCTACCTTCGGGATTTACCGGGGTGCCAGCCATTTGCGGCCAGCACCCCGGGCCCTTGGGAGCCTTACTTGATGTAACCGGCCTTGGTCATTTCGCGTTCGGTCAGCTTCTGGGCGCTGGCAAGCGCGTCGTCGACGCTCATCTGGCCGGCAAGAGCCGCCGAGAACTGCTGGCCGACCGCCGTGCCGAGACCCTGGAATTCCGGGATCGCCACGAACTGCACGCCGACATAGGGAACCGGCTTGACCGCCGGGTTCTTCGGGTCGGCCGCGTTGATCGAGTCGAGCGTCATCTTCGCGAAGGGTGCTGCCTTCTGGTACTCGGGGTTGGCGTAGAGCGAGGTGCGCGTGCCCGGAGGAACGTTCGCCCAGCCTTCCTTGTCTGCCACGAGCTTCAGATAGTCCTTGCCGGTTGCCCAGGAGATGAACTTCTCGGCCGAGGCGACCTTCTGTGAGCCCGCGGGGATCGCAAGGTTCCAGGCCCAGAGCCAGTTGCCGCGTTTGCCGAGGCCGGTGTCCGGCGCGAGCGCGAAGCCGACCTTATCGGCAACGGTCGATTCCTTCGGGTTGGTGACGAAGGAAGCGGCCACGGTCGCGTCGATCCACATGCCGCACTTGCCGGTCTGGAACAGCGACAGGTTCTCGTTGAAGCCGTTGGAGGATGCGCCGGGCGGTCCGGCGTCGTTCATCAGCTTGACGTAGAAGTCGAGCGCGTTCTTCCATTCGGGCTGGTCGAACTGCGGCTTCCAGTTCTCGTCGAACCAGCGGGCGCCAAAGGCGTTCGCGGTCGCCGTCAGGAAGGCCATGTTCTCGCCCCAGCCGGCCTTGCCGCGCAGGCAGATGCCGTAGACTTCGGCGTTCTTGTCTGTGATCTTACGTGCCGCGTCGGCGATGAAGTCCCAGGTCGGCGCGTCGGGCATGGTCAGCCCGGCCTTCTCGAACAGGTCCTTGCGGTACATCACCATCGAGCTTTCGCCGTAGAAGGGTGCCGCATAGAGCTTGCCGTCGATGGTGAGGCCGGAGCGGATCGCCGGCAAGAGGTCGTCGACATCGTAGTCGGCGCCGAGATTGTCGAGCGGCAGCAGCCAGCCCTGCTTCGCCCAGATCGGCACTTCATAGGTGCCGATCGTCATGATGTCGTACTGGCCGCCCTTGGTGGCGATATCGGTCGTCACGCGCTGGCGCAGCACGTTTTCCTCAAGCGTTACCCACTCGAGCTGAATGTCCGGATTCTTGGACGTGAAATCTTCCGTCAGCTTCTGCATCCGGATCATGTCGCCGTTGTTCACGGTCGCGATCGTCAGGGTTTCTGCTTGGGCCAGACCCGACAGTGCGACTGCCGAGCACGTGCCCAGCAGGAAAGTTCTCAAGTTCATCGACTTCCTCCCAGAAGAAATTGAGCATTTGCCTCGCTCATGGGCAATTACTCACTTCTCATGACGAATTGTCAATGCGCATTCGTTGCTGCGGCGCACACAGAAACATTAGAAGATTGTTTTGATTGCCGATTTTTTCGTTTCGCAAATGCGAAAGGCCGGCGCTGGGGCCGGCCTTTTCAATCGTTTCGCATAACGATCATGCGTTGAGCAGATAGATCGCCGTCGCCTCATCGGTGATAAGGCCGTTGATAATGCCGCCCTTTACGGCCGCCCGCAGCGCCTCATATTTGCGCTGCCCCTTGGCAAGTCCGATGACAGACGCCCGGTCGCGCGGCGGCAAGGGAACGGAGGCGACGCGCTCGTTGAAGCTGCCCGAGAGCAACGCGCCATCATGATCGAACATCCAGCCGCAGATCTCGCCCGCGGCACCCGCCTTGGCCAGACCGGCCATCTCGTCCTGGGCGAGGAACCCGTCCTGGCAGAGCGGCGCATCAGGTCCCAGTTCGCCGACGCCGACGAAGGCGACATTGGCTTCGGCGCCGAGCTTCAGAGCCACCTGCACCAGGCTCTGGCTGTGCAGCACCTCCCGCTCCTCGGCCGAAGCGGCGAGCACCGGCAGCGGCATCGGAAAATGCCGGGCCTTGACCGCATCGGCCATGCTGAAGATGACGTTGTAATAGGCGGCCGAACCGTCGAGGCCGATATTGCCCGTGAGCGACACGATGCGGTGCTGCGGACATTCCATCGGCGGCAACTGATCGACCGCCGCCTTCAGCGTGCGCCCGGTACCGATCGCCAGTACCTGCGGCTCGGACGATTTCAGCCAGCGCTCGATCTCGGCGGCCCCGGCTTCCGCGATGCCAACGGTCGTCGAGGTCGAACCGGGATCGCTCGGCACCACTTCCACATGTTTCAGTCCGTACCTGTCGCGAAGACCTGCGGCCGCCTCGAGGCAGGCGGCAATCGGATGGTCAAGCCGAACCTTGATCAGCCGCTCGGACATGGCGAGCGAAACCAACCGCTGCGCCGACTGGCGCGAGATTCCCATGACGGTGGCGATCTCATCCTGGGTGCGGCCAGCGACATAGTATAGCCAGCCCGCCCGGGCAGCATCGTCAAGCCTGTTGTTCGCCTCGCCCCTGCGTGCCATCGCTGTTCTCCATCCCCCCGATCACGATACTTTTGGATCCTGTCGATCCAAAAGTATCGTGATCGATCCTCATAAGCAGAGCGGGGTGCGGGCGGAAAACCGCGCACACTTTTCCTCACCCCGCTCTGATCTGCTGCCACTATTGCCCCGCCCTGTCAAACATCGGCCAAGAACAAGGGCTTGGCAGGTCTGCCGCAAGTCCCGGGATCACAAGGCTTTTCGACCGTTTCGACCTTAAATTTTTACCGTTTGATAAAAAAATAAAGCGTGTTACCGTTCCATCATCCTGAGAAAACATTGGGAGCCAAAAATGGGAACGACACAATCTGGGATCCTCGGCGGCCGCCTGCCGCTCGGGGAGTACGAGAGCAATTTCTCCGACCTGCATCCACCGCTCGACAAGCACGAGGCCCTCGTCGCTTCCGACCGCTGTTATTTCTGTCATGACGCGCCGTGCATGACGGCCTGTCCCACCTCCATCGATATCCCGCTGTTCATTCGGCAGATATCGACCGGCAACCCGATCGGATCGGCCAAGACGATCTTCGATCAGAACATCCTGGGCGGCATGTGCGCCCGCGTCTGTCCCACCGAAACGCTGTGCGAACAGGCTTGCGTTCGCAACACCGCCGAGGAGCGCCCGGTCGAGATCGGCCGCCTGCAGCGCTATGCGACCGACGTGGCGATGAAAGAGAACAAGCAGTTCTACACCCGTGCTGAAACCTCCGGCCGCAAGATCGCCGTCGTCGGCGCCGGCCCGGCCGGCCTTGCTGCTGCCCATCGGTTGGCCGTCAAGGGCCACGACGTCGTGATCTACGATGCCCGGCCGAAGTCCGGCGGCCTCAATGAGTACGGCATTGCCGCCTACAAGTCGGTCGACGACTTCGCGCAGAAGGAAGTCGACTACGTGCTGGCGATCGGCGGCATCGAAGTGCGCCAGGGCCAGGCGATCGGCCGCGATTTCACCCTCGCCGACCTCTCGGAACAGTATGACGCCGTCTTCCTCGGCCTCGGCCTTGCGGGCGTGAACGCGCTGCGTCTCGAAGGCGAAAGTGCCGAAGGCGTTGACGATGCCGTCGACTTCATCGCCGCCCTTCGCCAGTCGAAGACCAAGGCCGATATCCCGGTCGGCCGTCGCGTCGTCGTCCTCGGTGGCGGCATGACCGCAATCGATGCGGCGGTGCAGGCAAAGCTGCTCGGCGCGGAAGAAGTGACGATCTGTTATCGCCGCGGCAAGGAGCACATGAACGCCTCCGAGTTCGAGCAGGACCTGGCGGCCTCCAAGGGAGTCACCATCCGCCACTGGCTGCAGCCGAAGCGCATTGCCGAAAAGGATGGCAAGGTCGCCGGCATCGAGCTGGAATACACCACGCTCGAAGACGGAAAGCTGACGGCGACCGGCGAAACCGGTATCATTGCCGCCGACCAGATCTTCAAGGCGATCGGCCAGAGCTTCCTCGGAGCAGGCCTCGGCGCGCTGCAACTCGAAGGCGGCCGGATCATCGCGGACGCCGAGGGGCGCACGTCGCTGCCCAACGTCTGGGCCGGTGGCGACTGCGTGCTCGGCGGTGAAGACCTCACGGTCTCGGCCGTCGCCATGGGCCGCGACGCGGCTGAATCGATCAATCGGGCCTTCGCCGCGGCAGCGCCGCGCGCGAGCGCAGTTGCCTAAGGGATCGGGAGGAGAAACCAATGGCTGATCTTCGCAACAATTTTGTCGGCATCAAATCCCCGAACCCGTTCTGGCTGGCATCCGCCCCACCGACGGACAAAGCTTACAACGTCGAGCGCGCCTTCAAGGCGGGCTGGGGCGGCGTCGTCTGGAAGACGCTCGGCGAGGAAGGCCCGCCGGTCGTCAACGTCAACGGCCCGCGCTACGGAGCGATCTGGGGCGCCGACCGCCGGCTGCTCGGGCTGAACAACATTGAGCTCATCACCGACCGCGACCTCTATGTGAACCTGCGCGAAATGAAGCAGGTGAAGATGAACTGGCCGGATCGCGCCCTGATCGCTTCGATCATGGTGCCCTGCGAGGAAGAGGCGTGGAAGGCGATCCTGCCGCTGGTCGAGGAAACCGGCGCCGACGGCATTGAACTCAACTTCGGCTGTCCGCACGGCATGTCCGAACGTGGCATGGGTGCTGCGGTCGGCCAGGTGCCGGAATACATCGAGATGGTCGTGCGCTGGTGCAAACAGTACACGCGCATGCCTGTCATCACCAAATTGACGCCCAATATCACCGACATCCGCAAGCCCGCCCGCGCCGCCAAGGCCGGCGGCACCGACGCGGTGTCGTTGATCAACACGATCAATTCGATCGTCTCGGTCGACCTCGACAACTTCGCCCCCAACCCGACGGTCGGCGGCAAGGGCACCCACGGCGGCTATTGCGGCCCGGCGGTGAAGCCGATCGCGCTCAATATGGTCGCCGAGATCGCTCGCGATCCGGAAACCTACGGCCTGCCGATCTCCGGCATCGGCGGCATCACCACCTGGCGCGACGCGGCCGAGTTCCTGGCACTTGGCGCCGGCAACGTCCAGGTCTGCACCGCAGCCATGACCTATGGCTTCAAGATCGTCCAGGAAATGATCTCGGGCCTCTCCGACTGGATGGACGCCAAGGGTCACCGCAACCTCGATGATATCACCGGACGCGCGGTCCCGAACGTTACCGACTGGCAGTATCTGAACCTCAACTACATCGCCAAGGCGAAGATCGACCAGGATGCCTGCATCAAGTGCGGTCGCTGCCACATCGCCTGCGAGGATACCTCGCACCAGGCGATCACGCAGTTCGTCAACGGCGTACGTCACTTCGAGGTAATGGAAGACGAGTGCGTTGGCTGCAATCTCTGCGTCAACGTCTGTCCCGTCGAAAACTGCATCACCATGGAAGAACTGCCGGCCGGCACGCTCGACCAGCGCACCGGCAAGCCGGTCGATCCAAACTACGCCAACTGGACGACCCATCCGAACAACCCGATGGCCCGCCAGGCCGCTGAGTAGCGGATCTCGTCACTTCATCGAAACGCCGCCGGACCACAAATCCGGCGGCGTTTTCTCATGTGCCCTCAGAACTCGACGACGACCTTGCCGAACGGGCCGCGGTCGAGATGCGCCAAAGCCTCGCGGAACTGTTCGAACGAATAGCGCGCATCGATGACTGGCTTGATCGCGGTCCGGTCGATCGCCACGGTGAAATCCTCGAGTGCCCGGCGATGGGCAACGCCAATGCCCTGGATGACCGGCGATTTCAGCAGGACCGGCGTGACCGGCGCCGAGATCTCCGCGCCCTCGAACACCCCGATCACCGATATCCGTCCCTGCACGGCAACCGCCTGCAGCGACTTGCCAAGATTGGTACCACCCGCCATCTCCAGAATATGATCGGCGCCGTGATCGCCGGTAATCTCAAGAACCCGCTCCGCCCAATCCTCTTTTACGCGGTTGATGCCATGGTCGGCGCCCAGAGCAAGCGCGCGCTCGAGCTTTTCCTGGCTGGCCGACGTGACGATGACCTCGGCGCCATGCGCCTTGGCGATCTGCAACCCGAACAGCGATACGCCGCCGGTGCCCTGCACGACGACGCGGTCGCCGGCCTTGGGATGCCCCTTCTCGACCAGGGCGAACCAGGCCGTCACCCCGGCACAGGGCAAGGTGCTCGCCTCGCCGTCGTCGAGGCTCTCGGGTGCTGCGACGAACCAGTCCTCAGGGAAAGCGACATATTGCGACGCGACACCCGGGTTCAGGCCGCCAAGGGCAAACGACGTTGGGTGACGAGCCGTTCCCGGCTTTTGACCGTCGATCCAGGTCGGATCGAAAACGGAGATGACCCGATCGCCGGGCTGGAAACGGGACACGCCCCGGCCGACCGCTTCGACCACACCGGCCATGTCGGAGCCCGGCACGAAGGGGAAGGATAACGGCATGCCCATGCCGTTATCCAGGACCAGCTTGTCACGAAAATTGAGTGACACGGCCGTCGTGCGAACCAGCACCTCACCTGGGCCCGGCTCCGGAACACGGCGCTCGGTAATTTTGAGGTTTTCGGCTCCAAGCGCGTCGATCGTCCATTCCTTCATCAGTCTTGCCATGGTCCGTTCCTTTCACTGGATTGATCTGATGGAGGAAGCATAGAGTTGAATTTACCTCTCCAGTTGCGATAAGAATTCGCCACATTGGTTCTTAAAAGGAGACAATTGTGGAGCGGTTGGGAGGCATTTCGATCTTCGTCGAGGCGGTCGACGCTGGTGGATTTTCAGCGGCGGCCGAACGGCTGAACCTCTCGCGCTCCGCTGTCGGCAAGACGATTGCCAAGCTCGAACAAAGACTTGGCGTCCGGCTCTTCCATCGCACGACCCGCACGCAGAGCCTGACGGCCGAAGGCCAGCTCTATTATGAAAGTTGTCTCAGAGCCGTTGGTGAGATTCGTGCCGGCGAGGCACTGCTGGAATCGGGCAAGCAGGAGATCAGAGGTCGGCTGCGCATGTCCCTGCCCGTGGTTTTCGGACGGCAATGCGTCATGCCGCTCTTGTCGGAACTACTGGGTCAGCACCCGCTCCTGGAACTCGACGTCAATTTCAGCGACCGCAGGGTCGATCTTGTCGAGGATGGCTTCGATCTCGCCATTCGCACAGGTCCACTGCCCGATGAACCCGATGTAATGGCGCGCAAGGTTGCCGACCAGCCCATGACGGTCTGCGCCTCCCCCGCCTACCTGCAGCGGCACGGCACGCCGCGCAGCATCGATGACCTTCTTCACCATCAGGCGATCCTCTATCGGCGCAGCAGCGATGCGCTTTCCTGGTCCTTCCCGGTCAAGGGAGCGGTAGCCCGGCAGGTGACGCCGCCGGCACGGCTGA
Organism: Ensifer sp. YR511; assembly: GCF_900103045.1. NCBI lineage: Bacteria > Pseudomonadati > Pseudomonadota > Alphaproteobacteria > Hyphomicrobiales > Rhizobiaceae > Ensifer > Ensifer sp. YR511. Next base: position 81,643 of record NZ_FNGR01000014.1, read on the forward strand.
AACTCGACGACCTGACCTCGATCGCCGATGCGGCGGCAGACGGCTTCGGCCTCGCATGGCTGCCGTGCTGGCTGGTGCGCAGCCACATCGACTCAGGACGGCTCGTCCGCATTCTTACCGATGTGCCCGCCCTCTCCTTCGCAGCCCATGTCGTGTGGCCGCGCACGCAATACATGCCGCCGAAATTGCGGCTGATGATCGACACGCTGGCCCATCGACTGGCCCCCATGATGCAATGATCCGCGGAGCATTCCTGCTTCCAAAGGCGGCGGCGTGTGGATAATGGCCGGCTTTGGCGGCCGCTTCGCCCGGCTCTGCGGATCCCTCCGGCGCCCGAGCGCGGCCCGACGGCCGAACTCCGTTGAATAGCGTTCCCGGCCGATAACGAACAGGACACGAAAACGAAACAGATTGTGTAAAAATGGTAAGTTGTCGGCTCGTACGATCTGGATAATAAGGGAGTACTCATACGGGGTGCGTCGCGGGCTCGATCAGGGCCGCAACGCGATCTCCAAAGGTTTTGACACTGCAGCCGGACGACGCTCCGGCAGAGCCGGACTTGTTGCTTGACGATCATTTCGGCCAACCGACGCAAGCGAATGCACCTCGTCTCCGGGGCCATCCTCGGTACGTTTGTCCTGGCGCATTTCTTCAACCATTCGCTCGGCCTGATCTCCATCGAGGCGATGGAAACCGCCCGCAGGGGCTTCAATCTCATCTGGCACAGCCTGCCTGGCACGGTGCTGCTCTATGGCGCCCTGTTGCTGCACTTCGTCATGGCCCTCGAAAGCATCTATCGTCGGCAGACACTCAGAATGCCGGCGCGCGAGGCGCTGAAGATCGTCTTCGGCCTCAGCCTGCCTTTCCTTTTGATCGGTCATGTCACCGCCGCACGCGTCGAGCCACTCCTCACGGGGATCGACGTGGACTATCCGGACATGCTTCGCACGCTCTGGTCGAATTCGTTCAACGCCATCAGACAATCGCTCGCCCTGCTGCTCGTCTGGGGCCACGGCTGCCTCGGGGCCTGGTTCTGGATGCGCGGCCGAGCCTGGTTCCCACGCTACGAAATCCTGCTCTACACGGTCGCGATCCTCGTGCCGATCTTCGCGCTGCTCGGCTTCGTCAGCGGCGCCCGCTCGATCGAGGACGGTTACGCCGAACATGGCGGCTACGGCGACCGTTCCTATTCGAAGCCTCCGTTCGACCTCACGCTTCTCGAGGATATTCGGCTCGGCCTCTATTTCGGCTTCGGCGGCCTGATCGCCGGCACGTTCCTGCTGCGGGCCATGCCAAAGGGCGGGCGCATTCGCGTGCGCTATCCCGACGGTCGGGTGGCCACCGTCAATCTCGGCTTCAGCGTGCTCGAGGCGAGTAGGGCCGCGGGCATCGCCCACGTCTCGGTCTGCGGCGGCCGTGGCCGATGCTCGACCTGCCGGGTGCGCATCATCCAGGGGCTTGAAGACCAGCCGCCACCCGAGGATGCGGAGCTCGCGACACTCACCCGGATCGGCGCACCCGACAATGTCCGCCTCGCCTGCCAGTTTCGCCCTGTCCACAACGTCACCGTCGTGCCGATCCTCGACAGCGACAGCCTCGGCATCAAGAAGCAGATCGGCCGCGAGGGCGGCGAAGGTCGCGAACGGCGCATCGCCGTGCTCTTCTGCGACCTGCGCGGCTTCACCAGCATTGCCGAACACAAGCTGCCTTTCGACACCGTGTTCCTGCTCAACCGCTACTTCGAGATGGTGGGCGAAGCGGTCGAGGATTCCGGTGGCGTAATCGACAAGTTCATCGGCGACGGCGCATTGGCGATCTTCGGGCTGAAGAGCACCTACACGGAGGCCTGCCGGCAGTCGCTTGCCGCCGCCGTGCGCATATCCAAGGGCCTCGAGACGCTGAACCAGACCTTCCGCGGCGAACTCGACGAGCCGCTGCGCATCGCCATGGGCCTGCACGCCGGCCCGGCGATCATCGGCGAGATCGGCTACGGCCAAGCGACGTCGCTGACGGCGGTCGGCGATACGATCAACACGGCGAGCCGTCTGGAAGGCCTCGCCAAGGAACACGACGTACAATTGGCCGTCTCGGCCGAGCTCGTCAACCGCGCGGGCCTGGTGATCGAAGGGCATGAGCGGCTGGACATCGGCCTGCGCGGCCGGCAGGCGACGCTCGAAACCTGGATCGTCGGGGATGCCGCCGGTATCTCCACGGCCTTGCAACCTGCACCGTCGAACGCGTAGTGCAACCCCTTGAAAGCGTGAAACAGTTTCCACGCCCGAAGTTGCATACCTTCAAGGCTTTGGATCTTTTCACGGTTTCAATGAAGCGCTGAAATGATCTAGTAGTGGAGATCCTTCCCGCCCTCGCCGCCGATCCAATCCGGAAGCCCGCATGAAACAGGACGTCTCCCCGAAAACCGCGCACCAGGTTCATGCGAAGGGCGCCGAGAAGCTGAAGGCGCATCTGGCGATGATGACCTTCGCCGTCCTGATCGCCGGCTCCTTTTCCTTCGGCGGCCTTGCCACCCAACATATGGGCGCCGGGCCGCTGACGCTCTGGCGCTATCTGTTGACCGTCGTCGTCCTTGGCCTGCTCACCTTCGGCTATGCGCGCGTTCCCTTTCGCTTTCCCAAGCAAGCGTGGCGCTTCGTGATCCTCGGCGGGCTGATCGCCGTCTACATGCTGACGATGTTCAAGGCGCTGGAGTTCACCAGCCCTGTTTCAACAGGCGCGGTCTTCACGCTGATGCCGCTCTTGAGCGCCGGCTTCGCGTTTGTGTTGCTCGGTCAGCATACACGCCCGGGCGTGCTCGCCGGGCTCATCATCGCTGCCCTTGGCGCCGTCTGGGTGATCTTTCGCGCCGATGTCGGCGCGATCCTTGCCTTCGACGTCGGCCAGGGCGAATTGATCTTCTTCGTCGGCGTCGTCTGCCACGCGGTCTATGTGCCGCTGATCCGCAAGTTCGGCCGAGAGGAAAGTCCATTCGCCTTCGGCTTCTGGGTGGCTGTCTTCACCGTGCCCTGGCTGCTGGTACCGGGCGCGGCCGGTCTCGTCACGGCCGATTTCGCCAGCCTGCCACCGGTCGTCTGGCTCGCCGTCCTCTATCTGGCCGTTGTGACCACGGCCATCACCTTCCTGCTCCTGCAATACGCCTCGATGCGGCTACCCGCATCGAAAGTGCTTGGCTACGGCTATCTGACGCCGAGCTTCATCATCCTGCTCGAAGGTCTGCTCGGTCATGGCTGGACCAGCCTGCCGGTGCTTGCCGGCGCGCTGACCACGGCCTGCGGCCTGCTGTTGATGGCGCTGCTGCCAGATTGAAAGGCGGCTCAAGCCGCCGGCTGCTCGCTCACCTGCAGCCCGTCGACGAAGAGCCGTTCGAGGAAGCGTGCCGCATCCTCGAAGCGCCCGTCCCCGGCGTTTCCCTGGCCGAGCACGGCGCGCACCTGCACGTCGAAGTCGGCGTAGTGCTGGGTGGTGGACCAGATCGCGAAGATCAGGTGATAGGGATCGCATTTGGCGATCTTGCCGGCCTTGGCCCAGGCCCGGATTACCTCGGCCTTCTCGTCGACCAGCGACTTCAAGGGCCCCTTGAGCTCGTCCTCGATATGCGGCGCGCCCTGCAGCACCTCGTTGGCGAAGAGCCGGCTTTCGCGCGGATAGTCACGGGCCATTTCGAGCTTGCGCCGAATATAGCTGCGGATTTCGGCGACCGGGTTCCCCTCGGCGTTGAACTCCCGCAAGGGGTCGAGCCAGGTGTCGAGCACCCGGTCGATCAGCGCCCGGTGCATCGCTTCCTTGGTGCGGAAATAATAGAGCAAATTGGGCTTCGACATTCCCGCCACTTCGGCGATCTGATCGACCGTCGAGCCGCGGAAACCGTTGGCGGAAAAGACTTCGAGCGCGGCCTCGAGAATGCGCTCTTCCTTCTCCCCTTGTATGCGGGTCCGCCTCTGGGTCCTCGCCGCTCTCGGTAATACCATCTTTCCCCCTGGCCATGCCTGCGCAGCTCGTCGCGCAGGAACCGGCTGCCCAATTTCCGGCCTCGCCATCTTATTGGGCAACAACTTCGTTTTTTTGTTTTTCCGGCTTGAGTGCCGCAACGGAAGTTGTAATGTTTACCAACCGGTCAAATTATCAGCCAGTTCACCGCCAAAGGCAACGGCTGATCGAAGGGCACCAGAAAAAACCAAGCCTGGATTTGACCACGGGAACATGAGGGCGCGCCGATCAAGGCAAAGCCCTGAAAAGATGAGGAGACCGCCGTGGCTGCACCTGGCGAGAACATGCGCGTCAATGCCGACCGCCTGTGGGATTCACTTATGGAAATGGCCAAGATCGGCCCTGGTGTCGCGGGCGGCAACAACCGCCAGACGCTGACCGACGAGGACGCCGAAGGGCGCCGGCTGTTCCAGTCCTGGTGCGAAAAGGCCGGCCTCACCATGGGCGTCGACACCATGGGCAATATGTTCTTCACAAGGCCCGGCACCGACCCGGATGCGCTGCCCGTCTATATCGGCTCGCATCTCGATACCCAGCCGACCGGCGGCAAGTATGACGGCGTCCTCGGCGTGCTCTCGGGCCTTGAGGTCGTTCGCTCGATGAACGATCTCGGCATAAAGACCAAGCATCCCGTCGTCGTCACCAATTGGACCAACGAGGAAGGCGCGCGCTTCGCGCCGGCCATGCTCGCATCAGGCGTCTTTGCCGGCGTGCACAGTCAGGATTTCGCCTATGGCCGCAAGGATCCGGAAGGAAAGACCTTCGGCGACGAACTGAAACGCATCGGCTGGGTCGGCGACGAGGAAGTCGGCGCCCGCAAGATGCACGCCTATTTCGAGTACCATATCGAGCAGGGCCCGATCCTCGAAGCCGAGGGCAAGGACATCGGCGTCGTCACCCACTGTCAGGGCCTATGGTGGCTGGAGTTCACGCTGACCGGCCGCGAAGCCCATACGGGCTCGACCCCGATGAACATGCGCGTCAACGCCGGCCTTGCCATGGCCCGCATTCTGGAAATGGTCCAGGGCGTCGCGATGGAAAACCAGCCGGGCGCCGTCGGCGGCGTCGGCCAGGTGTTCTTCTCACCCAATTCCCGCAATGTGCTGCCGGGCAAGGTGGTCTTCACCGTCGACATCCGCTCGCCGGACAAGGCCAAGCTCGACCGCATGCGGGCAAAGATCGAGGCCGAGGCACCGAAGATCACGGACGCGCTTGGCGTCGGCTGTTCCATCGAGGCGATCGGCCATTTCGAGCCGGTCACCTTCGATCCAAAGCTCGTCAGCGCCGTGCGTAACGCCGCCGAGCATCTCGGCTACAGCCACATGAACCTCATCTCGGGCGCCGGGCATGATGCCTGCTGGGCCGCCAAGGTGGCGCCGACGACGATGATCATGTGCCCCTGCGTCGGTGGTCTCAGCCACAACGAGGCGGAGGACATCTCCAGGGAGTGGGCCAGCGCCGGCGCCGACGTCCTCTTCCACGCCGTCGTCGAAACGGCCGAAATCGTCGAATGAGTTTGCGGGCGGGACGAAAGTTCCGCCCTTTTTCGTGGCGGTTGCCTGGCCGCCGGAAGCGCAATCGCGAGGAACAATCATGAGCACTGTCATCAAGGGTGGAACCATCGTCACGGCCGACCTGACCTACAAGGCGGACGTCAAGATCGAGGGCGGAAAGATCGTCGAGATCGGCCCGAACCTGTCGGGCGACGAAACGCTCGATGCGAGCGGCTGTTACATCATGCCCGGCGGCATCGACCCGCATACCCATCTCGAAATGCCCTTCATGGGCACCTATTCCTCCGACGATTTCGAAAGCGGCACGCGCGCAGCCCTTGCCGGCGGCACGACCATGGTGGTCGACTTTGCACTGCCCTCGCCCAACCAGTCGCTGCTCGAAGCGCTCACGATGTGGGACAACAAGTCCACCCGCGCCAACTGCGACTATTCCTTCCACATGGCGATCACCTGGTGGAGCGAGCAGGTCTTCAACGAGATGGAGACCATCGTCAAGGACAAGGGCATCAACACCTTCAAGCACTTCATGGCCTATAAGGGCGCACTGATGGTGGATGACGACGAAATGTTCTCGTCCTTCCAGCGCTGCGCCGCCCTCGGCGCGCTACCACTGGTGCATGCCGAAAACGGCGACGTGGTCGCCCAGCTCCAGGCAAAGCTGCTGTCAGAAGGCAACAACGGGCCGGAAGCGCACGCCTATTCGCGCCCGGCCGAGGTCGAAGGCGAAGCGACCAACCGCGCGATCATGATCGCCGACATGGCTGGCTGCCCGGTCTACATCGTGCACACCTCTTGCGAACAGGCGCACGAGGCGATCCGCCGCGCCCGCTCCAAGGGCATGCGCGTCTTCGGCGAACCGTTGATCCAGCATCTGACGCTCGATGAAACCGAGTATTTCAACAAGGACTGGGACCATGCGGCCCGCCGCGTGATGTCGCCGCCGTTCCGCAACAAGCTGCATCAGGACAGTCTCTGGGCCGGCCTTGCCTCGGGCTCGCTGCAGGTAGTGGCGACCGACCACTGCGCCTTCACATCCGAGCAGAAGCGCTTCGGCGTTGGCGATTTCACCAAGATCCCGAACGGCACCGGTGGCCTCGAAGACCGCATGCCGATGCTGTGGACCCATGGTGTCAACACCGGCCGCATCACCATGAACGAGTTCGTGGCGGTGACCTCGACCAACATTGCCAAGATCCTCAACATCTACCCGAAGAAGGGCGCAATCCTTATCGGCGCCGATGCCGACCTCGTCGTCTGGGATCCGAAGCGCACCAAGACGATCTCCGCCAAGAGCCAGCAGTCGGCGATCGACTACAACGTCTTCGAAGGCAAGGAGGTAAAGGGCCTGCCGCGCTTTACCCTTACCCGTGGCGTCGTCGCGATCGAGGAAGGCACGGTCAAGACCCGCGAGGGCCACGGCGAATTCGTCCGCCGCGATCCCTTCCCGGCGGTCAGCTCAGCCCTTTCCAACTGGAAGGAAGTCACCGCCCCCCGCGCCGTCCAGCGCACCGGCATCCCGGCCACGGGCGTCTGAGGCCTCATGTTTCGCGGCTTGCACGTCTTCGCGCCGCTCTGTCCCACCGGACATGCCCCGCCACCTTGGCGGGGCAGTTCGGCGCGGGCGGCGTCAGGCGGGCACGAGGTGATCGAGCTCGGGCAGCAGCACGAGGCTCTCGCGCTGGTTCGGATCCGTGCGCGCGATGACGGCCGAACAGGGCGCGTTCGAGCGGTTCTCCGGCAGATGCGGCATGCCGGCGGGGATGTAGACCATCTCACCGGCCCTAGCGACGACGTGCTCCTCAAGCCTCTCGCCAAACCAGGTCCAGGCCTCCCCGGAAAGCACGTAGATCGCCGTCTCGTGGCTCTCATGCAGATGCGCCTTGGCGCGCGCACCGGGCGGGATCGTGACGATGTGCATGCAGAGCCCGGTTGCCCCGACGGTCTCCGCCGCAATGCCCTCGAAATAGTTGAGCCCCTGCTGGCCGGCCACGGCGCCTTCAGGACGAACCACGCGACAGCCCGGATTGGATGATCGAGACATGAGCGTTCTCCAGAATTCCCTGAAAAACCAGCAACAAACGGCTTCGCACCCAAATCCGCGATTGCATGTTGCCGGTCCGGATAGCAGTCTGACACAGACCAGCCAGAATGAGTATTCGCCGATGACGTCCAATACCGCATCCGTGGTTTCGGCCCGGGACCTCTGCCTGACTTTCGAAACCGCCGATGGCCCGGTGCATGCACTGACCGGCGTCAACCTGGATGTCGCCAAGGGTGACTTCGTTTCCTTCATCGGTCCGTCCGGCTGCGGCAAGACCACCTTCTTGCGCGTGATCGCCGATCTGGAAAAAGCGACCTCCGGCACGATCAGCGTCAACGGCATGACGCCTGAGCAGGCGCGCAACAAGCGCGCCTATGGCTACGTCTTCCAGGCCGCAGCGCTCTATCCCTGGCGCACCATCGAAAACAACATCGCTCTGCCGCTTGAGATCATGGGCTATTCGAAGGAAGAGAAGAAGGCCCGCATCGAGCGCACGCTCGACCTCGTCAACCTCTCCGGCTTCGGCAAGAAATATCCCTGGCAGCTCTCCGGTGGTATGCAGCAGCGCGCCTCCATCGCCCGCGCACTGGCGTTTGATGCCGACCTGCTTCTGATGGACGAGCCCTTCGGCGCGCTCGACGAGATCGTTCGCGACCACCTCAACGAACAGCTCTTGAAGCTCTGGGCCCGCACCAACAAGACGATCTGCTTCGTCACCCATTCGATCCCTGAAGCTGTCTACCTCTCCACCAAGATCGTGGTGATGAGCCCCCGCCCCGGCCGCGTCACCGATGTGATCGAATCGCCGCTGCCGCGCGAACGGCCGCTCGGCATTCGCGAAACGCCCGAGTTCCTCGAAATCGCCCATCGCGTCCGCGAAGGCCTGCGCGCGGGACACAGCTATGACGAATAGCATCGGCATCCGCCGGGCCGAACAGACCGACATGGCCGCCTGCGCCGGCATTCTCAACCGCTGGATCGACGCGACGGCCTGGATGCCGCGGGTGCACGAGCATGCCGATGTCGAACGCTATTATGCCGAGACCGTCTTTGCCGAACGCATCGTGCTCTTGGCAGAGGACGACGGCGAGATCGCCGGCTTCCTTTCCCTCTCTGACGACCACCACGTCACCGCGCTTTACATCGATGAGTGGCATCGTGGCGCAGGCATTGGCGCCCGGCTGATCGACACCGCCAAGGCGATGTCACCGGACGAATTGAGCCTATGGACCTTCGAACACAATCGTGATGCCCAGCGCTTCTACGAGCACCAGGGCTTCGAGGCTGTGCGGCGGACCGACGGCGACAACGAGGAGCAACTGCCGGATATCCTCTATCGCTGGCGCGGCAGAAAGGTGCGGGCATGAACCTTGCCTTCGGCCTCTGGATGCTCTTGGCAACGACGATCTTCCTCGGTGGCGCGACCGCCTCGCGCGCCTATGTCTCCAACAACCACCTCGGCATGCTCTTGCTTGCACTCGGGCTCTACGTGATCGGCAACATCATCATGGTGAAGCTCATGCGCGAGGGCGGCCTCGGCCTGGCAATCTCGCTGTCGGCGATCGTGCAGCTCGTTATGGTCAATGTCATCGCCTTCACCGTGTTCGGCGAACGATTGAGCCTCACGCAGGCCGCCGGCGTGCTTCTCGGCATCGTCGCAATGGGCCTGATGTTGTTCCCCGCAAGCGGAAAGGCGTGACAATGCAGGAACCAAGTTTCTTCAGGGACAAGTTGGTGCCGGTCGGCACCGTCGTCCTGCTGCTGATCGCCATCTGGTATGTCGCGGTCGTCTTCCTCAACGCCCCCTTCGAGCGTGATACAGCAGCCCGCGCCGGCACCGAGATCAGCTTCTCTGAGATCGTGCGCAACACCATGGCGCAAGAACGTCCGGTACTGCCGGCACCGCACCAGGTGATCGCCGAGATCTGGGACACCACCTTCAACAAGGCAATCACCTCGAAGCGCAGCCTCGTCTACCACGCCTGGATCACGCTTTCGGCAACCCTTCTCGGCTTCGGCATCGGCGCCGCCCTCGGCATCCTCCTGGCAGTCGGCATCGTGCACAACCGCGCCATGGACCGCTCGCTGATGCCCTGGGTCATCGCCAGCCAGACGATCCCGATCCTCGCGATTGCGCCGATGATCATCGTCGTATTGAACGCCATCGGCATTTCCGGACTTTTGCCGAAGGCACTGATCTCGACCTATCTCTCCTTCTTCCCGGTCGTCGTCGGCATGGTGAAGGGCCTGCGCAGCCCGGAGACGATCCAGCTCGACCTCATGCACACCTACAATGCCTCCCCGTCGCAGACCTTCTGGAAGCTGCGCTGGCCGTCGTCGATGCCCTACCTCTTCACCTCGCTGAAGGTTGCCGTCGCCATCTCGCTGGTCGGCGCCATCGTCGGCGAATTGCCGACCGGTGCGGTCGCAGGTCTTGGTGCCCGGCTGCTGGCCGGCTCCTACTATGGCCAGACGGTGCAGATCTGGGCCGCTCTCTTCATGGCGGCAGCCCTTGCGGCCGTTCTCGTCATGATCGTCGGCTTTGCCCACACCGCCGTCCTGAAGCGCATGGGAGCCAAGCCATGAACCTTCCCGTCCTTGCCGCCGCGATCATCTTCTGGCTCGCCGCCTGGGCCTTCAACGAATGGCTGGTGCGCCAGAACTTCCGGAGCGCGGCCGCAAACAGCGCCGCCCGCTTCGCCGTGCCGGCGATCTTCGGCATCACCATCCTGGTTCTCTGGGAAGGCATCGTCCGCGGCTTCCAGGTCCCCTCCGTGCTTTTGCCGGCACCCTCGATGATCTGGCAAAAGCTGATCAATTCGCTGCCGACGCTTGGGGCTGATTTCCGCCAGACCTTCCTGAAGGCAGTGTTGATCGGCTATGCGCTCGGCTGCGGCCTCGGCTTCGCCGTTGCGATCCTGATCGACCGTTCGCCCTTCCTGCAGAAAGGCCTTCTGCCACTCGGCAATTTCGTCTCGGCCCTTCCCGTCATCGGGGTAGCCCCGATCATGGTCATGTGGTTCGGCTTCGACTGGCAGTCGAAGGTCGCCGTCGTCGTCATCATGACCTTCTTCCCGATGCTGGTGAACACGGTTGCCGGCCTTGCCGCCGCCAGCCACATGGAACGCGACCTGATGCGCACCTACGCCGCCTCCTGGTGGCAGACACTGGTCAAATTACGCCTGCCGGCCGCCTGGCCGTTCATCTTCACCGCGCTCAAGATCAATTCGACGCTGGCGCTGATCGGCGCCATCGTCGCCGAGTTTTTCGGGACCCCCATCGTCGGCATGGGGTTCCGGATTTCCACGGAAGTGGGACGCATGAATGTCGACATGGTCTGGGCCGAGATCGCCGTTGCGGCGGTCGCCGGTTCCGCCTTCTACGGCGTGGTCGCACTCATCGAGCGCGCCGTCACCTTCTGGCATCCCTCCATTCGCGGAGGGCGCGCCTGAGCCTGCTTGAAGAACTTAAATAAAACGAAGTAAAAACAAGAGGGAACTGACATGAACAAAAGACTTGCATCGCTTCTCGCCGCAGGCGTCTTTTCGCTCGCAGCGTTCCAGGCTGAAGCTGCCGAAAAGGTGACGCTGCAGCTGAAGTGGGTGACCCAGGCGCAGTTTGCCGGCTACTACGTCGCCAAGGACAAAGGCTTCTACGAAGAAGAAGGCCTCGACGTCGACATCAAGCCCGGCGGTCCGGACATCGCCCCGGCCCAGGTGATCGCCGGCGGCGGCGCCGACGTTATCGTCGACTGGATGCCGTCGGCCCTTGCCACCCGCGAAAAGGGCGTGCCGCTCGTCAACATTGCCCAGCCGTTCAAGAAATCCGGCATGATGCTGACCTGCCTGAAGGAAACCGGCGTCACCAGCCCGGACAAGTTCAAGGGTCAGACGCTTGGCGTGTGGTTCTTCGGCAACGAGTATCCGTTCCTCTCCTGGATGGCGCACCTGAAGATCCCGACCGACGGCGGCCCGAACGGCGTGACCGTCCTGAAGCAGGGCTTCAACGTGGACCCGCTGATCCAGAAGCAGGCAGCCTGCATCTCCACCATGACCTATAACGAGTACTGGCAGGTCATCGACGCCGGCATCAAGACGGACGACCTGGTGACCTTCAAGTATGAAGACCAGGGCGTAGCGACGCTCGAAGACGGCCTGTACGTACTTGAGGACAAACTCAAGGATCCCGCCTTCAAGGACAAGATGGTCAAGTTCGTCCGCGCCTCGATGAAGGGCTGGAAATATGCCGAGCAGAACCCGGACGAGGCCGCCGATATCGTTCTTGAAAACGATTCCACCGGCGCCCAGACCGAGAAGCACCAGAAGCGCATGATGAGCGAAGTGGCAAAGCTCACCGCCGGCTCCAACGGCTCGCTCGACGAAGCAGACTACAAACGCACCGTGCAGTCGCTGCTTTCGGGTGGTTCCGATCCCGTGATTTCCAAGGAGCCCGAGGGCGCCTGGACACATGAGATCACCGACGCCGCGCTGAAATAGGCCTGTCTCGGCAACGCAAAAGAGGGTCGCACGGCTCAGTATCGTGCGGCCCTCTTCCGTTTTCTTAGCGGTCGTTCGCATCCGCCAAGCTGCTGCCGGGTACCGGGCGTGGGGGTGGCAATCCGGCGAACAACGGCGCTACCTTTGCTTGCCATTGTCAAGATCGTGTCAAGATCGCAACCATAACCGCAGAACGAACGGAATATTGAGGCACCATCGCTTCGTGCACCCTTGTAAGCGTCGAAGGCCGAGATTACATAGGCCACGATGTTTGTTGGAGGCAGGCATGACGGAGGACGCCTTTTTTCCAGTGCCTTGCCTGCGGTAACCGGTCCCAGTTCCGCCCGCGTCTACGGTCTGATACCGTGCACGCGGAGCGCGAAGTGAGGAATACGCCATCTCCTGTTCCCGAGCGCTTTGCCGGGACCTTGTGGCGGTGCGGTAAAATAGCCTGATTGCCCGTGGATCCTGCATCAAGCGGAGATCCGCTCGATATTGTTTCCATTGCCGGGACTGTGAAGCCGATGGCTCAAAAAGTATTGCCTGTCCTCAGCGTGTGCGCTGCGATGACCCTTGGTTCGCTTTCCTTCGCCCGGGCGGAGGAAGCAGCGCAACCGAAACCAGCACCAGGCTTGCCCTCCATCGTCGTGACGACGGCGGTCGACCAGTCGATCAGCGACCGGGTGGTTGCGACCGGCACCATCCAGGCCGTCGAGCAGGTCTATGTCGCCCCGATGGTCGACGGCCTCTCCATCCGCACGCTCAATGTCGATGTCGGCGACACGGTTGAAGCCGGCAGTGTTCTCGTGGTCCTCAACGACGACGCGCTTCGCCTGCAAAAGAGCGAACTCGAAGCCTCGCTTGCCAAGGCCGAAGCCGGGCTTGCCCAGTTGAACGCACAGCTCAGCGAAACCAAAGCCAACAACGACGAGGCCAAACGCGTCAGCGACCGTGCAGCCGAACTCTCCAAGAACGGCACCGTCTCGACGGCCGAGGCCGATCGCGTCCGAGCGCTCGCGATCGCGACGCATGCCCGTGTGCTTTCGGCTGAACAGGCCGTTGCCGTGGCCAGTGCCGACATCAAGGTCGCCGAAGCGCAAATCGACGACATCGACCTGCGCCTCGCCCGCACCGAGGTCAAGGCGCCGGTCGCCGGCGTCATCTCCGCCAAGAACGCCAAAGTCGGCGCGATCGCCACCGGTAACAGCGACCCGCTCTTCGCCATGATCCGCGACGGTGCCATCGAGATGAAAGCCGATGTCGCCGAAGCCGATATCATCAAGCTCGCCGTCGGCCAGCCGGCCGTCGTGACGCTTGCCGGCGGCAACACCAAGGTCGAGGGCAAGATCCGCCTGATCGCGCCGACGGTCGATCCCGTCAGCCGCCTCGGCACCGTCTTCATCAGTTTGATGGACACCGAGAAGGCACGCGCCGGCATGTATGCGAGCGCGCTGATCACCGCCGAACAGAAGCAGACGGTGGTCCTGCCGCAAACGGCCGTTACCAATGAGAACGGCCGCACCATCGTTCGCAAGGTCGAAAACGGCGTCATCCGCATCCTGCCGGTCAAGACAGGGATTTCCGACGGCAAGTTCATCGAAGTCCTCGAGGGCCTGAAGGCCGGGGAGGAAGTGGTAGCGAGAGCCGGCGCCTATGTCCGCGACGGTGACCGCATCAACCCCGTCAAGTCCGCCGCATCAGCGACCAACTGACAGGAACCGTGACCATGAACTTCTCAGCCTGGTCCATACGCAATCCGATCGCTCCGATCCTCTTCTTCGTCGTCCTGATGGTGCTGGGCTACCAGTCCTTCGTGTCGTTGCCGATCACCCGCTTCCCCAATATCGACGTCCCGATCGTCTCGATCAACGTGACGCAGAGCGGCGCCTCTCCGGCCGAGCTCGAAACCCAGGTCACCAAGGAAGTCGAGGACGCGGTCGCAAGCGTCACCGGCGTCGATCATATCCAGTCGACGATCAACGACGGTACCTCGACCACCGCCGTCATTTTCCGCATGGAAGTGCCTACGGCACAGGCGGTGCAGGACGTCAAGGACGCGATCGACCGCATCCGCAGCGACCTGCCGACCTCGATCGAAGAACCGATCGTCTCCAAGGTCGACGTCGAAGGCCAGGCGATCCAGACCTTCTCCGTTTCCGCGCCGGGCATGTCGCTCGAAGAACTCTCCTGGTTCGTCGACGACGTCATCAAGCGTGAGATCCAGGGCAAGAAGGGCATCGGCCGCGTCGACCGTTACGGCGGCGCCGACCGCGAAGTCCGGGTCGAACTCAACGAAGACAAGCTGAATTCGCTCGGCATCACCGCCGCCGACGTCAACGGCCAGCTGCGCCGCATGAACATGGACCTCGGCTCCGGCCGTGGTCAGGTCGGCGGCAGCGAACAGGCGATCCGTACGCTGGGCGATACCCGCAATGTCGAGCAGCTCGCCAACACGATGATCTCGGTGCCGAGCGGCCGCTTCGTGCGCCTGTCCGATCTCGGCACGGTCACCGATACCTATGAGGAACCGCGTTCCTTCTCGCGCTTCAACGGCAACCCCGGCGTGACCTTCGCGGTCTTCCGGGCGAAGGGCGCCTCGGAAGTCAGCGTTGCCGAGACGGTCGCCAAGTCGCTCGAAAAGATCCGCGCGGCCAACCCCGACGTCACCATCGAGATGGTCGACGATTCCGTCTACTTCACCTACGGCAACTACGAGGCGGCGCTGCACACGCTGATGGAAGGCGCGCTGCTCGCCGTCATCGTCGTCATGCTCTTCCTGCGCAACTGGCGGGCAACGCTGATTTCCGCCGTGGCCCTGCCGCTGTCGGCGATCCCGACCTTTTGGGTCATGGACCTGCTCGGCTTCTCGCTGAACCTCGTCAGCTTCCTGGCGATGACGCTCGCAACCGGTATTCTCGTCGACGATGCGATCGTCGAGATCGAGAACATCGAGCGGCACATCCATATGGGCAAATCGCCCTATCGCGCCTCGATCGAAGCGGCGGACGAAATCGGCCTTGCCGTTATCGCGACGACCTTCACCATCATCGCGGTCTTCGTGCCCGTATCCTTCATGCCGGGCATTCCCGGCCAGTACTTCATCCAGTTCGGTCTGACGGTCGCCGTGGCGGTGTTCTTCTCGCTGCTCGTCGCGCGTCTGATCACGCCTGTGATGGCCGCCTATCTGATGCGCCCGTCGGACGCCGGCAGTGATCATCATGACCGGGACGGCTTCATGATGCGCAACTATACGCGCCTTGTGGTCGCCACGACGAAGCACTGGTACACCCGCTACCTGACGCTGCTTGCGGCCATCGTCTTCTCGGTTGGTTCTGTCTTCGCGCTCGTCCTCTTCGTGCCCGGCAGCTTCCTGCCGCCGGAAGACGCCTCGCGCGTCAGCCTGTCGATCGAGCTGCCGCCGGACGCCATGCTCGAGGACACCGACCGCACCACCACCGAGATCTACGATCGGATCAAGGATATCGACGGCGTCGACAACATCTTCGTACTCGGCGGTGCCTCGCCGAAGGGCGACCTGGAACTGCGCCGCGCGACGGTGACGGTGCTTCTCAAGAAGCTCGACCAGTCGCTCGTCAACAAGATCGTCAATGACGTCATCGGCCGCACGCCGCTGATCGGCGCGTACCTGCCGAAGATGCCGCCTGCCGGCCGCATCATCCCGCAGTCGCAGATCGAGAAGGAAATCTTCGCTCGCGTCCGTGACATTCCGGATGTGCGGGTGATCAAGCTCAACGACCGCGGTGAGCGTGACCTCTCCTTCAACCTGCTCTCCAACAACGAGGCCGATCTCGACCAGGCGGTGGCGACGCTGGAAGGCAAGTTGAGGAGCGACTCGTTGCTGGCCAATGTCAGCCCGGATGGCGCCCTTCCCCGTCCGGAACTGCAGATCCGTCCGCGGGACGAGCAGATGTCGCGCCTCGGCATCACCACCGCGCAGATCTCCGAGGTGATCCGTGTCGCCACCATCGGCGATATCGACGCGGCGCTGACCAAGATCGCTCTCGACGGGCGGCTGATCCCGATCCGCGTGCAGATCAACCGCGACTTCCGCACGGATATCGCCGCGATCCGCAATCTGAAGATCACGACCGCCGCCGGCGCCACCGTGCCGCTGTCGAGCGTTGCCGACATCAACTATTCGGAAGGCCCGAGCTCGATCAAGCGCTACGATCGCAACCGCGTCGTATCGCTCGGCGCGGATCTCCCGGTCGGTGTTGCGCTCAACACCGCCTCGGAGCGCTTCAAGCAGATCGCCGGCCAGGCCGATCTGCCGAAGTCCGTGCAGTTCCTCGAAAGCGGCGACGCCGAGGTGCAGGCGGAAATGCAGCAGAGCTTCGGCAACGCCATGCTGCTCGGCCTGATGCTGGTGCTGGTGGTGCTGATCCTCTTGTTCAAGGACGTGATCCAGCCCTTCACCATCCTGTTCTCGCTGCCGCTCGCAATCGGCGGCGTGGCGGCCGCGCTGATCCTGACACAGAACGCGCTATCCATGCCGGTTCTGATCGGAATCCTGATGCTGATGGGTATCGTCACGAAGAACGCGATCCTGCTCGTCGACTTCGGTATCGAGATGATGCATCACGGCATGGACCGGCAGGTCGCCATGATCGAGGCCGGCCGCAAGCGCGCCCGCCCGATCATCATGACCTCGATCGCCATGTCGGCGGGCATGCTGCCCTCCGCGCTCGGCGTCGGCGAAGGCGGTTCGTTCCGCGCCCCGATGGCGATCGCCGTGATCGGCGGCATCATCGTCTCGACGGTGTTGAGCCTCGTGATCGTGCCGTCGTTCTTCCTGATCATGGACGACCTCTCGCGACTGCTCGCCCGCATCTTCGGCCGCTTCGTCGGCAAGAAGGACGAGGAAAACCTGCCGCTCGACCGCGAGGCCCTCACAGATCTGGTGCATGAGCAAGGCAAGACGATCGAAGGCCTGGAGGACCGGCTGAAGACGCTGGAAACGGACCAGACCAAGGGACGGTCCGGCGGCAAGGTCATCAACCACCCAGCGCTCGCTGCCGAGTAGGTCATCGCCGAAGGGGCTCACCGCCCGGGGCGGCCACAATTCTAAAGCAAGCCCGCGCCCTGCAAGCGCGGGCTTTTTGTGATTTCTATTTGATCGAGGTCAAACCAAGATCTGCAAAGCCCTCTACCCTAGCACTGGATTTTACTCAGGACGGGTACGATGAAGACGTTGCGATTGAACTCGAACGACAGGGCGGTGCTGCTCGGCTCCTGCTTTTTCGAAAAGCTGCCGGCGGCGGCGTCGAGCGCCATTCTCGATGATGTCGTGGTTTCCACACACGAGGAGCACGACATCCTCTTTGGCCAGGGCGAGGCACTGGATCAAGTCTTCTTGGTCCTCTCCGGTCTGGTGCGGCTCTACCGGCTGGGCAAGGACGGGCGCGAGGCGGATATCGCCGTCTTCCCGAAAGGCGAGCTGTTCGGCGAAAGCGCCATGTTCCTTGGCAACCGCGCCACCGCCAACGCCCAGGCGATCGAGACGACGATGCTTGCGCGCATCGACAGCCGCAGGCTTCGCAAGCTGGCCGAACAGACGCCCGAGATCGCCGACGCACTGATGCAGCTTTTGTGCCGGCACGCGCAAATGGCGGAGGATTGCCTGGCCGAAGACCGGCTGCTCACGGCACCGCAGCGGGTCGCGAGCTATATCCTCGGCAATTGCCCCGATGGCATCACCAACTTTTCCTTCCGCCTGCCCTTCCAGAAGAATGTGCTGGCCGGCAAGTTGGGCCTGGCGCCCGAGGCACTGTCTCGCGCCTTCTCGGCCCTTCGCCGCTCCGGCGTCACCGTCAAGGGCCGCGTCATCGAGATCCACGACCGGCAGGCGCTGGAGCGCTTCTGACGCGTTGACGAAGGTTCAGGCGCCAGAAGCAACAAAAGCGGACGGCGTCAGAGGCCGCCGTGCAGCGTCAGGAAATCGACGATCCGGTTGATGCCGTCGCCGCGCTTCATGTCGGTAAAGACGAAGGGCTTTTCCGCCCGCATGCGCGTCGCATCCCGCTGCATCACGTCGAGATCGGCCCCGACATAGGGCGCCAGATCCTTCTTGTTGATGACCAGAAGGTCCGATTTGGTGATGCCCGGCCCGCCCTTGCGCGGGATTTCCTCGCCCTGGCAGACCGAGATGACATAGATCGTCAGGTCAGCGAGATCAGGCGAAAAGGTCGCCGCAAGATTGTCACCGCCGGATTCGATGAAGACGACATCGAGATCGGGGATACGGCGGTTGAGATCAGCGATCGCCTGCAGATTGATCGTGGCGTCCTCGCGGATCGCCGTATGCGGGCAGCCACCGGTCTCCACCCCGACGATGCGATCGGACGGTAGCGCCTGCATGCGCACCAACGCCTCGGCATCTTCCTTGGTGTAGATATCGTTGGTGACGACGGCGACGGAGTACTTCTCCCGCATCGCCTTGCAAAGCTTGTCGGTCAGCGCCGTCTTGCCCGAGCCCACCGGCCCGCCAATGCCGACGCGAAGGGGACCGTTCTTCGATGCCATCTGGATGTCCTTTCAAGGTGGAAGCAATTCCAGGGAAGCGTGAGACAGTTTCCGTCCGAAATTGCGCAGTTCTATGAGTTACGAACGGAAGAGCCGCGAATGCAGGCTCTCGTGTCTGAGCGACGAAATATCCGCTGTCATCGTGGCCGAGCCGAGATCGTCGAGCGAGGCGCCTGCGGCCTTGACGGCTGTCGCCGCGATGACCGGTTCGAGTGCTGCAATGATGCCGACGCCATCGCGCTGGCCGGTCACGCCGCAACGGATCGCCACCGAGACGGCGTTCGAGACCGAGGCGTTGAGATAGGCGGCAAGCGCCGGCTCGAGGCCCGTTTCATGAGCGCCGGCGACGGCACCGACTGCGACCGGATAGGCGACACTCTCAGGCAGCGCATCGAGAACCGGATGCGGCCACGAGCGCGCCGCTGCCAGAAACGCCTGGCCCTGCAGCATCGTTTCCATATGGCGCTCGCGGCCTCCCGCCAGGGCTTCGGCAAGCTCTGCCGCCGCAGCCAGCCGGGCATGGTCGTTCACGGCGCGATAGCTCTCGGCCAGAAGCAGCGCATCGTTCCAGCCGTAGCCCAGAGAGATGACCGCCTCCAGCCAGTTGCGAAGCTCGCCGGCGTCGCTCACCAGACGGTCGTGAACCGCCTGCTCAAGCCCGCTGGAATAGGAAAACGCGCCGACCGGAAAGGCCGGCGACATCCATGTCACGAGGCGAAGCAGCGCTTGCGTGTCGACCCGCTCAGCCATGGTGGTGATGATTATGGCCATGATTGTGGCCGCCGGCATGGTAGGCGCCGCGCAGCGGATGGAAAGGCAGCGAAACCTCGTTCACCGCCGCGCCCAGGCCTTCGAGCATCTGGCGGATCACCGGATCGCGGGCAATCAGGATGCGGCTCTCTTCGAACTGTGCCGGCAAGTGGCGATTGCCGAGATGCCAGGCAAGCTCGATCAGATGCATCGCGTCGCGCGGGCGGATCTCGTAGAGCGCCTCGGGCGCGGCAGCGATGCGGATATGGCCGCCGCCTTCGAGCACCAGGAGGTCGCCATCGGCAAGCATAACCGCTTCCTTGAGATCCAGCATCACCACATCGTCGTTTTCGAGATGCAGCAACTTGCGGCGCAGATGCCGCGCGTCGTGCGTCAATGTCACGCTATGAAGCGGCGCAATATCGGCCGGCCCCGGCGAGAGAACCTCTGTCGAACGATAGGGCATCGTCAGAGAACCTCGACCTTTTCCGGCGTCACGAGCTCGAGGCGCGCCTCGACGAGCAGGTCGGCCATCGCCGCCTGAAAGGCCTTCAGATGTGGTTCCTCGAAATGCGCGTCGACGGCTGCCTTGTCCTTCCAGGTTTCGACAAAAACCAGCGCGTCGGGCTCGGCCGGCTTGCGGTAGAGATCATAGGTGATGCAGCCGGCCTCGCGCCGGGTGGCCTCGATCAGCGGTGCTGCGAGCGACACTACCTCATCCCCCTTGCCGGGGTGTGCGGTCAGGTAGGCGATAATGTAAACCATTGAACCCTCGATATCTTTTCTGCCGGCTACTTTAGCAAGAAAAAGCCCTGGCGCCAGCGGCGGGTGCGGCTTTTCAGGCGCTTGCGGCGGCTGTACCGCGCAAGAAAAAGCCCGAAGACCGGATCCGATCTTCGGGCTCTTTCCAATCAGGAACGATAGGCTGCCATCAGGCGGCGAGCTTCTGGGACTTCAGCGTCTCCAGAATGTTCTGCGGCGAGGAAACGCCATAGGGGTCGCTGTCGCAGTTGTCGGAATAGCCCTCTTCCTCGAACCACTGCTCGACAACGCCGTTGTTGACGACGGCAGCGTAGCGCCAGGAGCGCATGCCGAAGCCGAGATTGTCCTTGGCGACGAGCATGCCCATCTTGCGGGTGAACTCGCCCGAACCGTCCGGGATCAGCTTGACGTTTTCGAGGCTCTGGGACTTGCCCCAGGCGTTCATGACGAAAGCGTCATTGACCGAGATGCAGTAGATTTCGTCAACGCCCTCGGCGCGGAAATCGGCCGTCAGCTTTTCGAAATCGGGCAGCTGGAAGGTCGAGCAGGTCGGCGTAAACGCGCCCGGCAGCGAGAACAGCACGACGCGCTTGCCTGCGAAGTAATCGTCGGAGGACACGTCCTCCCAGCGGAACGGGTTCGAGCCGCCAACGGCCTCGTCGCGAACGCGGGTGCGGAACGTTACAGCGGGTACTTTTCTGCCAAGCATCGTCATCTCCTTTGGACCACGATGATTTGGGATCGGTTCGACCAAAATCATGAACGTGATCGTCTCTTGTAAGTTAGAGCGGGATACATGCGGAGAACCGCAAACCGCTCTGGCGCAGCTCTCGGTCGGCAGGTCTTGGGAGGATTGCTGGCAACCGAGGAAGGTCGGCCGTCTTCCTATCGGATATTGCGCTGCGACGCAGCACGAAAGGCCCCAATTCACATGCGAGCATGGCAGCCATGCGGTGGCCGCATGGCTGCTGCCTGCCAATCACTGCCTGCCAATCCTTGCTCAATTATGGAGCCGCAGCGACAACCCGAGGCTTGGCGGGACCGGGTTCCACAGGCCCGTTCGCAAGCCCGCCTCACGCAACGCCCGCGCCGTCCATGTGTTGCAGCCGAAAAGCGCGTTGAAGCTGCCTCCGGCCTCGAAGAAGCGGTCGTTGCCGTTGTAGGAAAAACCCTCGATCGAAACGACAGCTCCGGCCTCGCGGGTGAAGCTTTCGGCAATAAAGCCGAGCAGCCGATCGTATCCCGCTTCGTCCAGCTCGAAGCCGGTGACGGCAGCCTGCGGCTCGACGATCCGACCGGCGATATCCACATGCATCACCGAGCGATCGACGGTCAGCGCCTTGAACACGGGCCCGGGCTTCAGCTCAGACCAGGTCGGCGTTTCCAGATAGAAGGACCGCCCGCCCCAGCCAAAGATCAGCCATTCAGCCTGCGGATGCGCAAGCGGCACGCCGGCCGCCTCGACAAAGCCGAACCGCGCTCGAATCTCGTCCGTCAGGGGTATGGCGATGTCCGTGTGGATCGGGCCGGAAAGCAGAAGGATGCGCGTGCCCCCTGCTCCCGCCGCAGAGGCGGAAACCGGCAGGAGCGGCCGCGGCAGCAAGGTTCCGGCAACGATGGCAAGTATCGCCGCCAGTAAGCCGAAGAAAGCCCATTTCAGGCCACGCTTCATTCCCTGTCCCTGCTTGTTCAGAACAGGAAATAGCGCTGTGCCATCGGCACGACCGTCGCCGGCTCGCAGGTCAGAAGCTCACCGTCGGCGCGCACCTCATAGGTCTCCGGATCGACCTCGATATGCGGCAGGAGGTTGTTGTGGATCATCGATGCCTTGCCGATGCCGCCACGGGTGTTGCGGACCGCCACAAGCTGCTTGGCAACGCCGAGCTTGGCGGCAAGGCCGGCGTCGAGCGAGGCCTGCGACACGAAGGTTACAGACGAACTCGTGCGGTTCTTGCCGTAGGCGGCAAACATCGGCCGGTAGTGCACCGGCTGCGGCGTCGGGATGGAGGCATTCGGATCGCCCATGGGTGCCATCGCGATCGAGCCGCCGAGAAGCACGAAGTCGGGCTTCACACCGAAGAAGGCTGGGTTCCAGAGGACGAGATCGGCGCGCTTGCCGACCTCGATGGAGCCGATCTCATGGCTGAGGCCGTGGGCGATCGCCGGATTGATCGTGTATTTGGCGATATAGCGCTTCACCCGGAAATTGTCGTTGTCGCCGGTTTCCTGCGGCAGCGGCCCGCGCTGACGCTTCATCTTGTCGGCGGTCTGCCAGGTGCGGATCGCCACTTCGCCGACGCGGCCCATGGCCTGGCTGTCAGACGAGATGATCGAGAAGGCGCCGATATCATGCAGGATGTCCTCGGCGGCGATCGTCTCCTTGCGGATGCGGCTCTCGGCAAAGGCGATGTCCTCGGGGATCGACGGCGACAGGTGATGGCAGACCATCAGCATGTCCAGATGCTCGGCAAGCGTATTCTTGGTGTAGGGCCGCGTCGGGTTGGTCGAGGACGGAATGACGTTCGGCTGGCCGCAGATCTTGATGATGTCGGGCGCGTGGCCGCCGCCGGCCCCTTCCGTGTGGAAGGCATGGATGGTGCGGCCCTTGATCGCCGCGATCGTATCCTCGACGAAGCCGCTCTCGTTCAAGGTGTCCGTATGGATCATCACCTGCACGTCGTATTCGTCGGCGACACCGAGGCAGCAATCGATCGCCGCCGGCGTCGAGCCCCAGTCCTCATGTAGCTTCAGCGAGGTGGCGCCGGCGAGCACCATTTCCACCAGCGCGCCCGGCCGCGACGCATTGCCCTTGCCGGCAAAGGCGATGTTCATCGGGAAGCCATCGGCAGCCTCGATCATGCGGGCGAGATGCCAGGGACCGGAGGTGCAGGTGGTGGCGAGCGTGCCATGGCCCGGCCCGGCGCCGCCACCAAGCATGGTCGTAAGCCCGCTCACCAGCGCTTCCTCGATCTGTTGCGGGCAGATGTAATGAATGTGGCTGTCCATGCCGCCCGCGGTGATGATCTTGCCTTCGCCCGCGATGACCTCCGTGCCGGGACCGACGATGACGGTGACGCCCGGTTGCGTGTCCGGGTTGCCGGCCTTGCCGATGCCGGCGATGCGTCCGTCCTTGAGGCCGATATCCGCTTTGACGATGCCCCAGTGATCGACGATCAGCGCATTGGTGATGACGGTGTCGACGGCGCCCTCGGCGCGTGTCGCCTGGCTCTGCCCCATGCCGTCGCGAATGACCTTGCCGCCACCGAACTTCACCTCCTCGCCATAGGTCGTGAAGTCCTTCTCCACCTCGACGAAAAGTTCGGTATCAGCGAGCCGCACCTTGTCGCCGACCGTCGGGCCGAACATGTTGGCATAGGCCGCGCGCGACATCTTGTAGGGCATGGTTCAGGCTCCTTGGGACGAAGTAGAAATGGGATGGAGGCGGCGAAGACGGCCGCTGGCTGCAAGCGCATCGACATGGCGGCGCTCGGCGGCGAAGGGATGCCATTCCCAGCCGACATGGCCGAAGCCGGCAAGAACGACCTCGTCGTCGGGTGTCGCAAGATGCGCGAGCACATCGGCAATGACGATCATCCCGCTCGATGGAACGACATAAGGGGCCGGCGAAAAGCCGGCGAGATCCTGCTCCACCTGGTCGTGCACATCGACCGGGACGACGCGAAAACCGCGGTTGGTCGAACGGGCGAAGCTCTCGAAACCGACAGTGTAATCGTCGCAGAAATCGTCGAGATCCGGATGCGTTTCCGCAAGCCCGGCCCGCATGGCGGCAAACTTCGCGCCGGAGCGAACGCACCATATCTCCCGCGCCTGGCGCACGGCGGCATTCGTCTTCCAGCGACCACCGCCGAGCATGGAAATCCCCGGGCGTCCGGTATTGCAGACCGCGACGATATCGGTCCTGTGGCCACCGGAGCCGACAGAGCGGCAATCGTTGAAGCGCACGACCAGATCGGCGGCATCGATCGTTGCGCCGGCGCCGTCAGGCACCTCGCCATTGCCCACGATCATGATGACGCGGCGAGCCTGCAACGGTCAGTTCCCTTGAGCTTCGAGAAATTCGTTGAGTTCGGCGGTACGCTTCTGCGTGAGCTGGGCAAGGCAGCCTGAAACCAGCATCGGCTCCGCCTGGCCGCCTCGGGCCTGGAAACCGGCCAGCTCGCATTGTCCGTCGCGATAGCCGATCCAGGCGCGCTGCGCCGTCTTCAGCGCCTCGACCGCGCCGATATCGGCGCCTTCCAGCTCCTTGTCGACCTTCTGCGCCGCCGTCATCGCCTGCCTGTAGACCGCATTCAGTTCCGCGTCCGCCGCTTCGTATTCCCGGTAGGCGCAGTCATTCAGATCCGGCTGAGCCATCGCATTCGCGCAATCCACGTCCGGCTCATCCTCGGCGAGCGCCGGGGTGGCAAGCACCAGAAGCAAACCGAGAACCGGCAGCACTCTCATAGCTTGCCCATCACCTGCTGGCGGAAGCCATAGACCTCGCGCTTGCCGGAAAGCGGTATCAGCGTCACCTGGCGCGTCTGGCCCGGCTCGAACCGCACGGCCGTGCCGGCGGGAATGTCGAGCCGGCAGCCGTAGGCTGCTTTCCTGTCAAACTGCAGCCCCGCATTGGTTTCGGCGAAGTGATAGTGGCTGCCAACCTGGATCGGGCGGTCGCCGGTGTTGGCAACCTCGATCGTCGCCGTGTCGAGACCGGCATTGAGCTCGATCTCTCCGGCCGCAGCAATGATTTCTCCTGGGATCATGGTCTTCTCCTCAAGCCGCCCTCGGCCGGCCGCATGCTTTTATCCCGCGTTCAGGCCTCAGGCACCCTGCGCCAACAAGCCACGTACTCACCTCAAGCTTAGCGGATCGGCTCGTGCACGGTGACGAGCTTGGTCCCGTCAGGAAACGTCGCCTCGATCTGGATGTCGTGGATCATCTCGGGGATTCCCTCCATCACCTGATCGCGCGTCAGCACCTGGGCGCCCGCCTCCATCAGTTCGGCAACCGAGCGCCCGTCGCGCGCGCCCTCGACGACGAAATCGGTGATCAGCGCGATCGCTTCGGGATGGTTGAGTTTCACGCCGCGCTCCAGGCGCCTGCGGGCGACCATGGCCGCCATCGAAATCAGCAGTTTATCTTTCTCGCGCGGGGTAAGATTCATGCGTCGCCACCGGTTGTTCGTGAAGCAATTCCCTGGAAATCTGCGAAGCGATCTTCCGCCAGGAATTACAAAGTTTCAATGCGTTAGATCATTTCACTGTTTCAAATAAAAATGTGAAACGAGCTAGAGAACCCAGACTTTCGGCACAGTCTTCTGCTTGCGCAAGTGCGAAATAACCGGGATGAGGATTTTTCTGAGCGCGAAGCCATCCGGCGCCACGAAGCGGGCAACCAACTTGTCGCGGCCATGGACCTGAAAATGGCTGATGCCGACGCCCGCTGCGCCATCGACGAGCGACCGAAGACGCGGCAGCAGGGGCTCGCAGTCGGGACCGACATAGAGCAGCGTGGCGAAGGCGGCCCCACCATCGAGCACCGCCTTGCGCTGACTGAGGCGCGCGACCTCTCCTGATAGCGCCAGATTGTCCGCATGCAGCAGCTTGCCCTCGACGCGGATACGCCAGCGATCGCGGAAGAGCCCGGTTTCAACCGCCTCGCCCATCGCCTTGCGACCGAGCAGAACCGCTTCCACCGCGAGAAACGTCGCGTCGGCAGCAAGCTCCACCTCCAGCGAGCGCGATAGCGAGGCACGGTCGAAGAGGATCGTCTCCTGTGGCAACCAGTCGACACGCGCGCCGGCGGCAACCTCGATGCGCGTTTTCATTTCGACGGTATCGGCGCTCGCCTTATAGATCTTCTCGCAGGCCTGCGTCGTCACCGTCACATCGGTTCCAGCCCCCGCCGCGACCTCCCAGACCATGCGGTCGCCGCCGGTGAGGCCGCCGGAGGAATTGATGAGCACTGCCTCCATCGAGGTGTCGAAGGTCTTTGGCAGGCGGATCTTGGCGCAGCCTTCCTGGTAGAGTTCGGCAATGCGGCTGTGGCCGAGCGCCGCCTTGGCGACCAGCCGTCCCTTGCCCCAGGCCCGCTGCGGGGCGATGCGTGCTGCCTTGTCCATGTCAGACCGCTAAGCGGTGTCCTTCATTCTCGACGCGGCGCCCATGGGCGCGATCGCCTTATCTTGGCGCTATCGTCCGCATCGCGGCACGACAAGTCAAGTTATTGTTTTGCAAAGAAAATCGCCAGCATGCCGCATTTCCGTGCAGGCCCTGCGCAGAAAACGGGCAACCGCCTACGCCACCCGATCCGGCGGCTCGCGACCGTCGAAAAACGCCGTGATATTGTCGACCACCTTCATGCCCATGGCGACGCGCGTCTCCTCCGTGGCACTGCCGAGATGTGGAAGCAGCACGACATTTTCGAGCCCGCGCAGACGTTCCGGCACGTTCGGCTCCGCCTCGAAGACATCGAGCCCGGCGCCGCGGATGACGCCGTTTTCGAGCGCCGCAATCAGCGCCGGCTCGTCGATCACATCACCCCGCGCCGTGTTGACGAGGTAGGCGCCCTTTTTCATCAGCGCCAGCCGTTCGGCGTTGATCAGGTGACGGTTTTCGCCGCCGCCGGGGCAATGGAGCGACACGAAGTCTGCAACCTTCAATACGTCCTCGACCGTGTCGAGTTGACGCGCACCGTAGCGGCTTGCCTCGGCCGGGTCGATGCGCGAGCGATTGTAGAAGACGATATCCATGTCGAAGCCGAAATGACAGCGCTTGGCCATGGCCTTGCCGATGCGGCCGAAGCCGATGATGCCGAGCGTCTTGCCGGTGACCTTGCCGCCGATCATGTGGGTCGGCCGCCATCCACTCCATTCGCCGGCCCGTACCTGCCGCTCGCCCTCGCCTGCCCGCCGAGCGACCGCAAGCAGCAACGTCATGGCGATGTCGGCGGTGCAATCTGTGAGAACGCCGGGCGTGTTGGCGACGACGATGCCGGCAGCCTTGGCGGCCGCGACGTCGATGTGATTGTAGCCGACGCCATAGTTGCCGAGGATCTTCGCGCGGAGGCCGCCACCGGCGAAGAGGTCGGCCGGAAGTCGATCAGAAACTGTCGGAAGAACGGCGTCATAGGTCCGGAGTGCTTCAGCCAGTTCTGCAGCCGTCAGAGGCACGTCCCCTTCGTTCAAGGTGACGTCGAAGCGTTCGGCAAGCACCTGCTCCACCGCCGCCGGCCAACGACGGGTGACGAGAATGCGGGGTTTCGAGCTCATGCCTGCCTCCGGATCAGAATCGCTGCGAGATAGTGCACGAAACGGCGCGACGCGACAGCTATCTCAACAAGCGAAACACCTATCACGAAAAGCAAAAAAGAGGCGCCGTTGCGGGCGCCTCTTCTCGGGCTTCGGACATGTCAGGCCTTGGCGAAGGCGAGCAGGTCGGCGTTGAGCTGGTCCTTGTGCGTGTCGGTGATGCCGTGCGGGGCGCCGGCATAGACCTTGAGCTCCGCATGCGGCACCAGCGTCTTCGAGGCCCGTGCAGTCGCATCGATCGGCACGATCTGGTCGTCGTCGCCATGGATGATCAAGGTCGGGACGTCGAACTTCTTCAGGTCCTCGGTAAAGTCGGTCTGCGAGAAGGCGACGATCGAGTCATAGGTGTTCTGGTGTCCCCGGGACGAGCGGCAGGTCCGGGTGCAATTGACCGAGATGGGCAAGGCGCTGCGGCAGAAGGCAATCGACGTGCCCCGCAACCTTGGCGAAGCGACAAAGCTCGGCCCCGGCGATCTCGAGCGACTGCGCGCCGAAGTCTCGTCGCTCAGAGACACGCTATTGAAATAATAGACCGCTGCGCCAAGCGTCACCAAAAGAAAAGCCCGGCGATTGCTCGCCGGGCCCCAACCAGTCGGACACAAGGTCCGAAATCAGAACTACTCGTTCTGGAAGTAGTTGTACTTGCCGTCGTCACCCTTCTTCCAGGTGTACATGACGTAGTCCGGACGCGTGATGTCGCCCTTTTCGTCATAGCCGAGTTCGCCGATTGCGGTCTTGAACGGACCCTTTGCCTTGATGGCTTCGGCCACTGCCTGCGGGTCGTTGCCGCCGGAAGCCTTGGCAGCTTCGGCGATGACCTGGAGAGCGGCGTAGGCGTAGAGCGTGTAGGCTTCCGGTTCGAAGCCGGCAGAGCGGAACTTCTCGACGAGGTCCTTGGCAGCCGGGTTCTTGCGCGGATCCGGAGCGAACGTCATCAGCGTGCCGTCAACGGCGTCGCCGGCGATCGAGGCCAGTTCGTTCGAAACGATACCGTCGCCCGACATCAGGGTAGCCTTGAGGCCCTGGTCCTTCATCTGGCGCATGATCAGGCCGGCTTCGGTGTGCAGACCGCCGTAGTAGACAATCGAAACGCCGGCTTCCTTCATCTTGGCGATCAGCGCCGAGAAGTCCTTGTCGCCGGTGTTGATGCCTTCATAGAGGGCTTCGGTGAGGCCAGCTTCGTTCATCGACTTCTTGGTTTCGTCGGCAAGGCCCTGACCATAGGGGGTCTTGTCGTGAATGACCGCGATCTTCGCGTCCTTGAAGTTGGCAGCGAGGTAGGCACCGGCAACCGCACCCTGCTGGTCGTCACGGCCGCAGGTACGGAACGTGTTCCAGAGACCGCGCTCGGTGAACTGCGGGTTGGTGGAGGCCGGGGTTACCTGCAGGATACCGTTTTCGGCGTAAACTTCAGAAGCCGGGATGGACACGCCCGAGTTGAAGTGACCGACAACGAACTTCACACCGTCAGCAACGAACTTGTTGGCAACCGAAACGCCCTGCTTGGCATCCGAAACGTCGTCGCCGAGCACAACCTTGATCTGTTCCCCATTGATACCGCCAGCGGCATTGATGTCAGCGGCGGCCTGCTCTGCACCTTTCTGGAGCTGTGCACCGAAAGCGGCGTTCGGGCCAGTCAGCGGGCCGGCGACACCAACGAGAATATCAGCCCAGGCGCTGCCGCTGAAGGCAACCATAGCCGTCAGCGCGACCGCCGACAGAAGAGACTTTTTCATCTTGTTACTCCCAATTATTCGAGCGGGTCTCGTTACCAACCTGCGCAATGCCCACCATAGTTGCGCCGGTGTTTCTTTCGCACCGGCCGCGGCGGCCGGCGCGCGCTGTTCCCTTTATTTGGCTTTCCAGGAGAAAGGCGAAGCCTTCTCATAGAGCCAATAGTAGTTATTGGTCATTTGCTTGGTCCGGTAGTACCGGAAACCTGCGGTAGCAAACAACAAAAGTACGATCGTGTCCACGATATAGTATTGCAGGCTGAACATGGTGCCTTCGAACAGCGCATGGTGGACGAAACGGATCCCCAGTCCCAGCAACGCCACGTAGAGGATGAGCCGCGGCATGCCTTCCCAGCTTTCAGCCACGCTCTTGCCCGTGCGCCAAGCGGTCCAGCCGCCGAGCACGCAGCTTATGAAAAGAAACTGCCAGATCGACACTTCTTCGTAGAGAATTCCCTGCATGTCACTTGCTCCAGATGCGGCCGGTCAATGACGGCCGCCTTCGAGATAGGCCGCGCGCACTTCCGGATTGGCGAGCAGTTCCTTGCCGGAACCGCTCATCGTCACCCGGCCGTTCACCATCACGTAGCCGCGGTCCGAAAGCTTGAGCGCGCCGAAGGCGTTCTGCTCGACGAGGAAGACCGTCAGCCCCTCCTCCTTGTTGAGTTTCTTGATCGCTTCAAAGATGCCCTTGACGATCAGCGGTGCGAGACCGAGCGACGGCTCGTCGAGAAGCAAAAGCTTCGGCCGGGCCATCAGCGCGCGGCCGATCGACAGCATCTGCTGCTCACCGCCCGAAAGCGTGCCGCCGCGCTGCGCCTGGCGCTCCTTCAGGCGCGGGAAAAGCGTAAACACCTTTTCCACGTCCTGGTCGAAGTGCTTCAGGTTGTCGAGGCTGGCGCCCATCTGCAGGTTTTCGAACACGGTCATGCGCGGGAAGATGCGCCGACCCTCAGGCGATTGCGCAATACGCAGCCGGGCGATCTCGTGCGTCGGCATACGGGTGATGTCCTGACCTTCGAAGAAGACCGAACCGGTGCGCGCCTGCGGGCTGCCGCAGATGGTCATCATCAGCGTCGACTTGCCGGCACCGTTGGCACCGATCAGGCAGACGATTTCACCACGGTGAACTTCGACATCGACCCCGCTGAGCGCCCGGATGTTGCCGTAGTAGGTCTCGACGGCTTTGACTTGGAGAAGTGGCGCCGTCATCAGTGGGTGCCCCCCTGCCCGCCTTCGATTTCCTCGATTTGTTCGATCACCTCTTCAACCTCTTCATCCTCGACACCCAGATAGGCCGCAATGACCCTCGGATCGTTCTTCACGAAATCCGGTGTGCCGTCGGAAATCTTCTGTCCATATTCCAGGACCACCACGTGGTCGGAGATCTCCATGACCACGGACATGTCGTGTTCGATCAAAAGAATCGACGTGCCGGTATCGGCGCGAATGCTTTTCAGCAATTCGTTGAGCGCCAGAGACTCGCGCGGATTGAGACCGGCGGCCGGCTCGTCCAGGCAGAGAAGCTCGGGCCCGGTGCACATGGCACGCGCGATCTCGAGACGACGCTGGGCGCCATAGGAGAGATCGCCGGCCGGATCGTCGGCACGGTCGATTAGCGACGCCTTTTCCAGCCAGTGCTTGGCAAGTTCGATCGCCTCGCGCGATGCCTGGCGGTAGGCCGGGAAGCCGAGCAGACCGAGGAAGGTGTAGCCGGATGCCTGCATCAGCTTGTTGTGCTGCGCGACGAGCAGGTTTTCGAGCACCGTCAGACCGGAGAACATCCGGATGTTCTGGAAGGTACGCGCTACCTTGGCGAGCTTGGTGATCTCGAAGTCGGGCAGACGCTCCAGCAGGTATTCCTTGCCGGCCTTCTGCTTCATCGTGATCATGCCCATCGTCGGCTTGTAGAAGCCGGTGATGCAGTTGAACACCGTGGTCTTGCCCGCTCCGTTCGGGCCGATCAGCGCGGTGATGTCACCGCGATAGGCTTCGAAGGAGAAGTCGTTGATGGCCATGAGACCGCCGAAGCGCATCGACAGGTGCTCAACCTTGAGAATGGGGTCTTTTGTCATTGTCGTTGTCTCGCGGGCCATCAACCGTGCCCTTCCTTTGTGAAGCTGCCGGAGACTGCCTTGCGTTCGTGCAGGAAGGCTGTCGGTTCGCGTGATCCGACGAAGCCGCGCGGCTTCCAGACCATGACGACGACCATGGCCAGGCCAAAGATCAGCATACGGTAGAGTTCAGGTGTGAAGTCCGGTCCGAAGACCATCTTCAGGAAGGAAAGCTCGCGCAGGATTTCGGTGCCGCCGATCATGACGGCCGCAGCGACCGCGATGCCGGTGAGCGAGCCCATGCCGCCGAGAACCACGATCGCGAGAATGACCGCGGATTCCAGGAAGACGAAGGATTCGGGCGACACGAAGCCCTGGCGCACCGCGAAGAACGAGCCGGCGATGCCGCCGAACATGGCGCCCGTCGCAAAGGCGGTGAGCTTGGTCGTCACCGTGTTGATACCGAGCGAGCGGCAGGCGATCTCGTCCTCGCGCAACGCTTCCCAGGCGCGGCCGATCGGCATGCGGCGCAGCCGGATCGTCACGTAAGCCGTGAGCAGCGCAAGTGCCAGGATCAGATAGAACAGGAAGATCTTGTAATAGGCCGACGACATCGGCAGGCCCATCATTGCTGCAAATCCGTCCTTCGAGGCATCGAACTTGATGCCGAACAGCGTCGCCTTGGCGATACCGGAGACGCCGAAGGTACCCTTCGTCACTTCGGTCCAGTTGATCAACACCAGTCGGATGATTTCACCGAAGGCGAGCGTCACGATCGCCAGATAGTCACCGCGAAGACGCAAGACCGGGAAGCCGAGAATCATGCCCCAGAAGGCGGCGAGAATGCCGGCGACCGGAAGAAGAACCCAGAAGGACAGGCCGAAATAGGTCGACAGCAGGGCGTAGGAGTAGGCACCGACCGCGTAGAAGGCGACGTAACCCAGGTCCAGCAGGCCAGCGAGGCCGACGACGATGTTGAGCCCCCAGGCCAGCATCACGTAGA
This sequence comes from Ensifer sp. YR511, assembly GCF_900103045.1. NCBI lineage: Bacteria > Pseudomonadati > Pseudomonadota > Alphaproteobacteria > Hyphomicrobiales > Rhizobiaceae > Ensifer > Ensifer sp. YR511. Next base: position 113,856 of record NZ_FNGR01000014.1, read on the forward strand.
TCAGGATCTGGATGCCGAAATTGTCGACCCACTTCAGCGAGCCCTGGACGCCGAAGATCGCGACGACGAGCGGCGGATAGATGAGCAGGAACGCAATCGCGAGCTTGGAGAAGTTGCGGCTGAAGAAGGTCTCCTCCTTCACCGCATCCTCGGCCTCGGCCTTGGCGGCCTTGCGCCGAGCCATGGCCGGCTGGACATAGGCAACCATCAGGAAGCGGCCGACGGCAGCGACGATCACGAAGATCGCCAGCAGTCCCCAGCGCTGGTTGAGGATCAGCTCGTTGCGGATGTTCTGGTCGGACTTGAGACCGACGAACAGCACGAAAAGGCCGAGCGAAATCAGGCCCGCGAAGACAGCCTCGCGCAGGGCCCGCGCCGTCACGTCAGTGCCGGCGCTTGCAGTCGTAGAAGCAATGTTTGCCATGGAATTATACCTTCTCGACTTCCGGTCGTCCGAGAATGCCAGACGGCTTGAAGATCAGGACGATGGCGAGAATGGAGAAGGTCGCGACGTCCTTGTAGTCGATGGTGAAATAGGCCGACCAGAGGGACTCGATGAGCCCGATCAACAGTCCGCCGAGAACGGCGCCCGGCAGCGATCCGATGCCGCCGAGAACGGCCGCGGTGAACGCTTTGACGCCAGGCACGAAACCGTCGGTGAAGACGACGACGCCATAATACATCAGATACATCGTGCCGGCGACGGCAGCGAGTGCTGCACCCATGATGAAGGTCACCGAGATGGTGCGGTCGACGTCAACACCCAGCAGCGCCGCCATCTTGCGGTCCTGTTCGGTCGCGCGCTGGGCACGGCCGAGCGGCGTCTTGTTGACGATGTACCAGAAGATCGAAAGCAGAGCCGCCGTGATGACGATGATGATGATCTGCTTCAGCGAGATGGTGATGCCGAAGACTTCGTAGACCGAAGAGACGAGCGGCGGGATCGGCTTGTTGCGCGGGCCCTGCGTCACCTGGATGAAGTTCGACAACGCAATCGACATGCCGATCGCGGTGATCAGCGGCGCAAGCCGGAACGAACCGCGCAGCGGCCGATAGGCCACTTTCTCGATCGTCCAGTTCCAGAGACCTGCGGTCAGCATGCCGACGATCATCATCAGCAGGAGAGCAAGTACAACCGGGACGCCCCCGATGAATGTTGTGAGAATAAGAAAGACAATCAAAGCAGCAAAGCCGCCGAGCATGAAGATATCGCCGTGGGCGAAGTTGATCATGCCAATGATGCCGTAGACCATGGTATAACCGATTGCGATCATACCATAAATAGACCCAAGAGTCAGCCCGTTGACGAGCTGCTGGACGAAATACTCCATCAATCTTCCCCTGGACCAGATCCATAACGGTCCGGTCTCTTGTTTTTTGAGCTCATTGTTGAGCGCTGTGTTTGCTCGATTCCATACCTCTTTCAAACGAAAAGGAAAGCTAAAAAACGCGACTTCGCCAAAAACTTCCTCGATAAAATCGATTTGACGCTTTTACAGCCAGAAAAATCAAATCTTTCGCAGCTTTCGCCCGCGAAAGCATCAACTTTAGTCGTAAAAGCGTCGGGTATTCTATGAAGCTTCGACAGCCACTTCGGTCTGCATTACACCTCGAATGCTTAGGCGCGCATGCGCTGACCGTTCGAATCGAACAGCGGATGCGGCTGAAGACGGGCCGGCAGGATCTCACCCAAGAGTTCGATCGACCAGCCATCGCTTCGGTCGGCGATCTCCTTGGGCACGTAGCCCATGGCGACCGAAACCCCACTTGCATGCGCATAGCCGCCCGATGTCACCCAGCCGCGCACGACACCGTCGAGATAGATGGGCTCGTCGCCGATGACGTCCGCATCCCTCGCATCGAGCACGAAGGTCCGCAGCCGCATCGCGCCGCCATCCGCCTTCTCCTTCACGGCCGCCGCCTTGCCAATGAAATCCGCATCCTTGCCGGTCGCGACGAAACGGCCGAGCCCAGCCTCGACCGGGCCATAGAGCGGACGATATTCGCGCGCCCAGCTGCCGAAGGATTTTTCGACGCGCAATGCATTCAGCGCCCTCAGGCCGAACAAACGGATCCCGGAAGCCGCCCCCTTCTCCATCAGCAGTTCGAAGAGATAACGCTGGTGCTCCGGTTTCATCCAGATCTCGTAGCCGAGATCGCCGGTGTAGCTGACGCGGCCGACGAGCGCGGGCGCCATGCCGAGATCCATCCGGCGGATGTCCATGAACGGGAAATCGGCGTCGGAGACATCGAGATGGGTCAGGCTTTCAAGCACATCGCGCGCCTTCGGCCCGGCGATCGACAGGCCCACCAGCTCCAGCTTCAACGCCTTCAGCGTCACCGAGCCGTCCGCAGGCAGATGCGCCTCGAACCAGCGCATGTGGTAGTCCTCGGCTATGCCGGATCCAACAAGCAGGAAATCCCCCTCGCCGAGCTTGGCAAGGGTGAAGTCGCCGATCAGCTTGCCGTCCTCCTTCAGCATCGGTGCCAATGCCATGCGCCCGACCTCAGGGATGCGGCAGGCAAGCATGCGGTCGAGCCAGGCTTCAGCGCCCTTGCCGGTGATCGCATATTTGGCAAAGCCCGATGTCTCCATCAGGCCGACGCCTTCGCGCACGGCCCGGGCCTCCGCGCCCACCGTCTCGAAGTCGGTCGAACGGCGCCAGGAGAAGGCGTCCTTCACGCCTTCGGGTGCAAACCACAGCGGCGTTTCAAGCCCGTAGGACGCGCCGAAGACGGCGCCCGCAGCCTTCAGCCGGTCGTAGATCGGCGTCGTCAACAGAGGCCTTGCCGCCGGCAGCTCCTCGTTCGGATAACGGATCGAGAAGCGACGCGAGTAGTTCTCGCGCACCTTGGCATTGGTATAGGCAAGCGTGGCGAAATCGCCGTAGCGCGAAACGTCCATGGCAAAGACGTCGAAGCCGGGGTCGCCATGGATCATCCAGTTGGCAAGCGCCAGGCCGACGCCGCCACCCTGGCTGAATCCGGCCATGACGGCGCAGGCCGACCAGAAATTCCTCAAGCCCCGCACCGGGCCGACCAGCGGGTTACCGTCCGGCGAGAAGGTGAAAGGACCGTTGATGATCTTCTTGATGCCGGCCTTGTTGAAGGCCGGGAAGTGCCGGAAGCCGACCTCGAGTTCGGGCGAGATACGGTCGATGTCCTCGGCGAGAAGTTCATGGCCGAAGTCCCAGGGCGTCGTGACGGGCGACCACGGACGACACGCCTTCTCATAGGTGCCCATCAGCATGCCGTTCCGCTCCTGGCGGAGATAAATCTCGCCGTCGAAATCGACACAGTGCATCAGCTCCTTGCCGCGCGTCTGGTTGAACTCGATGACCTCGGGCATGTCCTCGGTGATGAGATACATGTGCTCCATAGCGAGCACAGGCAGCTCCAGCCCCACCATGCGCCCCACCTCGCGGGCCCAGAGGCCGGCGGCGTTGACGACATGCTCGGCGACAATCTCGCCCTGGTTGGTGATCACCCGCCAGCAACCGTCTTCCCGCTGCACCAGATCCTCGACCTTGGTGTGCAGATAGATCTCCGCACCGTTCTTCTTCGCCGATTTGGCATAGGCATGCGTCGTGCCATAGGGATCGAGATGCCCCTCGACCGGATCGAACACCGCACCGACGAACTGGTCGGGATCGAGCAGCGGCATCAGGTCATGCGCTTCCCTGGGCGTCAAAAGCTCGGCTTCGAGCCCCATGTAGCGGCCCTTGGCAAGGATCGACTTCATCCAGTCGAAACGTTCCTTGGTGGCGGCGAGCATCATGCCGGAGGTCATGTGCAGGCCGACATCCTGGCCGGAATACGCCTCGATCTCCTTGTAGAGCTCGACCGTATATTTCTGCAGCTTGGCGACGTTCGGGTCACCGTTGATCGTGTGCATGCCGCCGGCCGCGTGCCAGGTGGAGCCGGAGGTGAGTTCCGATCGTTCAAGCAGCACGGCATCGGTCCAGCCGAATTTCGTCAGGTGATAGAGCACCGAACAACCGACGACACCGCCTCCGATAACGACGACCTTGGCATGGCTTTTCATGCGTACACTCCGTCTCCCCATGCTCCTGTCGGAGGCATGGCCAAATTGTCAGGAAGAAACTCAGGCACGGCCACCACTTGCTTCAGAGACAGAAGTGCAAGCGGCGAATGATGAAAGCCTAGTCAGAAAGACGGCGCCGATAAAGACACGGCTGCGAAGGACGCTTGTCCATTTCCGCCGTTTGCTGGCGGATGGGCGACCTGTTTGCGGCATTTCATGCCGCATTTGATTTCGACCTCTTGAAGGGGCCGTTTCAATCCGAGAAGGCGGCGGTGAGATCGAAGGCCCGCCCCATCTTCATCAGGTCGTCGAAGAGCGATTCCGCATAGCTCCGCGGCACGATCAGCTCGAACGTGTCCTCGTCCGTCCGGGCGAGATTGACCGGGATGTGACCGCACAGCGCATTGGTGCTGCCGCCAACCGTGAAGGCTGAGGGATGAAGATCAAGGCCGATGCCCTTGGCGAGGATGCTGCGCACGTTCGGGCCGGCGATCCGGAAGACGACGCGCCCATCGCTTTGGTCGACAACATAGGCACCGCCGTCGCAAAGCTCTTCGAGCCAACGCACGAGCCCGCTCGGCGCTTCCACCTCGGAGACGACAATCCATTCCCCCGGTGCCGAAAACCGCATGGACAAGTCGGACTGTGCGGCGATCGCCTCACGCACGGTCTCCTCCCGGCCGGCGCGCGCAAGAACCGTCGCCATCGTGCGCCAATGCCCGACCATCAGGTGGTCGGCCGCCGGCGACATGGGTGCCGATCGCAGTTTCTGCTCCAGTGCGTGGCGGTTGTTGTAGTCGCGAACCATCACCGCCTCCTCAGGCCTTCAGCTTTGCATTTTGCGGATCGACCAAGACCGGGTCGCAGACCTCGGCGACGATCTCCTGATCGCGCAGCTTGTCGAACACCACGACCTTCTCGCCATAGCGTTCGCGCCCGGATTTCAGGAAGGCAAGCGCGATGGCGTGGCCCAGGACCGGCGAGAAACCGGCCGAGCTGACCCAACCCTGATCGTTCAGCGTCGAGGGCTTGGTCCCCTCCTTCAGAAGATGCGCTCCGGCCCGCATGTCCTTGTCGGCATCGACGGGCTTCAGACCAACAAGCTGCATGCGATCCGCCGCCGTCAGGCCGTAGCGCGTCGACAGGCGCTTGCCGATGAAGTCGGTCTTCTGCATCGAGAGCATTCGGCCGAGCCCGGCATCGTCTGGCGTCACGCGACCGTCGAATTCCGCATGCGTCAGCAGACCCTTCTCCAGCCGCAGCACGTTCAAGGCTTCGACGCCATAGGCACAGATTTCATGCGGCCGGCCGGCCTCCATGATCTGGTCGGCCACCGCCTCGCCATAACCTGCCGGCACCGCCAGTTCGAAAGCCAGCTCCCCGGAGAAGGAAATGCGAAAGAGCCGCGCCGACACGCCGCTTTTCAGGACGATCTTGCGGGCGGACAGGAACGGAAACGCGCCATCGGAAATATCGCCATCGACGATCTGCTGCAGCACCGCGCGCGCTTTCGGACCAGCGATCGCCATCTGCGCCCATTGGTCGGTCGACGAGGTGAAGCGGACTTCGAGTTCAGGCCAGAGCGTCTGGGCGCAATATTCCAGGTGCGCCATGACGGGACCGGCCATCGCCGTCGTCGTGGTGACGAAGAAATGTTCCTCGTCGAAGCGGCTGACCGTACCGTCGTCGAAGACGAAACCGTCTTCGCGCAGCATCAGACCGTAACGCGCCTTGCCGATCGGCAGCTTCAGGACCGGGTTGCAATAGAGACGGTTGAGGAACTCCGCAGCGTCGGGGCCGAAGACCTCGATCTTGCCGAGGGTCGAGACGTCACAGAGGCCGACATTGGCCCGCACGTTCAAGACTTCGCGATCGACGCTGTCGCGCCAGGTCTTTTCGCCGGCGCGCGGGAACCAGGCGGAACGATGCCAGAGCCCGGCCTCGACGAAGGTCGCGCCATTTTTCATCGCCCAGCCATGCAGCGGCGACTTGCGCGCCGGTGCTGCATGCTCATCGCGCGCCGTGCCGGCAAGTGCACCGAAGGAGACCGGGGTGTAGAACGGCCTGAAGGTGGTGGTGCCGACCTCTGCCGGGCTGACGCCGCGCATGCCGGCAAGAATGCCGACGGCATTGATGTTGGAAAGCTTGCCCTGATCGGTCGCCATGCCGCTGGTCGTGTAGCGCTTGGCGTGCTCGACATGGCCGAAACCTTCGCGCAGCGCCAGGCCGAGATCCTTCGCATGCACGTCGTTCTGGAAGTCGACAAAGGCCTTCGATTTGGCGCCCGGTACATACCAGAGCGCTGAAAAGGACGTGGCCTCTTCGCCATCGACGACCGGTGCTGCGGCCGAGCTGGCGCTGAAACCGAGGTCGGCCGCAATCGCTGCGGCCTTCTCCGCACCATCGGACAGGCAGCCCGAGAGCGTGTAGACACCGTTTGCAGCGCCCACGGGACGCAGGCCGCCACCGACATCAGGTGCGACGAAGGCCTTCAATTCCTCCGACCAGCCCGGTCTTGCGCCGCGCTGGCAGGCAAGATGCACGACAGGGCTCCAGCCACCGGACATCCCCAGCGCATCGCAGGCGATCAGTTCCTCGAAGCCGGAGCGTTCGACGACGATGCCCTTGAGGCGCTGCCTGCCCTTCGTGTCGACGATCGAGGCCGAGCGGATCACCCTGACACCCTCGGGCGCCTGATCGGTCGCCTCAGCGCGGGCGTCGACGATCGCCGCGATGGCGACGCCCTTGGACGCAAGGGCCCGCGCTGTGCGGTACCCGGCGCTGCCGCTGGTAGAGATCGTGACCTGCTTGCCGGCGGCCACACCATAGCGCTCGGCATAGGTGGTCATGGCGCCCGCCATCATCACGCCGGGCCTATCATTGCCGCCGAACACCAGCGGGCGTTCCTCGGCACCGGTTGCCATCAGCGCGCGCTTGGCAACGATGCGCCAGACACGCTCGCTCACGAGCTTCGAAGACGGTTCAGCGACGTGTTTCTGCACGCGTTCAACCGCGCCGAAGACGTTGTCGTCATACCAGCCGAAGACCGTGGTGCGCGAAAGCAGCGTGACATTGGGCAGCGCTTGCAGTTCGGCGACGGTGCGGTCGGCAAAGACCGATGCCGGCGCGCCGTCGACGGTCTCGCCGGTCGCAAGCAGGGAGCCGCCGAGCCGGAAATCCTCGTCGGCGACGATGACCCGAAGGCCGGCGCGGCCGGCCGTCAGTGCTGCCATCAGGCCGGCGGGACCGGCACCGACGACGAGCAGGTCGCAGAACGCCCAGGACTTCTCGTAGCTCTCGGGGTCGCGCTCCAGCACCGCCCGGCCGAGGCCGGCGGCGCGGCGGATGAAGGGTTCGTAGACGCGCTCCCAGAACTGCTTCGGCCACATGAAGGTCTTGTAGTAGAAGCCGGCGCCGAGGAACGGCGAAAGGACGCCGTTGACCGCCCCGACATCGAAGCCGAGAGACGGCCAGCGGTTCTGGCTTTTGGCAGTCAGCCCGCCATAGAGTTCGGCGACGGTCGCCTTGGTGTTGGCATCGGTGCGGGCACCAGAGCCGAGGGTGACGAGCGCGTTGGGCTCGGAGGGCCCGGCGCTGACGATGCCGCGCGGCCGGTGGTATTTGAAGCTGCGGCCGACGAGCAGCTGGTCATTGGCAAGAAGTGCGGAGGCGAGCGTATCGCCGGAAAATCCGCGCAGCGGCCGGCCGTCGAAGGTGAAGCTCAACGTTTTGCTGCGATCGACGAGGCCGCCGGAGGAAAGACGATAGCCGGTCATCGCGCAGCCCTCCGCGCAAACTCGGCCGCATCGACGACGGAATAGACCTCGTGGGTGGCCGTGTCGCGCTCGACCACCAGGAAGCGGCGACAGCCGGCGATGTGATGCCAATGCTCCAACGTGCGCCCACGCGGGTTGGCGCGCACATAGACGTAATCATGCCAGGCCTCGTCCGAATCCATGGGCTCGGGACGGCCGCGCGAGGCGTCGCCGCGGATCGCGAATTCTTCCTTCGGTCGGACCCCGCAATGCGGGCAGGTAATCAGGCTTGCCATCGTCTTCCGTGTCCTGAAGCCGCACTCCGGCTTCCTGTTCATTCCATACGAGCCGGCGGGCCGGCCGTGTCCTGTCAGTGAAGGTTGGGCTGCGGGCCGGCGCCGGCCTCGTCGACGGCATAGCCGCGGGCGAAGCGATCGAGCCTCAAGGCGCGCGCCACCGGATGGGTGTCGTTCTTGGCGATCAGGTGGGCGAAGCAGTAGCCGGAGGCCGGCGTCGCCTTGAAACCGCCGTAGCACCAGCCGCAGTTCAAGTAGAGATTGTCGATCGAGGTGCGGTCGATGATCGGCGAGCCGTCCATGCTCATGTCCATGACGCCCCCCCAGGCGCGCAGCACCCGAACGCGCGACAGGCCGGGGATCATCGTCACCCCCTCCTCCATCACGTGCTCGGCGGTCGCCAGATTGCCGCGCTGGGCATAGGACGAATAGCCGTCGATCTCGGCGCCGAAGACGAGGCCGCCCTTGTCCGATTGCGAGATGTAGAAGTGGCCGCCACCATAGACGATCACGTGATCGATGCAGGGCTTCAGCCCCTCGGTCACGAAGGCCTGCAGCACATGGCTTTCCAGCGGCAGCTTCAGATCCGCCATTTCGCCGACGCGCGAGGTGTTGCCGGCCGCCGCCAGCGCCAGCTTGCCGCAGCCGATGAACCCCTTGGTCGTTTCGACGCCGGTGACGACACCGTTTTCGCGGCGAATGCCGGTCACTTCGCAATGCTCGATGATGTCGACACCATGCTGGTCGGCGCCGCGGGCATAGCCCCAAGCGACCGCATCATGCCGCGCGGTACCGGCGCGGCGCTGCAGCAGGCCACCGAGGATCGGATAGCGGGCGTGATCGTAGTTGAGGAAGGGGATCATCTTCTTCAACTGCTCACGCTCGATGAGCTCCGCTGCCACGCCTTCCATCCACATGGCATTGCCGCGGCGCACATAGGCATCGCGCTGGCCGTCGCTGTGGTAGAGCATGATGACGCCGCGCTGCGACAGCATTACATTGTAGTTGAGATCCTGCTCCAGCCCCTCCCAGAGCTTCATCGAGAACTCGTAGAAGGGTTCGTTGCCGGGCAGCATGTAGTTGGAGCGCACGATCGTCGTGTTGCGACCGACATTACCCGAGCCGAGATAGCCCTTTTCCAGGACCGCGACGTTCTTCACGCCGAATTCCTTGGCGAGATAATAGGCGGTCGAGAGCCCATGGCCGCCGCCGCCGACGATGATCACGTCATAGTGGGATTTCGGCTGTGGCTGGCGCCAATGCGGTTTCCAGTTCAGGTTTCCGGAAAGGGCGTTCCTGACAAGCGAGAAGGCGGAATAACGCATGAAGGCATCCAGTTCAGTTGCGCCGGCACATTTGCACAGCCGGAACGCGGAAGCAAAGACGCAAAGCCTCTCGCAATTGCAAAAAAGCTTGAGATGCTCCGCCCCGCAGATCAGTTGCGACCACGCGTAAAGAGCCGCCTGCCATGTCAAAAGCATGGCTATAATCTTCCTCTCAATATGCTATGGGCCTGATGACGGACCGAAAGACAGGGCGAATGCTGGAGATACTGCAACAATCGGCAATAACGGCGGGTCGGGCCATTCTCGACATCTACAATGCCGGGCCGGAGGTCACGCACAAGCCTGACTGCTCGCCGGTCACCGATGCCGACACGACGGCCGAACGCATCATCCTGGCAGACCTCGCCTCCGCCTTTCCGGACATCCCCTTGGTCGCCGAGGAAGCGGTGTCCGCCGGCTTCGTGCCGGAGATTTCCGGCAAGTCGTTTTTCCTTGTCGATCCGCTCGACGGCACCAAGGAATTCATCAGCCGCAACGACGACTTCACCGTCAACATCGCGCTGATCGAAAACGGCGCGCCCGTCGCGGGCGTCGTCTACGCCCCGGCGCTTGGAATCCTCTATGCGGCACACCATGGCAAGGCGGTAAAGTCGGTTATTGATGGCAGCTTTCGCCTGACCGAAGAAACGATCATCGGCTGCCGCAGCTGCGGGGATCGCATGGTGGGGCTCGCCAGCCGCTGGCACAACAGCGCCGAGACGATCGACTACCTCGAAAAACACGGCATCGCCGATTACCGGACGGTCGGCTCGTCCTTGAAATTCTGCCTGCTCGCCGAAGGCGTGGCCGACGTCTATCCCCGCTTCAGCCGGACGATGGAATGGGACACCGCCGCTGGCGACGCGATCCTGAGGGCCGCCGGTGGCGAAACGCTGACGATGGATGGCACGCCGCTTACCTACGGCAAGCGCAACCAGAAGGACGACAGCGACTTCGCCAATCCCTGGTTCGTATCGCGCGGCAAGCCCTGAGCAGGTCGCGCAAGGGCTGAGCCGGTTCCTAAGCCTCTCTCGTCTGGATCCCAGCGGCGATCAGCTGGCCGATCGATTTCTCGTTAAAGGGTTTGTCGATCCGCGGAACGTGCCTGAGATAGGTCGGGAAGTGCTCGGCATCGCCGTAGCCGCTGGTGAAGCCGAACGGCATTCCGCGGGCAAGCATGGCATCGGCAACCACGAAACTCGTGTGATCGCCGAGATTGACGTCGAGGATCGCAAAATCGAAGGCCTGGAGCGCCAGCAGCTCCAATGCCTGGTTCGCATTTCCGGCGATCGTAACCTGCAATATTCCGAGAGAAGCGAGGATTTCCTCGACGTCCATGGCGATGATGAAGTTGTCCTCGAGAACGAGGACCGTCCGGACGGACGGTGAAAGCTCGGCCATGTCAATGCACTCCATTTTTCACGCACAGCGACGGCAGTCATCGTCGCTGCAGGCGCATTTCCAGGCGGAATGCCGTCCAGAGTCCCGGAACCTCCACTGAGGCAACGGCAACGACTGAGCTTAGGCTCCAATGGCCTGACCTGGCATTTAAAAAAGACATGTGAGCGTCATGACGGGATCGGGAACAACCCTTTCGTCGCGGCGTTCAGTTCATGCGGCGTGGCCTCGGCCGCCTCCGCTCGACATTCCAAGACAGAACTGGAGCAGAAGAATGAAACAGACTGCCGCCGTGCTGAAGCCCAAGGTCAGGGACGAAGAATTCGACATCGGCCTGACGAAGGCCTATCGCCAGCAGATGGCAACCGCGCTTTCCGATATCCTTGCCGATACCTACAAGCTGGTGATCAAGAGCCACATCTACCACTGGAACGTGGTCGGGCCCCTGTTCAAGCCGCTGCACGAACTGACCGAAGAGCACTACAACGCGCTGTTCAAGGCAACCGACATCATTGCCGAGCGCATTCGCGCCCTTGGCCACCTGGCGCCGGCGAAGCTCGCCGAAGCAAAAACCTTCGCCCCCAGCGCCGCCTCGGTCAACCACACGACGGCGGCCGAGATGGTGGCAGACCTGATCACCGATCACGAAGCGGCGGCGCGGCGCATACGCGAGGCCGGCACCAAGGCCGATGAAAACGGCGACCTGGTCACGACGGACATGCTGACCGATCGCCTCAACTTCCATGAAAAGGCTCTGTGGATGCTGCGGGCGATCGTTGCCGCCTGATCTCCCCCACCTTGACATCGATGCGGCCCTGGCGCCGCATCGATCGGCTTCGACTGGGCACGTCAGATGAACGGCCGCTTGGGTTCGCGGAGCCCTTCCCAGCCTGAAACCGCGAGCAGGCCGTCGATGTCGCGGACATTGCAGCCCTTCTCCGCCCAGCGGATCAGGCCCCGTTCGGCAAGTTTCTTCAAAGTCTTGTTGGTGTGAACGATCGAAAGACCCAGCGTGTCGGCCACATGCTGCTGGCTGATCGGAATGGCGACGCGGCTGTTGCTGAAGAGGTCGAGTACCTCCGCCCGCTGATAGAGGAAGGCGATGAGATAGGCCGCCCGCTCCAGCGCGGATCGGCGGCCGATGCTCAAGAGGTTTTCATCCAGAATGCGCTCCTCGCGTGCAGCGATCCAGGTGAGATCATAGGCAAGCTCAGGGTAGTTCTCGAACAGGCGGTTGAGCTTGCCGCGCTCGAAGACGCACAGAGTGACGGGCGACAGCGCTTCGATCGAATGCTGCATCTCCCCCATCAGGCTGCCCTGCAGTCCGATCAGATCGCCGGGCATCACATAGTTGAGGATCTGGCGGCGGCCGTCATCGAGCATTTTGTAGCGGAAGCCCCAGCCGGAAAGCACGGTGAAAAGGTGCGCACTGTGCGCGCCTTCGACGAGTATGGTCGCGCCACCATCGACCGCCAGTTCGCCAGTCTTGAACTGCGAAACGAAGGCAAGTTCTTCGCCGGTAAAGGCACGAAAATGATCGAGCTTGCGCAAGGGACAGCTTTCGCAAGGGGTGCGCTTTTCGTTGCGGGCTGTCATTTCGTTCATCGTTCCATCCACCGCATGCGTTCGTTCAGGCATTTGCGTCCAAAACTGCAAGTAGCGCCGGCATCGCAGGTGACAAGATACAACCCTGAAAACACTTGGTTTTCCGAAGCGCCATCGTTGCCATGATCATGGACAGCCAGCCCTTCGCGCCCTATCTCTTGCACTCGACCCCGCCACAGGAGCTTCACCATGTCCCACCCTGCCTTCGCCCCCGGCAATGTCGCTGTCGTTACCGGTGCTGCTTCCGGCATCGGCATTGCGGCCGCCAGACACTTCGCGACGCTCGGCATGTACGTCGTGCTCACCGACCTCGCGGGCGACAAGCTGGAGAAGGCGGCCGCCGAAGTCGCAGCCGCCTCGCCCGGCGGGGCGCGGCACGTCACGGCCATCGCGACAGACGTCTCGCGGCTCGACACGCTGGAAGCGCTCGAGCGGGAGGTGCATCAGCGGCTCGGCGACGTGCATGTGCTCATGAACAATGCCGGCATTCAGCCCGGTAGCGCGATCCTCGGCCCCTTGGCCGCCTGGGAGGCGACGCTCGGGGTCAATCTCTGGGGCGTCATCAACGGTTCGCGCGTCTTTGCATCCCGGATGATCGCCCACGGCAAACCGGCCGTCATCATCAACACCGGCTCGAAACAGGGCATCACCACGCCGCCCGGCGACCCGGCCTACAACGTCTCCAAGGCGGCCGTGAAGGTCTTTACCGAGGCGCTGGAGCACGAGCTGCGCAACACCGCCGGAAGCCAGGTCCACGCGCACCTGCTGATCCCCGGTTTCGTCTACACCGGGCTGACGGCTGGCGGCCGCACGGAAAAGCCCGCCGGCGCCTGGACGTCGGAACAGACGGTAGACTTCATGATGGAGAGCCTGGCGCGCGGGGATTTCTACATCCTCTGCCCTGATAACGACGTGCCACGCGCGACCGACGAACGGCGTATCCTGTGGGCCGCCGGCGACATCGTCGCGAACCGGCCGCCGCTGTCGCGCTGGCATCCGAAATATGCGGATGCCTTCAAGGCATTCCTCGACAAGGATGGCGATTGATCCTCCTACGTTGACACTGCGTTCTCGGCGACCCTTCTGGTGCTGGCGGGACACATCGTGTTTTGTGGGACGACGATAATGAGGGACTAAGAATGACGAGCGGCATCCATCACATCACCCTGATTGCCCGGAAGGTCCAGGCAAACGTCGACTTCTATGTCGGCTTTCTTGGCTTGCGCCTCGTCAAGCGGACGGGCGGCTATGAGGACGCCAACCAGCTGCACCTTTTTTACGGCGACGCCGAGGGTTCGCCGGGTTCGCTCGTGACCTTCCTGATGTGGGAAGACGGCGGCCGCGGCCGCGTGGGCCATGGCCAGCCGAGCGAAATCGCGTTTGCCATCCGGCCGGAGAGTATCGGCTTCTGGCTGACCCGCGCGCTGCAGTTCAACATCGCCACGTCAGGGCCAGCGCAGGAGTTCGGTGAGCCGGTGCTGCGGCTCAAGGATCCGGACGGTGTCATCGTCAAGCTCGTCGGCACCGAGTTGGTTTCGGGTGCGGCCCCCTGGAGCCCGCGCGATATCCCGGCGGAAGACGCCATCCGCCGCCTGCGTGGCGCCACGATCCTCACGGAAAAGCCGGAGGATTCCGTTCGCTTCCTGACGTCCCATTTCGGTTATACGGAAACCGGCGCAACCGACGCGATCCGGCGGCTCACCTCCGCCTCCGGCGACACCATCGACGTGCGCAATGCAAGCGGCTTCTGGACGTCTGCCCCCGGAACCGGAACGATCGATCACATCGCCTTCCGCGCGCCCGACCGAGCCGCCGTGGAACGGGTGCACGAGGACCTGCAACGGGATGGCGCGGGCGCGATCAATGCGCATGACCGCAAATACTTCTATTCGCTCTACGTCCGCGAACCCGGTGGGTCGCTCTACGAACTGGCCAGCGACGTGCCCGGCTTCACCGTCGACGAACCGAAGGAAACACTCGGCACCGAACTCTTCGTGCCGGCGCATTTCAGCGCCGCGCGCGAAGAAATGCTGCTGGCCATGCCGCAGTTCGCCCTGCCGGGAGAACCGCGGCTGACCGAGCGCGACCTGCCCTTCGTGCACCGCTTCTATCACCCTGGCGTGCTGGATGACCGCACCTTCATGCTCTTGCACGGCAGCGGCGCCAACGAAACGCAGCTTCTCCACCTCGCCCATCAGGTCGACAGGCAGGCGACGCTTGTCGGCATTCGCGGCCGGTCGAACGAGGAGGGAACGCCGCGCTGGTTCCGGCGCTATTCGCCGACGACCTTCGACCAGAAGGACGTGCGGTCGGAAGCCGAGGCCTTTGCTGCCTTCGTCGAGGGTGCCCGCGACGGCTACCGCATCGATCTGGAGAAGACGGTTTTCATCGGCTACTCCAACGGCGCCAATCTTCTGGTGGCCCTGATGCTGTTGTATCCGGGGCTCGTGCGCAATGTCGTACTGATGCGCTCAATGCTCGTCCTCGACGACGTGCCGCCGCCGGATCTCTCGGGTACGAAGGTGCTGCTCCTGACCGGCAAGCACGACAGCTACGGCGACTTCGCTCCACGCCTCAGGGAAGAGCTCGTCCGCACGCGCGCGGATCTGACCGCGGTCGACCTCGACATGGGCCACGAGATCGGCGCGCCAGATATCGCGGCTATCCAGCAATGGCTGCAGGATAAGGGCCTCTAAGCGTTTCTGAGGTCGTTTCGGCGAATGCTTTCGAGAAATCCAACAGCGCTCGCTCCCTCACCCTCATGCTTGGGCTTTGCCCGAGCATCCATACCCAGTCCTGTCCGCGATGTCCGGGGCAGCCTTAGCGCCTCACTGTGTCGGCAGACTACCGCGCTCCCTCAGCGCCGGAAAATCCGCAAATGCCTTGACGAAGGCGGCGAGCCGGTCGCGGGCGTCCGTGTCCGTCAGCGTCCCCGCCTCATCGAAAAGCGTATCCGCCTTGGGCAGCATCAGGCGCTTGCCGGACCAGAGCTCGGCGCCGAGCGTGCGCATGACGGGCAGCCAGGCGTTCTGGCTGAGAATGGTGCCGAAATTGCCGGGCGAGCTGCCGGCAAGCGCAAAGGGCCGACCGCGAAACACCTTGGCGATATCGGCGGAAGGCCGGCTCATCCAGTCGATCGCGTTCTTGAACACGCCGGGGATGGAGTTGTTGTATTCCGGCGTGAACAGGATGACGCCGTCGGCAGCCATCACCTTTTGCTTCAGCGCCGTCACGGCGTCCGGAATGCCGCTCTCCTTTTCGACATCGCCGTCATAGAGCGGAATTCCGTGCAGCGTCGCGGTGTCGAATTCGACGCCACCAGGCGGGTTTTCCGCGGCCGCCCGCATCAGGCCGGTGTTGAACGACGCCTTGCGCAGGCTCCCGGAAAT
Organism: Ensifer sp. YR511; assembly: GCF_900103045.1. Taxonomy (NCBI): domain Bacteria; kingdom Pseudomonadati; phylum Pseudomonadota; class Alphaproteobacteria; order Hyphomicrobiales; family Rhizobiaceae; genus Ensifer; species Ensifer sp. YR511. Next base: position 129,669 of record NZ_FNGR01000014.1, read on the forward strand.
GCCGAGGATTTTTGTCATGAGGTCTGGTCCTTTTCCAAGTCCTTGCGGGCGCGCCTCGAAGCGCGAGGCGGGATGCCATCGACATAGGCAACGCAACAGCTGTCATGATGGGTCCGCGCGGAACCGATGTCCAACGGGATCAGAGGGATAGAGACAAAAAAGCCGGGGACGAGCCCCGGCTTTTCGTTGGGATCAGACCGTTAGACGAGCGGCTTCAGCCGGGCCTCGATCTGCGCGCGCTTCGGCTCCAGGAACGGCGGCAGAGACAGGCTCTCACCGAGCGTTTCCATCGGCTCGTCGACGGCAAAACCGGGACCATCGGTCGCGATCTCGAAGAGGACGCCGTTCGGCTCGCGGAAATAGAGCGAGCGGAAATAATAGCGCTCGACCTCGCCGCTCGACGGCAGACGGAAGCCGTTAAGCCGTTCCGTCCACTCCGTCAGCGCCGCATTATCAGGCGCCCGGAAGGCGACGTGGTGCACGGCACCGGCGCCCTGACGCGCGATCGGCAATCCCGGTTGGACGGCCACGTGCAGTTCGGCCGCAGGACCGCCCTCGCCCATGGTGAAGACGTTGACTTCCCCCTCGCCGTCCGGCGACGGATAGGTGCGGGCCTTGCTCATGTTCATCACATGCGTCAGGACGAGTTCGGTGTTCGTGATGTCAGGCACGCTGATGGTGATCGGTCCGAGGCCCTTGATCTGGCGCTCGGCCGGCACCGGGCTCTTTTCCCAGGGGTGTGAGGGCGCAAGCCCGCCGTCGTCGACCAGCCGGAAACGTTGGCCTTCGCCATCCTCGAAATCAAGCGCGGTGCGGCCATCGATCTCCGTGACCTCTCCACTCGTGACCTTGAGTTCGTCGAAGCGGTCCTTCCACCAGCGAACGGTTTCGGCGCTGCCGACCCTCAGACCCGTGCGCGAAATGCTGTGCGTGCCGCGCCCTTCCGGCCCGACCGGCCAGTCGAAGAAGGTCAAGTCCGTGCCGGGCGTGGCGCGCCCGTCGGCATAGAAGAGGTGATAGGCGGTGGTGTCGTCCTGGTTGACGGTTTTCTTGACCAGCCGCAGCCCGAGCGTCTCGGTGTAGAAGCGCAGGTTTTCCGGTGCGTTGGCGGTGATCGCCGTCAGGTGATGGATCCCAGTCAGTTGCAAGCTCATGATTGCCTCCAATGCGTTGGCATTGCTGTTGAGCCCAATATGGGATGCCGCATCGTTTCCGACAGTAGACCAATAGAGAACAGAACGTTCTCCTCAGGTGACAACAAACGGCCCGTCCGCGCTGCCATCGCTGAGGCGCAACGGCGATCGAGGCGCGCTCAGCGGCGATTGAGATCGCCGAGATAGGTGTTTTCAAGGCGGGAGATTGCGTAGGCCTTGGGGTCGATGTCGACGAGGAGCACGGCTTCCTGCCCAGACCCCGCCTTGGCGAGCAACTGCCCGTCGGGTGCTGCAATGCGCGACAGCCCGGCGAAGGAGAACAGCGAGTCCGAACCACAATGGTTGATGTAGGCGACGAACACCTGGTTCTCGAAGGCGCGCGTCTGGATCATGTGCTCGGCGATGAAATCGCCGGACCAGCCCGCCGGCAGCGCCGTCGGCACCAGCACGGCCTCGGCGCCGGCGAGCGCCAGCCGCCGCACATTCTCCGGAAACTCGACGTCGTAGCAGATCAGCATGCCGCAGGTGACGCCACGATGTGTGAAGAGCCGCGTCGACGGCTCCGGCGCGCGGAAGATCGAACGCTCATAGTCGCCGTAGAGATGGGACTTGCGGTAGACGACCGGCGCGGCATCGCCATCGACATAGACGGCGCTGTTATAGACGTCGTCGCCGTCGCGCTCGGCAAAGCCGGCGATGAGCGCAATGCCCGTCTCAGCGGAAATCGCCTTGAGGCGCTGAACGATCGCGCCATCCGGCGCCTCGGCGAGCGCTGTCAACGCCTCGCCGGCGCCATAGCCGGTGACGCCGAGTTCGGGCGTCAAAAGCAGCGTCGCCCCTTGTCCTGCAGCTTCCGCCGCGGCACGGGCAATGCGGTCAAGATTGGCGGCGACGTCACCCGCCGCCGATTGCATCTGGAGGGCGGCGAGCTTCATCATTTTCCATCCGACGACATGGCGCCAAGCAGCTTCGGCAGGTCGCCGAAACGGGCAACGAGGCTGAAGATCACCGCGGCGGTCGTGACGAAGAGTACCGTCACCGACGCCATGGTCGGCGTATAGCCGTAGCGCAGCGCATTGAAGATCTTGATCGGCAGCGTTTCCACCGTGAAGCCAACCGTCATGTAGGCAACGATGTATTCGTTGAGCGACAGCACGAAGGCGAAGGCGTAGCCCGACACGATATAGGGCAGAATCAGCGGCAGCACGACGGTGCGGAAGATCGTGCGCTCATCCGCCCCCATGGTCGAGGCGGCCTCGACCAGCGAGCGGTCGATCGAGGTGAAACCGAGCGACAACGTCACCAGCGGCAGCGTCACGAAGAAGATTGCGTGGCTGACGACGGCCGTCCACGGCTGGCCGTAGAAACCGACCGTCGCCCAAAAGGTGAGCATGCCGAGCGCGGTGATGACGGGCGGCAGCGTGAACGGCGCGACACCGAGAAGCTGGAAAATGTTCGCCCACGGCGCGATCCGCCGCCACAGGAACCAGGAGAGCGGCAGCGCGATCGCCACCGCAAGCGCCGCCGAAAGCACCGCCAGCGTCACCGAGGCAAAGAGCGCGTTGCGCCATTCCGGATTGAGGAAGATCTCGCCATACCAGGAGAGCGAAAAGCCCTGCGGCGGAAAGGCGAGCGTCTGCTTCTGGTTGACCGAGACGCCGGCAACGACGATCAGCGGCAGCGACAGGAACAGGCCGATCAGGAAGAAGTAGGCCTTGCGGAAGATCGAGGTCATGCCGCTTCTCCCTTGCGTCCGGCAATCACGGTGAGCGCCACGAGCCCGAGCGTGACCAGCACGAGGAACACGGCCATGGCGGCGGCAAACGGCATGTTCGACTGGTAGATCGCCTGGTCGGTGATCAGCACCGACAGCGTCCAGTGCTGCGGCCGGCCGAGAAGCTGCGGCAACAGATAGGAGCCGAGCGCGAAGATGAAGACCATGATCAAGGTGGCGGTGATGGTGTTGCGCAGCGCCGGCACGACCACGGTGAAGAAGGCTTTGAGCGGCGAGGCGCCGAGCGTGCGCGCGGCTTCCGTCAGGGTCGGATCGAGACGCACGAGCGCCGGGAAGAGTACGAGCACCGTATAGGGGAAGGCCTGATAGACCATGCCGGTCAAGACCGCGCCGAAGCTCGGCGTCAAGGCCTTGGCCTGCTCCATGATGCCGAGCGCAACGAGGATGTTGGTGATCCCTGCGGTGCGCGAAAACAGCGTCGACCAGGCAAAGCCGATGATGACTTCCGAGAGCGACAGGATCGACAGGAGCGCCACCAGCCACACGACCTGTACCTTCCGCGCCATGCGCGTCAGCATGTAGGTGAAGGGCAAGGCGAGCACGACGCAGCAGATCGCCACGATGACGGCGAGCATCAGCGAAAAGCCGAGCACACCGCCGAAAAAGACCGAGAGGAAGCGGGCGTAATTGTCGAAGACGAAGGCCGGCGTGTAGAAGCCGCCCTGCTGGCGCTGGAAGAAGCTGACGGCGATCATCGTGCCGAAGGGCACGACGAAGAAGATCGTCAGCATGGCCGCCGGAAAGAGGAGCGGCAGGTAGTCGCCAAGGGTTTGGGGCGGTTCGCGTCTCATTTCTTCAGCACCACGCAGACATCCGGAGTGAGCGCTATGCCGACTTCCTGGCCGACCGAAACGTCGGGCCGGGCGCGCGGCGTCGAGACGGCGACAATCTGGTGTCCCGCGATATCGACGAAGGTTTCGATCGTGCCGCCGAGATCGCGCACGAAGGTGACCTTGCCGGTGAGCGCCCCGGCGCCGGGCGCCGTCAGGTGCACGTCTTCCGGGCGAACCGACAGCGTACCCTTGTTGGCGCCCGCAGGCAGGGCGAGGCCGGGGACGACATGACCGAGCACTTCCGCGCGGCCGGCACTGTCGGCCTGAACGTCGAGCAGGTTGGTCTGGCCGATGAAGTCGGCGACAAAGCTGTCGGCCGGGCGGCGATAGATTTCGATCGGCGACGCAGCCTGGCGGATCTCGCCGCCGCTCATGACGACGACGGTGTCGGCCATGGTCATCGCTTCGCGCTGGTCGTGGGTAACGACGATGGTGGTGATGCCCAGCTTCTGCTGCAACTGGCGCAGTTCTACCTGCATCGCCTCGCGCAGCTTCGCGTCGAGTGCCGAAAGCGGTTCGTCGAGCAGGAACAGTTTCGGCGAGATCGACAGCGCGCGGGCGATCGCCACGCGCTGGCGCTGGCCGCCGGACAGCTTGGCGACCGGCCGGTCGGCATAGCCCGAGAGATGGATCATCGACAGAAGCTCGTCGACGCGCTTCTTCTGGTCTTCTTTTGCCGCACCGCGGATGCGCAGGGGGTAGGCGATGTTTTCGCCGACGGTCAGGTGCGGAAACAGCGCCAGCGACTGGAACACCATGCCGAGGTTGCGCTTGTGCGTCGGAACCCGGGTGATGTCCTCGCCGTCGAGCCGGATCGCACCGCCGGTCGGCAGATCAAGCCCGGCGATCATGCGCAGCAGCGTGGTCTTGCCGCAGCCAGATGGTCCGAGCATGCAGACGAAGGTGCCGTGCGGCACCGTCAGATCGACATTGTTGACGGCCCTGAAGGCTCCGAATTCCTTGACGACGTTTTGAAGGGCAAGTCCGGACATTGTTTCTCCGCGAGGATGGTCCCCTCCGCCTCATGGGAGGGTTTCAGGCGGGGAGCGGCTGCAAGGCCCCTCCCCGTCGTTATGCTTGTGGCTCTCCCCGGAGGCCGGGGAGCTGGCCGGATCAGCCGACGATCAGCTCGGTCCACTTCTGGTTCAGCCAATCCGACTTGGTCTGGTAGAGATCGTAGCGCGGAATGATCGGCTCGATATCCGACGAGACGGCTGCGAATTCCTTGTCGGTCAGATCCGTAACCTCGCGCTTGACGGTCGGCGACGTTCCGACCTTGCGCGACAGCGTCGCCTGGACCGAGGGTTGGCACATGTAGTCGATGAAGATATGGGCTTCCTCGGACTTCTGCGAGGCACGCGACAGTGCCCAGCAACCGGAATCCTGAATGCCGCCTTCCTTCGGGAAGGTGGAGCGGACCGGGTGACCGTCGGCAGCAGCAAGGCCGGTGACGTCGTGATAGTACTGGCCCATCGGGATTTCGCCCGACTTCAGCGACTGCTCGAACTGCGCCTCGTCGCGGTACCACAGGCGAACGTTGGGCTTCACTTCGGCAAGCTTGTCGAACGCCTTGAGAAGGCCTTCTTCGGTGTCGAGCGCATTGGTGCCGCCGAAGAACGTCTTGGCCGTCACTTCGAGCAGGAACGAGTTGGAGACGAGCGCGAGCAGGCCGAGCTTGTCGGCGTTCGCCGGATCCCAGAAGGCGGTCCAGGAGGTCGGCGCTTCCTTGTAGACGTCGGTGTTGGTCACCAGCGTGATGTACCAGGAAACAGCGCCGATGCCGGCAATGCGTCCGTCCGGATACTTGTTGACGAAGCGATCAAGTAGGTTCGAGGCATTCTTGATCTTGGCGGTATCGAGTGGCGTCCAGAGATCGGTCGACTGGCCCTTCAGCATCGCAACCTGCGACATCATCGAAACGTCGGCTGGGGCCTGGCCGGCGCGGGCGGCCTGTTCGAGCTGGACGAGCCAGGCTTCACCGGTCGGTTCCGCGATCGACTCGACGGCAATGCCGGTCGCTTTGGTGAATTCCGGGAAGATGTTCTTGTCGAACGAATCCTTGAAGTAGCCGCCATAGACGCCGACCTTCAGCGACTTGTCCTGCGCGCGCAGGATCGACGGCATCGCCAGCATGGAGGCACCGGCAAGGCCGGCGCCGAGCAGCGTGCGGCGCTTGATGGAAGTGGTGATCATTCGCGTTCTCCTTTGTTTCGGCGGTGATCCGCCTTGTTCCCTGTTCTGTTTGATTTCTTGCACATTTTCAGTCTCAGTGCGCGGCTGTTTTGCGCTCCAGCATGCGCGAATATTGTGTCAGCGGATAACACAGCACGAAGAAGATCACCGCGACCAGCCCATAGACCGTGAAAGGTTCGAAGGTTGCATTATTGATCGCATTCGCGGTTCTGAGAAGCTCTTCGAAGCCGATGATCGAGGTCAGCGCCGTGCTCTTGATGAGCTGCACGAGGAAGCCGACGGCGGCCGGCCGGGTGATGGCGAAGGCCTGCGGCAGGATGACGAGCCGCAGTTCCTGCAACCGGTGCAGCCCGAGGCTCGCGCCGGCATCCCACTGCCCGCGCGGCAGTGCCTCGACCCCGCCACGCCAGATCTCGGCGAGATAGGCACTGGCATAGAAGGTCAATCCGAGGGCTGCCGCCGTCCACGGCTCGATGCGGAAACCGAGCATCGGCAGGCCGAAGAACATCAGGAACAGCTGCATCAGGAGCGGTGTTCCCTGGAAGAGCGCGATGTAGCCGGAGCCGAAGCGCCGCGCCCAACGGCGCTCGGAAATGCGCGCTGCAAGGACGGCAAGCCCCACTGCTGCGCCGCCGGCAAAAGCGACGATCGACAGCAGGATCGTCCACCGCGTAGCGAAGATCAGGTTGCGCAGGATGTCCCAGAAGGTGAACTCGATCATGACACGCCCGCTCCAAGCACGCGGCGCCCGCCGGCGACGAACAGCCGCCGAAGCGCCATCGACAGGCCGAGATAGATCAGCGTGACGACGAAATAGGTCTCGAATGAGCGGAAAGTGCGCGCCTGCAGCAGGTCCGCCTCATGCGCCAACTCCCGCACCGCGATCTGCGAGACGACCGCCGATTCCAGCATCATGATGATCACCTGGCTGGTGAGCGCCGGGAAAATCACCTTCAGCGCCTGCGGCAGGATGATCTTGACGAAGACCTGGCGGGGCTTAAGCCCGAGCGCAAATGCCGCCTCGCTCTGCCCCTTCGGCACAGCATCGAGACCCGCACCGACGATCTCGGTCGTATAGGCCGCCATATTCAGCGTCATTGCGACTATTGCCGCGACGATCGGGTCGAGTCGGATGCCGAGGCTCGGCAGGCCGAAATAGATGAAGAACAGCTGCACCAGGAACGGCGTGTTCCTGACGACTTCGACGTAGACGGCCACCGCCTTGCGCAAGACGCCATAACGGCTGCGGCGAGCGGCGGCGAAGAGAATGCTGATCAGGATGCCAAGCACCGTGGTGCAGGCGATCAGGAACACGGTCATGGCCGCGCCATGGGCGATTGCGCCCGCGGCGTCCTTGAGCCAACCGAAGCTGAGGCCGTAGCCCATCGTCGCAACCTTTCCTCAAGCGGGCCGCGAGGGGATTGCCCCCCGCGGCCACCGAGCTTGTTAGTCCTTGAGGTTGTCGGGGTTGAGCGGCGTCTTCAGCCAGGCCTCCGAGCTCGCGTTCAACTTGCCGTCCGAGAGCATTTTGGCAACGGAGTCGTTGACCGCCTTCTTCAGGCCTTCCTCGCTCTTGTTGAGACCGATATGCGACGGCGAGGTCAGAAGCTGGAACTTCTGCTCCGGTTTCAACGCTTCCTGGCGGGCCAGCACCTGGGCGCCGACGTCGTTGCCGACGACCATCAGTTGCGTCTGGCCGGAGATGAAGGCCTGGATCACAGCATTGTAGTTGTCGAAGCGCTGGATGTCGGCATTGGCCGGGGCCGCCTCGGTAAGCGAGGTGTCTTCCAGCGTGCCGCGATTGACGGCGATGGTCTTCTCGGCAAGGTCTTCCTTGCCGGCAACCTTCAGTTCCGCCGGGCCGATGACGGCGATGTAGTAAGGCGCGTAAGCCGCGGCAAAATCGATCACCTCGGCGCGCTCCTTGGAGAAGCCGACGCTCATCAGGATGTCGACGCGCTTGTCGTTGAGATAAGGAATGCGGTTCTGCCCTGTGACGCTGACGAGGTTGAGCTTGACGCCGAGATCATCGGCGATCTGCTGCGCGACGTCGACGTCATAGCCCTTGATGCTCATGTCGGCGCTGGCCGAGGAGAACGGCGGGAAGTCGGAGAAGATGCCGACATTGATCTGGCCGGCGGACTTGATATCGGCAAGCGCGTCGGCCTTGGCGATGCCGGCGGCGGCCCCGAGCATCAGGGCGGCGGCGAAGGCTGTCTTCAGTTTTGCATGGATCGTCATGGTAATTCCCCTACCCGGAAGCTTTGTGATTGTGCAGTCTGGTGGTCGGCCGCCGTTTCCGGTCCGGCAGCCGACGAACCCTTAGTCAGGCCTCAGGCGGACTTGCCCGTGATCGCCGGGCTGAAGACCATGAGGCTCAGGATTTCGAAGAGCACCTGCGCGCCCGCATGGGCCGTGTTGGTGGTCGAGTCATATTGCGGCGCCACTTCGACGACGTCGCCGCCGACGAGGTTGATGCCCTTGAGGCCACGGATCAATTCCAGCACTTCGCGGGTCGTCAGACCGCCGACTTCCGGCGTGCCGGTACCCGGCGCGAAGGATGGATCGAGGCTGTCGATGTCGAAGGACAGATAGGTCGGGCCGTCGCCGACGATCTTCTTCGCTTTCTCGATGATCGCGGGAATGCCGAGACCGGTCACTTCCTCCGCATGGATGACGGTCATGCCGGACTCGTAGGAGAACTCCCAGAGATATTCGGCCGAACCGCGGATGCCGATCTGCACGACGCGGGTCGGGTCGAGCACGCCGTCGAGCACCGCGTTGCGGAACGGACCGCCATGGTGGAACTTGGTGAGGTCGTAGGCGCCGCCGGTGTCGCAATGCGCGTCGATGTGGATCATACCGACCGGGCGCTTTTTGCCGACCGCTTTCAGGATCGGGTGGGTGATCGAGTGGTCGCCGCCGACCGACAGCGGCAGCACGCCGGCATCGACGATCTGGTTGATGCGCTTCTCGATGTCCTCATGGCTGAGTTCCAGCCGGTAGCGGCTCTGGAACGGCACGTCGCCGATATCCGCGACGCGGAGTTCTTGAACCGGCGTGCAGCCGAGCACGTGGTTATAAGGGCCGATACGCTCGATCGAGCGCAGCGCCCGCGGTCCAAAGCGCGAGCCCGGACGGTTGGTGACGCCGAGATCCATGGGAATGCCGACGATCGCCACCTGCAGATTGCCGAAATCCGGGTTCTCCGCGTCAACAGGCATGTGCGGCGCCGTCAGGAAGGTCGGGATGCCGGAATAGGGCGCGAGACGTGTGCCGCTCTTGTTGAAGATCTTGTCGGCGACCTTGCGGAAGGTCGGGTCGAACAGCTCGCCGCCATGGCTTTCGCCATACTTTGCCTTCAGTTCGGCAAGCTTGTTGTCGTTCCAGGCCATCGATTCAATCCTCCGTCTTCCATAGCCTGAGGCATGCGCGCGAAGGCGCCACAGATATCTGTCTGCGGAAGGTGCCGGCTCGTCCGGCGCGTTCATGTTCCCCAGGCGTTTTCGCCTTTGTTGATGAATATTAGGCGGCAATTCCCCTAGAAAATCAATTGACATTGTTATAGCGTTTCGTGTGAGAAAAATTCACATCACAGCAACCGCCGGAACGCCCCGATTTGTCCAGCCGCCTGCCTCCCCTCAACCCCTTGCGCGCCTTCGAAGCGACGGCGCGGCGGGGCTCCGTTTCGGCCGCGGCGCGTGAACTCAACGTCACCCACGGTGCGATCAGCCACCAGATCCGCGCGCTCGAACTCTCGGTCAAGGCGGCGCTGTTTGAACGCGGCGGCAAGCGGCTGAAGCTGACTCCGCAGGGGGCATTGCTGCTGCCGGCCGTCACCCACGCCTTTGCCGAAATCGCGGCGGCGACCGCAGCGATGACGCGGCCGACGACGAGCGGCGAACTGCGCATCACCTGCGTCCCGGCGCTGCTTTCCTTCTGGCTGATCCCGCGGCTGCATCTTTTCACCGAGCAATATCCGGACGTGCGTCTGACGCTGATCGCCTCTAACGACGAGGCGTATCTCCACTCGCCCGACGTCGACGTCTGCCTGATCTATGGCGACGGCAACTGGTCCGGCGCCTGGGCCAAGCTCTGGAGCCGTCTCGAACTTTTCCCTGTCGTCAGCCCGACCCTGCTCAACATGCGGCCACTGCGCTCGGTTCGCGACCTGCGCGACCACGTCATGCTGCATGGCGACGATGGCCGCGAATGGAACACCTGGCTTGCGGCGGCGGATGCCAGCGACCTGCAGCGCGGCCAGCAGCATTTCATGAGTGACGCACGGCTTTCGACAGAGGCGGCCCTGCACAACCAGGGCGTCGCGCTCGGCGATACGATTACCGCCGGCAGCCTGATCGCGCGCGGCGAACTGATCGCCCCTTTCGACCTGACGGTGCCCGCCAACGACGCCTTCTTCGTCGCCTGCCGCAACGAGGTGCTGGCGGCACCGATCGTGCGCATCTTCATCGACTGGATGTTCGAAACACTCGAAAGCGACCCGATGCCGGAACTGCAGACATCGGCGCGCACGATTATTCGCGGCCGCACCTCGAAATCCGAGCCGACAGATCGTAAATCGGAGAAGAACGGTTTTCAGCCGGTTTCGGCGCCGAGCCGTGCTCGCCGCACCGATCGTCCGCAGAAACGCAAAGCCAAGGCCTAACCCCACAGGAACACCCGTCATGCCGCATTTCAACCCGCTCGTCGAAAAGCTCTCGCCGCCGCCCGTGCCCTCGGTGCTGGCCTGGGCGAAATCCTACGACGGCTCCCGTGGCCCGCTGATCGACCTGTCGCAGGCAGTGCCCGGCTATCCCGCCCATCCGGACATGCTGGCCTGGCTCGGTGAGGCTGCGGCCTCAACCGCTTACACCGGCTATGGCGCGATCGAGGGCGAAGCGGAGTTGCGTGAGGCCTATGCGGCGCATGTCGCCGGCCTCTATGGTGCTGCGGTCGCCGCCGACAACATCCACATCACCTCGGGCTGCAACCAGGCCTTCATCTGCACGGCAATGGCCATTGCCGGCGCGGGCGATACGATCCTGATGACCAACCCCTATTACTTCAACCAGGAAACGACGCTGTCGATGCTCGGCATCAATGTCGAGCTCGTACCTTGCGATGCCGGCGCCGGCTTCCTGCCGGAGGTCGATGCAATTGCCGCGGCACTTCACCCCGGCATCCGGGCGCTCGCGCTGGTCTCGCCCAACAATCCGACCGGCGCCGTCTACCCGCCGGAGCTGCTCGCCCGCATCCACGAAGCCTGCCGTGCCAAGGGCGTCTGGCTAATCCTCGACGAGACCTATCGCGACTTCCTGCCCGATGCCTCCGCAGCACCCCACGGCCTTCTGGCAACCGAAGGCTGGCAGGATAGCTTCATCGGCCTCTACAGCTTCTCCAAGTCCTTCTGCATTCCCGGCCATCGCCTCGGTGCGATCACCGCCGGCCCTGCCGTCATCGAGCAGGTGACGAAGATCATGGACAACCTGCAGATCTGCGCACCGCGTTCCGCGCAAGCCGCCGTCGCCAAGGCCATACCGGCGCTTGCCGAATGGCGCCAGGCCAACCGCGCCGAGATCTCCGCACGCGCCGATGCGCTTAGGGATGTGATGAGCCGCCTGCCGAAGTGGAAGCTGCAGGCGGTCGGCGCCTATTTCGCCTATGTCCGCCACCCCTTCCCCGACATCGACTCGCAGTTCATCGCCGAGAAGCTGGCCAAACTCGCCGGAGTCGTCTGCCTGCCGGGCGATTACTTCGGTGAGGGCCAGGAGAACTACCTGCGCTTCGCCTTTGCCAACGCGGATGCCGATACGATCCGCAAGCTCGAGGAGCGTCTGGCGAACTTCACGCCGCCGGGTCTCTAAGACTTTGAAATGACGCAATTCCGGACGGAAAACCGTTTCACACTTTTCCTGGAATTGCTCTGAGGAAAGCGCGCGGCGTCATCCGCGCCGCGCGATCAGGATGCCGACAAGGACGATCGCGCCGCCGATCGCCTGCATCAGGCCGACGGGTTCGGCAAGCAGGATCCAGGCGAGGATCGCCGCGACCACTGGCTGCAACAAGAGGGTGAGCGACGAGAAGGCGGGCGGCAGATAGGCGAGTGCATAGGTGATCGCCACCTGCCCGCCGGCATGGCTGACGAAGGCGAGACCGAACAGCATCGCCCAGCCGAACGCGGTCGGCGGCAACAGCGTCGGCTCCGACAGAAGCACGATCGGCAGCATGCAGATGGCAGCCGAGGCCGTACTCCAGACCATGATCCTGATCGTGCTGAACAGGCTGCGCAGCCGGCCGATCGCCAGGATATAGCCGGCATAGAACATCGCGGCGACAACGGCGACGCCATCGCCCAGCAGATTGCCGTCACCAAGCGCCATCGGCCCGCCCTTGAGGGTGACCACACCGACGACTGCCGTCACCAGCCCGATGGCAAAGACAGCGCTGATCCGCGCTCGGAACAACAGCCAACTGGCAAGCGTCACGAAGACGGGCGCGAGATTGGCAAGCAGCGTGGCATTGGCGACTGACGTCTTCGTCAGCGCGTAGTGCCAGGCCGCAAGATCGATGGCGAGAAACACGCCGGGCAGAACCAGCAGCGCGTACTCGGAGAGCTTTTGCGGGCGCCGGTCGTTGGCGCCCTCACCGCGAAACCACGACCAGGCGAGAAGCGGGATCAGCGCCAGTGCCACCCGCCAGAAGGCCGTCGCCATCGGCCCCACCTCGGACAGCCGCACGAAGATCGGCGAACCGCCAATCGCAGCACCGCCGATGAGGAGGGCAGCCATGGCAAGGCGATTTTGGGAGGAAGCGGTGGCGGGTACTGGGGTCAAGGCAATGTCGCTATTCTGCTGGCGGGCGATCTTCGCGCCCTCGACAAGGCAGCTAACAGAAGACCGGCATCGGCGACAGTCGCAATAAATCGCCCACCCGAACAATGGCGGCCGCCCTGCGCAGACAGGGCGGCCGCCGATTTCTCCGTCTGGCAGACGCGATAACTCGTTTGTCAGGCCGCGTCGGGAACGTGCACGGTCTTCACTTCGAGGAAGTCCTCAAGGCCGAACATGCCACCTTCGCGACCGTTGCCGGACTGCTTGTAGCCGCCGAACGGGCTGCCGTAGCGGTGCGGCCCGCCATTGATGTGCACCATGCCGGCGCGCAGGCGTCCGGCGACGCGCTCGGCCCGTTTCGGGTCACCTGTCTGCACATAGGCTGCGAGACCGTAGTTGGTGTCGTTGGCAACAGCGATCGCCTCCTCCTCGGTGTCGAAGGGGATGATCGCGAGCACCGGTCCGAAGACCTCCTCGCGGGCGATGCGCATGTCGTTGTTGACGTCGGCAAAGATCGTCGGCTTGACGAAGTAGCCGGTCTCGAAGCCCTCAGGCTTGCCGGCACCGCCCACAAGCAGGCGCGCGCCTTCGGCAATGCCTGCTTCGATCAGCGCCTGCACCCGGCCGAACTGGATGTGACTGACGAGCGGGCCGATATGGCCGCCCTCTTGCGTCGGGTCTCCGACTTTCGCCTCGCGGCCGACGCGCTTGGCGATCTCAACCACCTGGTCATAGACGCTGCGCTCCACCAGCATGCGGGTCGGCGCGTCGCAGGACTGGCCGGAATTGTTGAAGCATTCGAGCACGCTGCCGGTGACGCGGTCTTCGAGATCGGCGTCGGCAAAGACGATGTTCGGCGACTTGCCACCGAGCTCCAGCGTCACGCGCTTGACGGTCTCGGCGGCATCCTTGCTGACGGCGATGCCGGCGCGGGTCGAGCCGGTGAACGACATCATGTCGATATCGGGATGCTTCGACAGCGCCGCACCGGCATTGATGCCGTCGCCGTTGACGAGGTTGAAGACGCCGGCCGGGAAGCCCGCCTCATGCACCATTTCAGCGTAAAGCATGGCGTTGAGCGGCGTGAACTCGCTCGGCTTCAAGACGCAGGTCGAGCCGGTCGCAAGTGCGGGCACCACCTTCAGCGCGATCTGGTTGATCGGCCAGTTCCAGGGTGTGATCAGACCGCACACACCGATCGGCTCGCGCAGGATCACGTCACCGTTCGGCAACCGGTCGCGGGTCTTCAAGCGCTTCAGTGCATCGATGAAGCCCTGCAGGTGACCAACGCCGACATCGGCCTGCTGTTCGCGGGTCATGGTCTTCGGCGCTCCGAGTTCCATGGTGATGGTGTCGACCATCTCGTCATAGCGGCGCTTGTAGACGGCAAGCAGCTTTTCGAGCAGCGCCAGGCGCTCCTCGACGCTCGTCTGGCTATAATTGGCAAAGGCCTTCTTGGCGGCGGCAACCGCTTGGTCGATATCCGCGGCCGTGCCCATGGAGATCACCGCAACCGGCTTTTCCGTCGCCGGGTTCAGCACCTCGAGATCGTTGGCGACGATGGGATCCACCCAGGCGCCGTTGATGTAGAACTTGCGTTTGTCGAGCATTCGCTCCTCCTTCCCGTCAGTTTGTCTTTTGTTTTTCGGCAAGCCATTCAAGGATTAGCGCTCGGTAACGCTCACCCGAAAAGCTCGGAAAATGTCCGCCGTGAACGATACGCACGGGTATCTTCAGCAGCCGTTCCATCGACGCCAGATAGTCGTCGGCATTGGAATGATAGGTGTCCTCGATCAGCGGGCCATCGTAGAGGATGTCGCCGGAGAACAGGATGCCGGTCTTCGCCTCGAAGAGCGCAATGCCGCCGGGCGAATGGCCGGGCGTGTGGATCACCTCGAAGACCCGGTCGCCGAGATCGATACGGTCGCCATCCTCCAGAAGCCGCGTCGCCGGCGCCGCCTTCACCGCATAGGTGGTGGAGGCGTAGGGCTCGGGCGGCAGCGCGTCGAAGATCTCGTCGGCGACGTAGGGGTCGGCGAGCGTGTTCTTGCGCGTCGGATGCGCCAGCAGTTCCGCCTCGGCCGAATGCACGCAGCGGCACTCGAACTCGTGATGGCAGCCGATATGGTCGAAGTGGGTGTGGCTGGCGACGGCGTCCAAGGCGCGTTCGGTGACGAGGGGCACCCATTGCCGGAGCGACACGACACCCATGCCGCTATCGACGAGCATATCGCGGTCGCGGCCGCGCACATGCCAGATGTTGCAGCGGTAGAATTCCTGGATATAGGGCTCATCGATAGCGGTGACGCCGTCGTCGAGCCGCCTCACCCGGTACCAGTCCTGAGGTGCAATTCTCTGCATCGTGCTACGCATGTCCACCCGTGGCGGGCAAGGCTACGACGTCGGCGGCGCGCACGGCAAGCGGCACAATCTCGCCCTCGCGCACGCTTGCCGATTGCGGCAGGTGCGCGACCAGCGCCCTCGTGTCCGCCGCACAGGGCTGCAGGTGGCAGCGGTAATGCGTGCCGAAGAAAGCGCTGCCGGCAACCCGCGCCTCACCAAGCGCCACTGTCGGACCCTCTGCCTTGTCGTCAGCGCGGAAGTGTTCCGGCCGGATGGTGAGCGTAATCCGGTCGCCGGTCTTCGGCGACGATGCGGTAAAGTTGCCGGTCGGCAGCGCCAGGCTGCCGAGCGGGGTTTCGACACGGGCGGAGCTGGCGTCCGCCGCCGCCACACGGCCGGAAACGAAATTGACCTCACCCATGAAGCCCGCCGAAAACAGCGAGCGCGGGCGCATATAGATCTCCGATGGCGGGCCAAAATCCTCGATACGGCCCTGGTTCATCACCACGATCCGGTCGGCGATCGCCATCGCCTCTTCCTGGTCGTGGGTGACGTGCACGAAGGTCGTGCCGACGCGCTTTTGGATCGCCTTCAGCTCGTCCTGCATCTGGCGGCGCAGTTTCAGGTCGAGCGCGCCGAGCGGTTCGTCGAGAAGCAGCACATCCGGGTCGACGGCAAGCGCGCGGGCGAGCGCCACGCGCTGGCGCTGGCCGCCCGAGAGCTCGTGCGGCCGCTTGCCGGCGGAAGCCTTCAGACCGACGAGATCGAGGAAACCGAGCGCCTTTTCGTCCCGCTCGGCCTTGGCAAGGCCGCGCATCCTGAGGCCAAAACCGACATTGTCGACAAGGCGCATGTGCGGAAACAGCGCATAGTCCTGGAACATCGTCGTCGTCGGACGCTTGGCCGGCGCCACATAGGTCATGTCCTGCCCCGCGATCGTCACGCGTCCCGCGCTTGGCGACTGAAAGCCGCCAAGGATCGACAGAAGCGTGGTCTTGCCGCAGCCGGACGGCCCGAGCAGCACGATGAACTCGCCAGCCCGGATATCGAGGGAAACGTTATCCAGGGCCGTGAAGGTACCGAAGATCTTGCTGACGTTTTCGATCGAGACAGGAGCGGTCATTGTTTCTTCGTCCTTCCGAACAGGGAAAGCTCAAGGATGAGGAGCACGGCGACAGAGGCTAAGAACACCAGCGAGCCGATGGCATTGGTCTTGGGGTTGAGGCCGGAGCGCAGCATGCTCCAGATCTCGACGGGCAGCGTCACGTCGAAGCGCGACAGCAGGAAGGCGATGATGAACTCGTCCCAGCTGAAGGTGACGGAAAGGAAGAAGGCAGCAAGGATCGACGGCATCAGCATCGGCGCCGTCACCAGCGCCATCACTTTGAAATCGTTGGCGCCGAGATCGCGCGCCGCCCGCTCGATGTTGATGTGATGATCCCCCATCGAGGCATAGATGATGGCAAAGCAGAGCGGCAGGTTGATCACCACATGGCCGATGCCGACCGTCATCAGCGACAGCGGGATATGCAGCGCGTTCATGAGCGACAAAAGGCCAAGCGCGATGATCAGGTAGCTGACCGTCATCGGCGCGATCAGCAGTCCCCTTTGCAGCGCCGAGCCGGGCAGCTTGTAGCGCGCGAGCGCATAGGCTGCGAGAAAGCCGAGCAGCACGGAGATGACCGAGGAGACGAGCGCCACGACCATCGAGTTACCAAGCGCTGCCATCAGCTTGCGGTCGGCGAAAACCGCCTCGTACCATTGCAGCGAAAAGCCGTTGAACGGCGGCACCGGCAGGCGACCATCCTGGAACGAGAACAGCACCAATACGGCAACCGGCAGGAAGATGAAGGCATAGACGAGGACGAGATAGGTCCAGGAGAGCACGCTTGCGGAGATCTGGCGCAGCATCGTCAGGCCCTCTCGATCTTCAGCCAGCGAGCGCAGGCGAGATAGGCGACGGTGACGGCGAGCATCAGCACGATCGACAGCGCCGCTGCCATCGGGAAATCCGCCCGGCGCCCGAGCTGCAGCATGATGATCTGCGGCAGCACCAGCTCGTTGTTGCCGCCGAGGATCTGCGGCGTGACATAGTCGCCGATGCAAAGCACGAGGGTAAGGAAGGCGCCGGTCATGATACCGGGCAGCGTCAAGGGCAGCACCACATGCCAGAAGGTCTGGAAGGCATTGGCGCCGAGGTCTGCGGCCGCGCGGCGGTAGTTTGGCGAAAGCTGGATCAGGTTGGAATAGATCGTCAGCGTCAAAAGCATGACGAAGAAGTGCACGAAGCCAATGACCGTGGCCGTGCGCGTGCTCGCCAGCTCCAGCGGCTCGGAGATAAGGCCGATGCTCATGAAGACCTGATTGATTACACCGTTCTTCGATAACACCAGCAGCCAGGAATAGGAGCGCACCACATAGGAGGTCCAGAACGGCAGGATCGCCAGGATCAGCGCCATGCGCTGCAGCCGCTTCGGCACGCGCTCGGCGATGATCCAGGCGAGCGGATAGGCGAGCAGCACCGAGATCACCGTGACGATAACGGTGATTTCGAGCGAGTTGACGAGCCCCCGGAACAGCGCGTTTTCGGAGAAGAAGCGGACGTAGTTGTCGAAGGTCCAGGCATGGACGATGTCCCGCCCTTCCCGCTTCCAGAGGCTCATCGCCGCCATGAAGGCGAAGGGCACGACGAAGAAGGCGACGGTCCACAGAAGCGCTGGAGCAACGAAGCCCCAGGCCTTGCGCCGGTCGGCGTCTTCAAGCGCTGTCGCTGATGTCAAAGCGGTGTCTGCCATTACCGTTCCAGATCAAAGGATTTCGGCGAGCGAAGAAGAAGGGCGAGCGCGACACATCGTGCCCGCTGCTTTCATTACTGCTGCAGCATTTCCGTCCAGGCGTCCTGGAACTGCTGGTCGAGCTCGGCCGACGGGATCGGATAGAGCTGCGTCTTCTTCAGATATTCGGCCTGCTGGTCGAAGCGCAGGGCCGCCTTCTGCTGGTCGGTCAGGTGTTCACCCGCCTTGGCATTGGCCGGCATCGCCCAATAGCAGGATGAGGTCGCAAGCCGCGCCTGGCCCTCGGGGCTCACGATGTACTGTACGAACTTCAGCGCCAGATCCTGCTTGGTCGAATCCTTCATCACGCCGATCGACTGCGCCCAGCGCACAGCGCCCTGCTCGGGGATGGTCCAGTCGAGGCTGGGCTTGTCGGCCGAGAGAACAGCGGTGATCCATTCGCCGCCGCCGACGAGAATGTCGACTTCGCCGGTCGCAAGCGCGGTCTGCGATGAGACGACGTCGCTCACCTGCTTGGAAACGGCCCGCATTGCCGCGAGCTTTTCCTTGATCGCCGGCATGTCCGCGTCGCTCAGATCGGCGGTCTTCTTGCCGAGGCCAAGCCCGACGAGACCGATCATCGGCAGATAGTAGTCGTAGAGCGCTATGCGGCCCTTGTATTTATCCGACCAGATAACCGAAAGGTCCTGCATGTCCTTTGGGTCGACCTTCGTCTTGTCGTAGGAAATCGTGTTGTAGCCGAACTTCTCGGTGACGGCGTAGGTCTTGCCGTCCTTGGTGTTGTTGGCCTCCATGCGCACTTCCGGGAAAATGTCGGCGGTCGGCAACGCATGGGCCGGCATTTCGGCAAGCAGATCAAGGTCGATGGCCCGGTGCACGTCGACGCCGTCGATCACGAGCACGTCCCAGTCGCCCGGTTGCGACTGGTCGAGAGCCCTGCCCCGGTACCCTCATAAACCTTGACGTTGACCTTCACGTCATTGGCCTTCTCGAACGGCTCAAGAAGCGCCGGATCGGTGTGGTCGCACCAGACGAGCGCATTGAGCTCTTCCTGGGCAAAGACCGGCGCGGGGGCCGCGACCGTCGACAGAGCGGCGATCGCGATTGCGGCCGTGGAGGAGAAAAAACGGCGCAGGCGCGCACCGTCACGAACTGACTGCATCATGCTGTTGCCCTCTTGTTTTGACGCTCGTTTCGGCGTCTTCAAAAAAAGATTGAATGAATTCATTTTTTAAGTCAATCTCAATTTTGAACCAATTCATAATTCGGGGAAACACTGGAATGACAGGGCTGCGCGCACGGCAAAAGGCGGATCGCAACAGGCGAATTCTCGACGCCGCCGCCGTGCTTTTTCGCGAAGTCGGCTACGACAGCGCACGCATCGAGGACATTGCCGAGCGCGCCGAAATTTCGGTCGGAACCTTCTACAACTACTATGAAAACAAGGGCGACATCCTGCTTGCGACCGTGTCGATGGAAGTCGAGGAAGTGCTCGCCGGCGGCGGATCGATCGTCGACAACCCGCCCGCCTCCGTCATGGGCGCCTTGGACGCGCTGATCGGCGAATACTACGATCACTCGCTCTACTATCTCAGCAAGGAGATGTGGCGCACCGCGATGGCGATCGCCATCCAGCAGCCGGAGAGCCCGTTCAGCAAGCGCTACACCGAACTCGATCGTCGGCTATGCGAGCAGGTTTCGACGCTGATCCGCAAACTTCAGGCCAAGGGCGTCGTCGCACTTGATGTCGATGCCGAGGCGGTCGGCGAGATGTTCTTCAACAATCTCAACATGATGTTCACCGAGTTCGCGAAGCGCGAAACCATGTCGCTCGACGATCTCAAAGCGCGCGTCTCACGCCAGAACCGCCCGCTGGCGACGCTCATTGCAGTGCGCTGACCATCACGAAGACCACCGGAGCAGTCTGCTTCCGGATAAAGAGGGAACCCCATGAAAGATCTCGAACAGTCGGTGCTTCAGGCCGCCGACCAGCTGGTTGCCGCTTTCGCCAGGCATGACCGGACAGCCTATTTCTCCGCGTTCGCGCCGGATGCGACCTTCATCTTCCACACGCTCGACCGACCGCTGAAAAGCAGGGCGGAGTACGAGGCCGAGTGGTCGCTTTGGGAGGAACGGGACGGTTTTCGCGTGCGCGCCTGCCGGTCGAGCGAGCGAAATGTGCAGACGGTGGGCAATGTCGCGGTCTTCACCCACCGGGTCGAGACCGAACTGGAATTCAATGGAGAGCCCGCAACCGCGGACGAACGGGAAACGATCGTGTTCGAGCGGAAATCGTCAGGAGAGTGGCTTGCCGTGCACGAGCATCTGTCACGGCAAAGCTGAGGCAGCCGTCAGAAGGCGCCGACGACGACGGCGCTGACGAAAGAGAAGGCGGCAACGATGGCAATTGCGTGCGGAACGAGATGAACATGTGAGCGGCGTTGCGGTGTGGTCCCGTAGAGTGCGTAGCGGGACTGGATCATCGGTTTCGCTGCGTTCATCGCGTCTCTCCGTTCCTGCGAGGGCCACGGCCCATCGACTGTCTTGTTCTCCTATATTTTCCATTGAGTTTGTAGATATTAAATTCCGCAAATCGCATAAATCGTAAAAAATCGGTTCGCCGCCATCGCGCTCATCAATGGCGGTTGCGGTCGCGGTCCTGAAGATGCTTCGCCCAGGTTTCGCTGAACCATGGGGTGAGCAGCGAAACGTCGGAGGCACGATGCGAGCCTTTGAGCGCGCTATCCGTTTCGACGCAGGTCCAGACGGTGAAAGCGGTGAGCTCATGTTTGCCGAAGGTCTGGATCAGCGGAATGTCGGCGGCATCACGGCCGCGGGCAACCGCGATGCGCCCCGCCCGCCGCTGGTTGTTCTTGGCGTCGAACGTATGCCAGCGATCGCCGAGATAGACCTCGAACCAGGCATTGAAATCCATCGGCGCAGGATGTTCGCTCGCGGGGATATCGGCCATATAGCCGTTCACGTAGCGCGCCGGCATGTTCATGCAGCGACAGAGGGTGATCGCCAGATGGGCGTAGTCGCGGCTGACACCGACGCGATCCTCATGCGCCTCGAGTGCCGTGCGCATCGCCTGCGCATAGCCGTAGCTGAAAACGAGGCGTTCATGGACATAATCGCAAATCGCCTGGACGCGCTCCCAGCCGGCTGGCACATCGCCGAACAGACGCCAGGCAAGCGCGCCAAGCCGGTCCGTTTCGCAGTAGCGGCTGGCTGCAAGATAAGGCAGCCACTCGGCGGGCAGGTTCTCGACCGGCACCGCATCCGCCAATGGGTCCGTGGCGTCGAGCCTGCCGTCATCCTCTATCACCGCATCATAGCAGAGCTTGAAATCGCCCTCGGGCACAGTCATCCGGAAGCAGGTGTTGCCATGCGGATCAGTGATCTGCTCCATCTTCACGATCGGCGAAGAGACTGGACCATGCTCGCGCCGCAGGCATGAGCGCCGTTCCGGCACGACGGAAAGATAGGTCATCATCGGGGTCGGCTGCGGGCAACGAATGCCGATTTCATAGCCAAAGCGCACGAACATCGCGAGGTCTCCCAGGAAATCAATCGGGAGCGACAGGCTCCCCGTTTGCTTGCCCGCAGCGACAGGCGGGCGATCCTTGGTGACCGATTCAGCAAGCGCCAGATGCGGGCGGTCACAGGGCAGAGACGCAAAGGCCCACTTTGAGACGGCGGACCCCTGCCGCAGAAGGTCGATACTATCGCATCGCCAATCAGGACGGAAACACATTCGACGCGAGATCGACCGCGGACCGCCGCCGAGACGGCGGTCCGCCCGGCCAAAACGCCGCTGCGCGCGGATTGTTCCTAGAGCCCGGCCGCGTCCTTGAACTGGTACCACCAGGAACCGATGGTGGAATACTGCGCCCGGAACATGCGCCCGCCCGGGAACGGATACCAGGGCAGCTTCTCGAAGACATCATAACGCGTGGTGTCGCCGTCGATCGCCTCGGCGAGCGTGCGGCCGAAGAGGTGCGAACCGGTAACGCCGTGGCCGCTATAGCCATGGGCGAAATAGGTGTTGGAGCCGATGCGCCCCATCTGCGGCACGCGGGTGAAGGAGAGCGCGAAATTGCCGCTCCAGGCATACTCGATCTTCACGCCCTCGAGCGCGGGGAACACCTTTTCGAGATTGGGCTTCAGCTTGGCGACCACGTCGGCCGGATCGGTTCCACCATAGACGGTACCGCCACCGAAGATCATGCGCTTGTCGGCCGAGAGCCTGAAATAGTCGAGGATATAGCGCACGTCCTCGACGCACATGTCGCTCGGGATCAGCGAATGGGCAAGCTCTTCGCCGAGCGGCGCCGTGGTGATCATCTGCGTCGAAACCGGCATGACGCGCGAGACGAGCTTCGGCACGGCATCGCCGAGATAGGCATTGCCGCAGAGAACGACGATGCGCGCCGAAACCTCGCCGCCTTCAGTATAGACGGTCGGCCGCGCCGCCTCGTGGTCGACACGTGTCACCGGCGACTGTTCGTAGATCGTGCCGCCAATGCTTTCGAAGGCACGGGCCTCGCCGAGTACCAAATTGAGCGGATGCATGTGGCCGCCGGTCGTGTCCAGCATGCCGCCGCAATAGGCATCCGACTTGACGAGCTTGGCGAGCGCGTCACGGTCGAGCAACTGGTGATCGTCCATGCCGTATTTGCGCCAGAGCGCCTGCTTGGCTTCGAGCTCCTTCATATGCGCCGGCGTATAGGCGGCGTAGATATTGCCCGGCTTCAGGTCGCATTCGATCTGGTACTGGCTGACGAGGCGGCGGATGATCTTGCCGCCCTCCTGCACCAGCCCGCCGATGAAGCGCGCCGCATCCTCGCCGTAGCGGCGCTGGATGGTCGCGAGACTGGCATTGAGGCCGTTGACCACCTGACCGCCGTTGCGGCCCGAAGCGCCCCAGCCGACCTGCGCGCCCTCGATGACGACGACCTTGTAGCCTTTTTCGGCAAGGTGGATCGCCGTCGACATACCGGAATAGCCGGCGCCGACGACGCAGACATCGGCCTCGACCCGGCCCTGCAGCCGGACCGGCGTGCGGATGATGTTGCGGGAGGCGGCGTAGTAGCTGGTCGGGTAGCTGCCGTCACCGGCATAGGATTTCTGTTTGGTAAGCATCAGACGATTTCCAGATAGGCGCTGAATTCGTAGTCCGTGACCTGCTCGGCAAAGCCCGCGATTTCCTGGCGTTTGCAGGCGATCAGCATCGAGCGCAGCACGGGATCGAAGATTTCGGCGGCAATCGGTCCTGCCTCGAAGCTGTCGACCGCTTGCCCCCATTCCGAGGGAATTTTGGGCAGTTTCTCCGCTGCATAGGCCCGACCCGAAACCGGCGCCGGCGGCTTCCACTTGTTGCGGATGCCGACCAGGGCAGCACCGAGGATCGCGGCGATGACGAGATAAGGATTGGAGTCGGCACCGGCGACGCGGTGCTCGATACGCCGCGCGGCAGGATTGCCGCCGGGAATACGGATGGCCGAGGTACGGTTCTCGTAACCCCAGCAGACGGCGGTTGGCGCGTGCGTATCCGGCCGAAGTCGCCGGTAGGAATTGAAATGCGGCGCAAACAGCAGCGTCGTCTCGGCCATGCCGCGCAGTAGACCGGCGACGGCGTTCTTCAGCATCGGCGAGCCCTCGTCGCTGCCGTCGTTGAAGACGTTGTTGCCCTCCTCGTCGAGCAGGCTGAAATGGATATGCATGCCATTGCCGGAACGGGTGCCATAGGGCTTGGCCATGAAGGTCGCGGCGAGCCCATGCTTGCGCGCCACGCCCTTGACAATGCGCTTGAAGAAGATCGCGTCGTCGGCCGCCTTCAGCGGGTCGTCGGTGTGGAGCAGGTTGATTTCGAACTGGCCGATGCCGTTCTCGGCGATCGCCGCATCCGCCGGCACGTTCTGCCGGGCGCATTCCTTGTAGACGTCGGAAAAGAACTCGCCGAAATCGTCGAGTTCGTCGATCGAGAGGATCGCATCGGAATCGAGACGTTTGCCGGTATAGGGCGAGATCGGCGGCACTGCGCTGTCCGGCTCCGGGTCGATCAGGTAAAACTCCAACTCGGTCGCGACGACGGGGCGAAGGCCGAGCTCCTTGTACTCACGCACGACCGCCGCAAGGGCCTGGCGCGGATCGGCGAGAAACGGCTTGCCGTCCTCAAGCTGCAGCCAGAGCGGCACCAGCGCGCTCGGCCGCGAGGTCCAGTTGACCGGCAGCGCGCCGCGGCCGGTGACACCGCAGATGCCGTCGCGGTCGCCGCTCGCAAACACCTGCTCGCTGTTGATGATGTCCTCGCCCCAGACGTCGACACCGACGATCGAGAGCGGCATGCGGATGCCGCCGCCGAGCACCTTGCCCGCCTGCTCCACTGGCACGCGTTTGCCCCGCATGATGCCGTTGAGGTCGCAGACGACGGCCTGGATGCTTTCGATCGGCCCGTTCTGCTCGAGCCATGCCTTGAATGCGCTGGGATCTTCCGCGTCGAGCGACATATCGCAAATCTCTTTTTGTGATCACATTTTCCGAAAGTTGACATAATTCTGGAATTGGAGTCAAGCAGCGGCAGTGCTATCAGGCGTTTGACGTAGAGCGGCGCGCGGAAAAGTGTATGCAGGCGTTTGCCAAACACCGCTCTCGCTGATGAGAAAGCCATCGCAATTCGGGCAAAAGGACATGCGCACTTGAAACCCCTTGTCTTACCGCCACTTGCGCGCCCCGACGGCATGACCACGCATGACTATGCCTTTCACCGGCTGCGCCAGGCGATCATGGTCGGCGCGTTCCGACCCGGCACCTCCGTCACCATCCGCGGTCTGGCCGAGGCGCTTGAAAGCAGCCCGACCCCGGTGCGCGAGGCGCTTAGACAGCTGACCTCGATCGGCGCGCTGCAGTTCCTCGAAAACCGCCGCATCGTGGTGCCGCACATCACGCCCGCCCGCTTCGAAGAACTGATCTCGTTGCGCATCGCGCTCGAAAGCCATGCGGCTCGCCGGGCCGTCGCTCATCTTTCCGAACGTCAGATCGAGAAGATCACGGCGATCGACGACAGCATCGAGACGGAGATCCGTCGGGGTGACAAGGTGGCGGCGCTGATCGCCAACCAGGCGTTTCACCGAATGATCTATACGGCCAATCCCGATGCGGTCGCCGTGCCGCTGATCGAGAGCGTCTGGCTGCAGCTCGGCCCGATCCTCGGCATCGCCATGGAACACGTGACCGAACTTTACGTGGTCGACCGCCACCGCGAGGCAATCGAGGCGCTGAGGCGCCGGGATGAGAACGCTGCTGCCGACGCGGTCGCTGCCGACATCCGTGAGGGTATCGGCGGCTTCGACCAACAGGCGGTTGCACGGTTGCTGCGATTGGCTGCCTGAGGCGATGCCGTCATAAATTTTAGTGTAACTAAAATTCCATATTGACAACGCTCAGCCACAGCACCAAAGTCGTGCAAATACAGACGCATAGCGACGGGAAGCGACCAGCCTCCCGGCCTCATGTTCGTGCATTCGAGGGGGAGGTGTCCGCTTGAAGAGCCAGAGATCCAAGTCCCGCCGCAAGACAGGCGCGGGCCTCAGGCATTCCCCGTAGCCGACGACGCGCCGATCTCCGGTGCTCCTTTCCCCCTCACCTTCGGCCACGGCCGCATGACCGGCTGTGGCATCTGATTTCTCAAGCCAGAATTGGAAACACCATGAAGGAACTCACCAAGAGCCGTTTTGCAGCACTCCGCCGCACGATGGCCGAAAGCAATGTCGGCCTCGTCGCGTTGGCGCCGGGATCGCATATGGATTGGCTGATCGGCTACCATCCGCATCCCGACGAACGCCCGTGCCTGCTGCTCATCGGCCCGGAGAAGGAAGCGTTCCTGATGCCGGCGCTCAACGCCGAAGGCACGCGCGAGCACACCGATATCGCCTTCCACAACTGGGCCGATGACGTTGGCCCGAGCGACGCCCTGACCGCAGCGCTTGCCGATGTCGGCGCCGCAAAGCCCGGTCGCGTCGTGCTCGACGAAACCATGCGCGCCGATTTTGCGCTGCTGCTGATCGATGCGCTGCCCGCCGATACCGCGCGCGAATTCACCCCGGCGACGCTCGGCGCGCTCCGCATGCGCAAGGACAAGAGCGAGTACGCGCTTCTGAAGATGAATGCCGGCATCGCCGATCGCGCCATGCAGGCGGCATTCTCCAAGATCCGCCCGGGCATGACCGAGAAGGAACTGGCCGCCGACATCCGCGCGCACTTCGCCTCGGAAGGTGCGGCACCGGCCTTCTGGATCGTCGGCGCCGGCGGCAACGGCGCCTTCCCGCATCACTCCGCCAGCGAGCGGGTGATCGAGGAAGGCGATGCCGTCGTTATCGACATCGGCGGCCGCAAGCAGGGCTTCCCGAGCGACATTACGCGCATGGCGATCGTCGGCCGCGCGCCCGAAGGCTACGGGCAGATCCACACGATCGTCGAAAGGGCCGTCCAGGCGGCACTGAAGGCGGCTCGCCCGGGCGTGCTCGCCAAGGAGGTTGATGCTGCTGCCCGCAGGGTGATTTCGGACGCCGGTTATGGCGAGTACTTCGTCCACCGCACCGGCCACGGCATGGGCATCGACGGCCACGAGCCGCCCTATATCACCGCGACCTCGGAAACCGTGCTCGAAGAAGGCATGGTCTTCTCGATCGAGCCCGGCATCTATCTCCCCGGCCGCTTCGGCATCCGGCTCGAGGATATCGTTATCCTCCGGGAGGATGGGCCGGAGGTTCTCTCCTCACTCCCCCGCGACGTTCACGTCGCGAAGGTCTGATCAAAGTTGCGGCGCCCCAGGGCGCCGCTTCTCTTTGCGCTCTTCGTCGAGCCCTGCGGCTATTGAACCGGCCGCTTGCGCGGCTTCGCGAGCTCGCTCCCCTTCTTGCCGGGTTGCTTCTTGTAGACGGGCTGCTGCTGCTCGACCGGTGGCCAGATCCAGTAATAGCCATAGGGCTTGCGCTGGATCCCCTCGTAATACTCGCCCTTCCGCGTCCGCATCTGAGCCTCGGCATCCCCCGTAGCCGCCACCATGACGAAGAACGCGCCGAGCACGGCTGCGACCACGAACTGATATTCCGATTTCATCATCACCAGAGCTCCTTGCCTCCCTTGTCTACGCCTGAGGCGAGCGGGGTCAACAGTTGTGCGTCTATCAGTTCTTGCTTGACGACCCCAACTGGCTTGATCATATTGGTGAGATGTCAGACCAATTTGGCCTCTGGGGAGGGAGCCGAATGAATGAACCGGCAAGAGCGGCACTAATGCCCCTGCCCCCGGCCGACCGGGCTCAGCAGGTGATGGCCGCGTTGGCTGACTACATAGAACAATCGGGCCTGAAACCCGGCGAACGCCTGCCGGCCGAGCGCGAGCTGATGACGGCGCTGGCCGTCGGCCGCTCCACGGTCCGTGAGGTCATTCGCCACTTCCAGGCACTCGGCGTCGTCGAGGCGCGCAAGGGCAGCGGCACCTATCTCTTGCGCACGATCTCCGGCGCGACCGTCCATATGCCGCTCACGCTCGACGCGGCGCATCTGCGCGACGTGCTGTTGATGACGCTCGAAGTGCGCCGCGGCATCGAGGTCGAGGCCAACATGGTCGCCGCCCGCCGGCGAACCGATGAAGACCTGAAGATCATCGAAATCAGGCTCAACGAAATGGAGCGCGTGCATATCGCCAAGGGCACGTCGGGGCCGGAAGACCTGGCCTTTCATCTGGCGATCTACGACGCCACCCACAATCCGCTCTTTCGCCAGCTGCTCGAGCAAATGCGCGAGGCCTTCGAGCGCTTTTGGGACCATCCTTTCGACCGAACGGATTTCGCCCGTCGCTCCTTCCCGTTCCACCGCACCCTCTTCAACGCAATCGCTGCTCAGGACCCTGAGACCGCGCGCGAAGAAACGCTGAAAATCCTCGCGATCGTCGAGGAAGACATCAAGGAAATGTCCAAATGACCAACGGCCTCGATCCGTTCGACCATGCCTCGCTGATCGTCGCGCATGACGAAGGCCACGCCTTCGACGCCGTCGTGCCGCCGATCGTGCAGACCTCGCTCTTCACCTTCAAGGACTATGACGATATGGTCGCCTCCTACCGGGGCGAGCGCGTGCGGCCGATCTATACCCGCGGCCTCAACCCGACTGTGCGCATGTTCGAGGAGATGCTGGCGAAACTCGAAGGCGGCGAGGACGCGATCGGTTTTGCGAGCGGCATGTCGGCGATCTCCTCTACCGTGCTCTCCTTCGTCGAGCCGGGCGACCGGATCGTTGCCGTCAACCATGTCTATCCCGATGCCTTCCGCCTGTTCGGCACGCATCTGAAGCGCATGAAGATCGAAGTGACCTATGTCGACGGCCGCGACGAGGAAGCAGTCGCCAAGGCGCTGCCCGGCGCAAAGCTCTTCTACATGGAAAGCCCGACGAGTTGGGTAATGGACACCCACGACGTCGCTTCCCTTGCCCGCCTGGCGAAGGACCAGGGCATCATCACCGCGATCGACAACAGCTGGGCGAGCCCGATCTTCCAGCAGCCGATCTCGCTCGGCGTCGATCTCGTCATCCATTCGGCCTCGAAATATCTCGGCGGCCACTCGGACGTCGTCGCCGGCGTCGTCACCGGATCAAAGGAACTGATCGGCCGCATCCGTTCCGAAGCCTATCCCTATCTCGGCGGCAAGCTTTCGCCCTTCGACGCCTGGCTCTTGATCCGCGGTCTGCGTACCTTGCCGATCCGGATGAAGTCGCACGAGCGCTCGGCGCTTGAAGTCGCGCGCCGCCTGCAGGCTCACCCGCTGGTCGAGACCGTCTGCCACCCCGGCCTTGGCAACACATTGCCGCCGGGCCTTTCCGGCACCTCCGGCCTCTTCTCCTTCATCTTCCGCGAGGGCGTCGACGTCAGGCGCTTCGCGGACCATCTCGAACTCTTCAAGCTCGGCGTGTCCTGGGGCGGGCATGAAAGCCTCATCGTGCCGGGCGAAGTCGTGCTGTCGCAGAAAGCCCAGCCCAATTCCGCGGCCGCCTTCGGCATCTCGCCGCGATCGGTACGGCTCCATGTCGGTCTGGAGGGAACGGAGGCCCTCTGGAGCGATCTCGAAGCGGCGCTCGCCGTCGCTTCGACTGACTGACTGGAGCGGGATCAGGATCCCGGTCCGCCCACTTTGAACCAAAACCAACGAAGAAAAGAGGGAACAGAAATGAAGAAACTGATCACTGCCACGCTTCTCGCCAGCCTCATGGCCGGAAGCGCGCTCGCCGACACCAAACTGAAGCTCGTCGAGGTCATCACCAGCCCCGAGCGCACCGAGACGCTGAAGTCGATCGTCGCCAAGTTCGAGGCCGCCAACCCCGGCACGACGGTCGAGATCATCTCGCTGCCCTGGGGCGAAGCCTTCCAGAAGTTCGCGACCATGGTTTCGGCCGGCGAACTGCCTGACGTCATGGAAATGCCCGACACCTGGCTGTCGCTCTATGCCAACAACGGCATGCTCGAAAGCCTCGAGCCCTACCTCGCCAAGTGGGAACACACCGGCGGCCTGACGGAACGCGCGCTCGAACTCGGCCGCGACGTCAACGACACCGCCTACATGCTGCCTTACGGCTTCTACCTGCGCGCCATGTTCTACAACAAGAAGCTCTTGTCGGAAGCCGGCGTCAACGAGCCGCCGAAGACCATGGACGATTTCGTCAAGGCGTCGGAAGCCGTCTCGAAGCTTCCGGGCAAGTCCGGCTACTGCCTGCGCGGCGGTCCGGGCGGCCTCAACGGCTGGGTGATGTTCGGCGCCACCATGGCCGGCAGCAACACCTTCTTCAATGAGGACGGCACCTCGACCATGAACAGCGAAGGCTGGGTCAAGGGCCTCACCTGGGTGATCGATCTCTACAAGAAGGGGCTGGCGCCGAAGGACAGCGTCAACTGGGGCTTCAACGAAATCGTCGCCGGTTTCTACAGTGGCACCTGCGCCTTCCTCGACCAGGACCCGGATGCTCTGATCGCAATTGCCGAGCGCATGAAATCGGAAGACTTCGGCGTCACCACCATGCCGAAGGGCCCGAGCGGCAAGGCTTTCACAACCATCGGCTTTGCCGGCTGGTCGATGCTGTCGGCAAGCCAGAACAAGGACCTCTCCTGGAAGCTGATCGAGACGCTCGAAGGGCCGGAAGGCAACATCGAGTGGAACAAGCGCACCGGGGCGCTTCCGGTACACAAGTCGGCCGAGAAGGATCCCTTCTATGCCAGCGCGCAGTTCAAGGGCTGGTTCGACGAACTTGCCGACAAGGACGTCGTCCTGACTGTGATGCCGACCTACCTCGAGGAATTCGCCTTCTTCAAGGATTCGCTCGCCATCAAGACGACCCAGGAAGCCTTGCTCGGCGATATCACGCCGCAGCAACTCGCCGACCAGTGGGCCGACTACCTCACCAAGGCACAGCAGAAGTTCCTCGCCAGCAAGAAGTAAGCTTTTGGCCGGCGGCGGTTCGCCGCCGCCGGCCCTCATAACTCTTTGAGCGGAATGAAGTGCGCGCGGTCTCCGCCCTTCCCGCTCCGACCTAGAATCGAGGCACGCCCGAAAAACCGGCGGCCGCACAGGGGAAATTTCGATCGATGGCCTATGTCGCCCGCCAAAGCGGCCTGCCGGCAAGCAGGACGCCGCTGAAGAAGCGCATCGCCGATGGCGCCGCACCCTATCTCTATAGCGCGCCGGCGCTGATCCTGATCGTCACCGTGATGCTGGTGCCGCTGGTGCTCGGCGTCTCCTACGCCTTCCGCGATATCCAGCTCCTGAACCCGTTCTCCGGCGCCTATATCGGTCTTGATCATTTCCGGGCGCTGTCCGAGGACCAGGCCTTCTATCGGGCGTTGCGCAATACGCTCTGGTGGACCGGTGCCTCGGTCTTCTTCCAGTTCGTTTTCGGTCTGATCCTCGCATTGCTGCTCGACAAGCCCTTCTACGGCCGCGGCCTCGCCCAGGCGCTCGTCTTCCTCCCGTGGGCGGTGCCGAGTTTCCTCGCCGGCCTTAACTGGGCCTGGCTGTTCAATCCGGTCGTCGGCCCCCTGCCGCACTGGCTCTTCGGCCTCGGCATCATGAGCGAACCGAACAACATCCTGTCCGACCCGCAGCTTGCCATGTGGGGACCGATCATCGCCAATGTCTGGTGGGGCATACCCTTCTTCGCCATCACGCTGCTAGCAGCCCTTCAGGCGATCCCCCGCGACCTCTACGAGGCCGCTAGCATTGACGGCGCCGGCCCAGTGCAACGTTTCCTGTCGATCACCCTCCCCTTCCTTGCGCCGACGATCGCCATCACCATCCTCTTGCGCACCGTCTGGATCTCCAACTTCGCCGATCTCATCATCGTCATGACCAATGGCGGACCGGCCGACCGCACCCAGATCGTCGCCAGCTACATCTTCACCCAGGCCTTCAAGCGGCTGGATTTCGGTTACGCCTCGGCGATCGCGCTCGTGCTCCTGGCGCTGCTGCTCGCCTATTCGATGCTGATCGTCATCCTGCGGCAATGGCTCCTGAGCAAGGATTGAACCGATGCGCGCCAAACCTCTTTTCCTCATGATCGCGCACCGGCTGGCAATCCTTGCCTATATCGCGTTTGCGCTCTTCCCGCTCTACTGGCTGCTGAAGGTCGCCGTCACGCCCAACGATCTGCTCTACTCCGAGGGCATTCGAATGTGGCCGTCGCGCGCCAGCCTTGAGCACTTCGATTTCGTGCTCCGCCACAGCGCCTTTCCGGTGTTCTTCAAGAACAGCCTGATCGTCTCGGGTTCCACCGCCGTCATCGTCACCATCCTCGCCTCGCTCTCGGGCTACGCCCTGTCGCGCTTCAATTTCCGCGGCAAGTACTGGCTGGTGGCGCTGATGCTCCTGACGCAGATGTTCCCGCTGGTGATGCTCGTGGCGCCGATCTTCAAGATCCTCTCGCCGCTCGGGCTGACCAACAGCCTGACCGGGCTCGTCATCGTCTACACCGCCTTCAACGTACCGTTTGCCACCTTCCTGATGCAGTCGTTCTTCGACGGCATCCCGAAGGATCTGGAGGAGGCCGCGATGATCGACGGCGCCACTCAATTCGTCGCCTTCCGCCAGATCATCCTGCCGCTGACGCTGCCCGGCATTGCCGCGACGCTCGGCTTCGTCTTCACCGCAGCGTGGAGCGAGCTACTGTTCTCGCTGATGCTGATCTCCGGCAACGATCAGGCGACGTTCCCCGTCGGGCTTCTGTCCTTCGTGTCGAAGTTCTCCGTCGACTTCGGGCAGATGATGGCCGCCGGCGTGCTCGCGCTCATCCCCGCCTGCCTCTTCTTCCTGCTCATTCAACGTTATCTCGTCCAGGGCCTCACGGCCGGCGCGGTCAAAGGCTGAGGATTGTTCTCATGGCTTCCATCGATATCGCCAATATCCAGAAATCCTACGGCATCCACCCGGTCCTGCACGATGTCGACCTGAAGATCGGCGACGGCGAATTCGTCGTGCTCGTCGGCCCGTCCGGCTGCGGCAAGTCTACGCTTCTGCGCATGATCGCCGGGCTCGAAAGCGTGACCTCGGGCGAAATCCGCATCGCCGGAAAACGCGTCAACGAACTGGCCCCGAAGGACCGCGACATCGCCATGGTGTTTCAGTCCTACGCGCTCTATCCGCACATGTCGGTCGCCAAGAACATGAGCTACAGCCTGAGGCTGAGGAAGGTCGCCAAGGAAAAGATCGCAAGCGTCGTCTCGGGCGCTGCCGCCAAGCTCGGCCTCGACCCGCTGCTCGAGCGGCGGCCGAGGGCGCTTTCGGGTGGACAGCGCCAGCGCGTCGCCATGGGCCGGGCCATCGTGCGCGAACCCAAGGCGTTTCTCTTCGATGAGCCGCTCTCCAACCTCGACGCGCGCCTCCGCGAACAGATGCGCGCCGAGATCAAGAAGCTGCACAAGGACTTGGGCGCCACCTCGATCTACGTCACCCACGACCAGATCGAGGCGATGACGCTCGCCGACCGGATCGTCGCCATGAACGGCGGCTTCGTCCAGCAGGTCGGAAGCCCTCTTGATCTCTATGACCGCCCGGCCAATCTCTTCGTGGCCGGCTTCATTGGGTCGCCAGGGATGAACTTCTTCGAGGGAACCTATCGCAACGGTAGCGCCCCGCGCTTCGAAACCGAAGGCGGCATCATCGTTCCGGCCCAGCCGCATCCTGCCTTGACGGACGGCGCCAGGGCGACGCTCGGCATCCGGCCGGAGCATGTCGAGATCGGCGTCGAAGGCCCGGATGCGCTGAAAGCCAATGTCGACCTGGTCGAACCGACGGGCTTCGGCATCATCCTGCACCTCTCCTTCGGCCGTGCCGGCTTCAAGGCGTTTACCAACGACCGCCGGTTCCTCAACGTTTCCGGCTCGCTGCCCGTACGCCTGCCGGTCGAGCGGCTGCACTTCTTCAACGCCGACGGCAATCGCGTCTGAGCGCCGGCAGCGACATGGCGAAAATTTAGGCGCATCCGGCAAACCGGCCGGCTGCGCCGGTTGACTTCCACAAAGCGAGGCGTACCGTCGTCGTGTCGCAAGTATCAACCGCCGTGGCGCCAACTTAAGAGAAGCAAGCACCGCCAAAACGACAGATTGACGATAGCCTTCCTTGCCTGCGCCCGGCGATATTGAGGAAGTGTCATGCGAATTCTTGTTGTTGCCCTTGCCTTTTCGACAACGATGCTCTGTCCGTTCGCTGCCCTTTCGCAAGAGGGCGATGCGGCCGCCGGAGCCACCGTCTTCAAGAAATGCGCCGTCTGTCATGTGGCCGACAGCGACACCAACAAGGTTGGGCCATCGCTCAACCATCTGTTCGGACGAACGGCAGGCACTCATGCCGACTTCAGCTACTCACCGGCGATGATCGATGCCGGCAAGGGTGGACTCGTCTGGGATGAGGCGCATCTGCGCGACTATCTGCACAATCCAAGGACCAAGGTGAAAGGCACGAAAATGGCCTTTGCCGGTTTGAAAGATGATACGGATATCTCCAACCTCATCGCCTATCTCAAGCAGTATTCGCAGTAACCTGCGGAGACTAAACGCAACCGCTGCTCGCACGGAGGCGGCGAATTGCGACTGTTCGACGTTCGTGTAATAATTGCAGCTACAGCACCGCGTGTCTGACCAGACGCGCAAAGGTCGCTGTAGAACTTTGAATTCCTGCATGTTTTGCCGTTTGATCGGCGACGATTAACGGAAACATGCAGAAGGCTCTACGGATTGCGTATTCATGCCCACAGCCGCCAGCGGCGAGGAGGGACAGAAATGGCCGTGGTAGTTGTTCTGGTTTTGGTGGCCGTCGGTTCGGTGTTGTTCCATCTGTTGAGCCCATGGTGGTGGACGCCGATCGCGTCCAACTGGAATTACATAGACAATACGCTCATCATCACCTTCTGGATTACCGGCGTCGTCTTCGTCGCCGTCGTGCTTTTCATGGCCTATTGCGTCCTGCGTTTTCGGCATCGCCCGGGAAACCGGGCGGCCTATGAACCGGAAAACAGGAAGCTCGAAGGGTGGCTTGCCGGCGGCACCACGCTCGGCGTCGCCGCCATGCTCACCCCCGGCCTTTTCGTCTGGCACCAGTTCGTGACCGTGCCGGATGGTGCGGCGGAGGTAGAAGTCGTCGGCCAGCAATGGTTGTGGAGCTTCCGGCTGCCCGGCGCAGACGGCAAGCTCGGTACGTCGGAGACCCGCGACATCACGCCTGAAAATTCGCTCGGCCTCAACCGCAACGATGCGGCCGCCCTCGACGACGTCGTCATCGAAGGCGGCGAACTGCATCTGGAGGTCGGCAAGCCGGTCAAGATCCTGCTGCGATCGGTCGACGTGCTGCATGATTTCTACGTGCCGGAGTTCCGCGCCAAGATGGACATGGTGCCGGGCATGGTCACCTATTTCTGGCTGACGCCGACGCGCACCGGCACGTTCGAGGTGCTGTGCGCCGAACTCTGCGGCACCGGTCACCCACAGATGCGCGGCACCGTCGTTGTCGACAGTGCCGCCGATTATCAAGCCTGGCTCTCGCAACAGACGACATTCTCGCAATTGCAGGCAAAGGCAGGAACGAAAGAAACGGCGCAGGCAGTGAATGCCGCCCCGGCGCAATAACAGGCGCCCCGACGGCCAAAGCGGGATGAGGAAAAGTGCTCGCGATATCCGCCCGCATCCCGCTCGTGAGGAGACGCAATTCCATTGTTGGACGTGCGGAATTGCAGGTTCAAGGCGTTGGATCGAGATGATCCGGTGTTGGGAGGTTCTCGCAGATGGTCGATATCCGGTCAGGCACGGGCGAACAGATTGGCCCCGCGGAAGTGGAGGACGTGGAGCTCTATCATCCCCATAGCTGGTGGACGCGTTATGTCTTCAGCCAGGATGCGAAGATCATCGCCGTGCAATATGCCTCGACCGCGATCGCCATCGGCATGGTCGCCCTCGTGCTCTCCTGGCTGATGCGTCTGCAGCTCGGCTTTCCCGGCGCCTTCGCCTTCATCGATGCGGAACGCTACTACCAGTTCATCACCATGCACGGCATGATCATGGTGATCTATCTGTTGACTGCGCTCTTCCTCGGCGGCTTCGGCAACTACCTGATCCCGCTGATGCTCGGCGCGCGCGACATGGTCTTCCCCTATGCCAACATGCTGAGCTACTGGCTGTATCTGCTGGCCGTCCTCGTGCTCGTCGCGAGCTTCTTTGCACCGGGCGGGCCGACCGGCGCCGGCTGGACGCTCTATCCGCCACAGGCAGTACTTTCCGGCACGCCCGGCGGCAAGGACTGGGGCATCATCTTGATGCTCTCCTCCCTCATCCTCTTCGTCATCGGCTTTACCATGGGTGGCCTCAACTATGTCGTCACCGTGTTGCAGGGGCGCACGCGCGGCATGACCTTGATGCGCATGCCGCTCACCGTCTGGGGCATCTTCACGGCGACGGTGATGGCGCTTCTCGCCTTCCCCGCCCTCTTCGTCGCCTGCGTCATGATGCTGTTCGACCGGGTGCTCGGCACCAGCTTCTTCATGCCGGCGATCGTCGAGATGGGCGAGCAGCTGCAGCATGGCGGCGGCAGCCCGATCATGTTCCAGCACCTCTTCTGGTTCTTCGGCCATCCGGAGGTCTACATCGTCGCCCTGCCCGCCTTCGGCATCGTCTCCGATCTCATCAGCACCCACGCCCGCAAGAACATCTTCGGCTACCGCATGATGGTCTGGGCGATCGTCATCATCGGCGCGCTCTCCTTCATCGTCTGGGCGCACCACATGTATGTCAGCGGCATGAACCCCTATTTCGGCTTCTTCTTCGCCACCACCACCCTGATCATTGCCGTGCCGACGGCGATCAAGGTCTACAACTGGGTGCTGACGCTCTGGCGCGGCGACATCCACCTGACGCTGCCGATGCTGTTCGCGCTCGCCTTCATCGTCACCTTCGTCAATGGCGGGCTGACCGGTCTGTTCCTCGGCAATGTCGTCGTCGATGTGCCGCTCTCCGACACGATGTTCGTCGTGGCCCATTTCCACATGGTCATGGGCGTTGCGCCAATCATGGTGATTTTCGGGGCGATCTATCACTGGTATCCGAAGATCACCGGCCGCATGCTCAACCAGGCGATGGGGCAGATCCACTTCTGGGTCACCTTCGTCGGCGCCTATCTGATCTTCTTCCCGATGCACTATCTCGGGCTGATCGGCATGCCGCGCCGCTACTATGAGATGGGCGAGACCGCCTTCGTGCCGGCATCCGCCCATACGCTCAACGAGTTCATCACCATCATGGCGCTGATCGTCGGCGCCGCCCAGATCGTCTTCCTCTTCAATCTCATCTGGAGCATCCGCCACGGCCGCGAGGCCGGCGGCAACCCCTGGCGGGCAACGACGCTCGAATGGCAGACGCCGGAAACGCCACCACGGCATGGCAATTGGGGCAAGGACCTGCCGGTCGTCTACCGCTGGCCCTATGACTACAGCGTGCCGGGTGCAGCGGAAGATTTCATTCCGCAGACTGAGCCGGGTTCAGTAGGCCACGCGCCGGAGGGTGCCTCATGAACGTCACCCTCGTCTTCCTGGCGGTGATCTTCGCGATCGCCGCCTGGTGGCTCAGCCGGCAGCGGCTGTTCTCGAAACCCTGGCTGGAGGTCGGCCACGCCCACGATCCCCGTCCGCGCGGTAGGCCTTCGATCCCGCCTGCAAAAATCGGCCTTGGCGTCTTCCTTGCTGTCGTCGCCGCGCTCTTCTCTCTCTTCATCAGCGCCTACTTCATGCGCATGGCCTCCACCGACTGGTGGTCGACGCCGATGCCGAAGATCCTCTGGCTGAACACCGCCATCCTTGCGCTTGGCAGCCTGCTTCTGCATGCGGCCCGCGTCACTGCCGAACAGCATCGTAACGAGGCGAGCCGCACGGCGATGATCGCAGCCCTTGCCGCCGGTCTCGCCTTCCTCGCCGGCCAGGTCTTTGCCTGGCGGGAGTTGACCGACGCTGGCTTCCTGCTCGCCGACAATCCGGCCAACAGCTTCTTCTACATGATCTCGGGCATGCATGGCCTGCACATCCTCGGCGGCCTGTTCGCGCTTACCCGGGTCATCGTCAAGACGCGCACCGGCCCGATGGGCGAAAGGGCCGTGCTGTCGATCACGCTCTGCGCCACCTACTGGCATTTCATGCTGGCCGTATGGCTGGTGCTTTACGCGCTCTTTTCCGGCTGGGCCAACGACTTCGTCGAGCTCTGCCGGTCGCTCTTGACTTGAAGGAGGCAAGGCATGTCCGCCGAGACACATTCGCCTGTCCGAGAACCGCTCCATCGCCCCGCGGGACTTGCCGGCTTTGCCGCCGACTGGGCCTCCGACCAGCGGACGTTCAAGAACGTCTCCTGGGGCAAGGCGATGATGTGGATCTTCCTCTTGAGCGACACCTTCGTCTTCGGCTGTTTCCTCATCGCCTACATGTCGGCGCGCATGTCGACTGCCGTTCCCTGGCCCAATCCGAGCGAGGTCTTCGCGCTGCACATCGGCGGCTCGGACGTGCCGCTGATCCTGATCGCCATCATGACCTTCGTGCTGATCACCTCGAGCGGCACCATGGCCATGGCCGTCAATTTCGGTTACCGGCGCGATCGCAAGAAGACCGCTCTGCTGATGCTGCTGACCGCCCTTTTCGGCGCCACCTTTGTCGGCATGCAAGCCTTCGAATGGACGAAGCTGATCACCGAGGGCGTGCGTCCCTGGGGCAACCCTTGGGGTGCTGCGCAATTCGGCTCGACCTTCTTCATGATCACCGGCTTCCACGGCACCCACGTCACGATCGGCGTCATCTTCCTGCTGATCATCGCGCGAAAAGTCTGGCGCGGCGATTTCGACACTGAACGGCGTGGCTTTTTCACGAGCCGAAGAGGACAATACGAGATCGTCGAGATCACCGGCCTCTACTGGCACTTCGTCGACCTCGTCTGGGTCTTCATCTTCGCATTCTTCTATCTGTGGTGAGGCATGGCCATGACGGAAACGACTGTTCACACCCACGCGGCACCGGCAGCAAAAGTAGAAGGCCACGCACAAACGCACCAGCAACACCCGATCGGCCTCTACTTGGTCGTCTGGCTGCTGCTCTTCGTGCTCAGCACCTTTTCCTACCTCGTCGACTATGTCGGGCTGCAGGGTTATCTCAGGTGGTCGCTGATCCTGATCTTCATGGTACTGAAGGCAGGGCTGATCGTCGCGATCTTCATGCACATGGCCTGGGAACGGCTGGCGCTGATCTACGCGATCCTGCTGCCGCCGCTGCTGGTGCTGGTCTTCGTGGCGCTGATGGTCTCGGAATCGCACTACGTGCTGTTCACCCGCCTCACCTTCTTCGGCGCCGCACCATGATTGCCAACCGGCGCCGCCCCAATGGCGGCACCGCTGGACTCATCCGCCTCAGTGTTGCTGAAGCCCGGTGATCATCGCGATGATCTCGTTTTTGTCGGTCTTGGCCGTCTCACGGATGCCGATCTGCTTGCCGCGGCGCAGAACGCAGATGCGGTCGGCGAGCTTGAACACCTGATCGAGGCTATGGCTGATGATCAGTACGCCGATGTTGCGGCTTTTCAGCGATTCGACGATCTCCTCGACCTTGGCGGTTTCGGCAACGCCAAGTGCTGCCGTCGGCTCATCGAGCAAGATCAGCTTGCTCGCCCAATGGGTGGCGCGGGCAATCGCGACGCCCTGGCGCTGGCCGCCCGAGAGGTCGCGGATCGTCGCATGGGCCGAGGGGATGCGGACATCCAGTTCCTTCACCAGAGTTTCCGTCTCGGAAATCATCCGGCGACGGTCGAGCAGGCCGAAACGGTTTACCGGCTCGCGGCCAAGAAACATGTTCATATAGACCGTCTGCTGGTCGGCAAGCGCCAGATCCTGATAGACGACCTCGATGCCATGGGCGCGCGCCATCGTGGCGTTCGACATCGCCACGGTCTGGTTTTCGATGGTGATCGTTCCCGAGGTCGGCGTGTAAACGCCGGAGATGATCTTGATCAGCGTCGACTTGCCGGCGCCGTTGTCGCCGACGAGCGCCACGATCTCGCCCGGACGGACGTCCAGCGAGAAGTTCTCGATCGCGGTGACGCCGCCAAAGGTCTTGCGGATGTCCTTCAGCTTGAGGACCGGCTCGCGTGCAGAATTCGTGTTCACGTTCATGACGTCACCCCTCAAACCGGCCAGGCCGCGGTTTCGCCGAAACCGTTTTCGATCGTTTCCACCTTCGGCGCGCCCTTGGAGATGCCCGACACGCCGACGACATAGGCCCGCGTGACGAAGGCCTGCCCGCGGAAGCCGAACACCGCCGTATCGCCAGGCTTCGGGGCCGCCGCACCGCTGGCGTCGATCATCGCGTAATAGTCGATCGCCGAGGGGGGCGGTACTTCGACGCTTCGAAGCGCCGACGCCGAAGTCGTCGGGTCGGCAGAGACGATCGCCTTGACGTCGTAATCCGGAAAGATCGGGTCGATGTAGAAGCCGCCGCCGAAGCAATAGGCCTTGCCGCCCGAGAGATGGGAAACTTCGGTGAGGTAGAGTACCGCCGGCAGTTCCGGCAGATCTTCCATCACGTGCAGTGCGGTGGTGCCGTGCAGACCGTTGCCCGGCTCGCACTGCGTCGCGCCCGCTTCGGCAAGGGCCGGGAGCATGACGCTGGAGGTCGTACCCGGCGCATTCACCTCGATCCCGTTGCGGCCGGCCTTGGCCAGCGCCTCGGCAGCTTTCGAGAGCGTCGCGAGATTGTGTGTCGGCTTCACCTTGCGGCTTTCATGGTCGAAGAGCAGCGCCGGAAAGGTGGTGATGCCGGCAAAGCGGCCACCGTCGAGCGCATCGAGACGGTCCGCCACCGCGGCAACGTCGCTGGCATCGAACCCGCCTTCATGGCCGCGGTAGAAGGTATCACCTTCCGCCCGGATACGGGCGAGCAGATCCTGCCGATAGCCGGCTGCATGTGCGCCAGCCGCCGCTTCTGCAGCCTTTTCGCCGTTGAAGACCGTCCAATAGTCCGGCCGGAAGGTTTTCGCTGCGGCAGCCGCCTCGTGGCGCGCGACCTGCTGCAGGTGGCCGAGATGGCCGACCTTCAGGCCCGCCTTGTGGGTGGCGCGGGCACAGGCCATGTCGACGGCAACCGAACGGTCAATGCCACCACGCTTGACCGCTTCGCAGAAGGAACTGGAGCGGCCCACCTGCTTGGTCATCGCAAAGGTCTTCAGGCCGAGGCGACGAGCCTCGTTGCTCATAATCGCCGCATTGGCCTCGACCGTGTCGAGATCGAGCACATAGGCGTTGGCCGGAAGCTTGCCCTGCTGGTGCAGGCTCATCGCCGCTTCGATGAATGCCGGGTTGCGGCGGCGCAGAACGTCGAGAAACATGAAATCCTCCTTCAGCGGGACTTTTCGCGCAGCGACACGGCGACCGCAGCGAGGATGATGAGACCGCGAACGATCATCTGGTCGGATACGGAAAGGCCCATCAGGATCAGGCCATTGTTGAGCATGCCCATCATCAGCGAGCCGACGAGCGCGCCGATGATCGTGCCCTTGCCGCCGTTGAGCAACGTGCCGCCGACGATGACGGCGGCGATCACCGTCATCAGGTCGGTCTCGCCAAGCGTATACTTCGCCGCCTGCAGGCGACCGGCGTAAAGCAGGCCCGCAAGGCCGGCGAGACCGCCGCTGATCATCAGAACGGCCAGCCGAATGCGCGGCACGCTGATGCCGGAGACGCTCGCTGCCCGGCTGTTGTCGCCGGTCGCCAGCACATGGGCGCCGAAGCGGGTTTCGCGGTAGATGACATGGCCGCAGACGACGGCAACGAGGGTCCACCAGATCAGCGAAGGCACGCCGAGGAACGAGCCGGAGCCGAAAAAGCCGGTAAAGGTGCTGTCGGTCACCGGGATCGAGCGCAGGTTCGTCATCGAGCGGGAGACGCCGGCAAAAAGCCCGAGCGTCGCCAGCGTCACCAGGAAGGACGGCAGTTTGACATAGGCGACCAGCGCGCCGTTCAGGAGCCCGATCAGCACGCCGGCGCCGATACCGGCGACGACGCCAGCCACCAGGCCGTACTCGTTGATCGTCACCGCCGCCGCCAGCGCCGAGACGGCAACCGTCGAGCCGATCGACAGGTCAATCTCGCCGGCCGACATGACGAAGACGAGGCCGATCGCCATGATCGTCACCGGTGCTGTCTGCAGCATGATGTTCGACAGGTTGCGAACCGTCAGAAACCCGCTGTCGCGAAGCACGATGGCGAAGAACAGAAAGATCGCCAGGAAGCCGAGATAGACGACGTATTGCTGCAGGTTGAGGCGACTGACGAGGCTCGCCGGCTGGCCGCTCGCGCTGGAATGGGCACTGGACATTATTCTTCCTCCGAAGGCAGGGGGAAAGCTCCCCCTGCACTACGGCGCCGCGGGTCTGGTCAGACGCGCAAAGGTCGCCGCAGCACTATGAAAAGCTGCATGTTTTACTCATGCAGCGGGCATCATTTCATCACTTCATCGCATCCGCGATCGACGCGGGCACATCCTTGTTCAGAGACTTCTTCCAGCCGTCGGCGACCGTCGCCTTGGTCACGGCAAGCGAGTCGACCACCAGGAAAGGCTCGGCCTTCTTGCCGACCAGCGACCCTGCCGCGGCGCGCGCTGCGGTGACACCGATATTGTAGGCTTCGTCGGCGACCAGAGCTGCGATGTTGCCGCCCTTGACCATGTCGAGTGCTGCCGGTTCGTTGAGGTCGAGCGTCACGATCTTGGTGTGGCTGTTGCCGGCGCCGCGCAGCGTCGAAAGCACGCTCAGTGCCGGCTCCGCCCAGGTCACATAGATCCCGTCGAGATCCGGGTTCTGGGTGATCATGCCTTGCGCGATTTCCTCGCTGCGGGCCGGATCGGCCATGCCGGCCTCGGCAACGATCTTCATGTCGGGATAGTCCTGCTCGATCGTCGACTTGAAGGCGCCATCGCGCTGGTTGGTCACGTAGAAGTCGGCGTCATGATAGATATAGCCGAGCTTGCCCTTGCCACCGAGCGCATCCGCCATGGCAACGGCCGCCTTGTTGCCCATCTGGAAAAGGTCGTCCGAGACGATCGTCACATAGTCCTTGCCGTGTTCGTAACCGGCCGGCGAATTGTCGACGAAGGCGAGCTTCACACCGGCGGTGCGTGCCGGATCGTAAACCACGGCGGCGCTTGCCGGGTCGACCGGCAGCGACAGGATGATCGAGGGCTTCTTGGCAAGCACCGTCTCGACATCCGCCTTCTGGCGGGCGGCATCAAAGCCGGCATCGGTCTGTGCGACCACCTCGACGCCAAGGCGCTTGAACTCGTCCTGGGCGCCGCTGTTGACCGCGTTGGTGTATTCGCTCATCTCGTGCCAGACGAGCGCTGCGGTAAACTTGCCGTCCTTGATCTGCTGTTCCTGCTCCGCCGTCAGCGTCAGGCTGCCCGCCGGCGTCGGCGTCTCGCCATGCGGACCCGTGGTCTTGCCGTCAGCGGCAAAGCCGGATGTCGCGGCAAAGACCGTTGCCAGCAACGCGAAGTGTTTCACTGCCCTGTGCATATCTGCCTCCCTTTTAGGAAT
This sequence comes from Ensifer sp. YR511, assembly GCF_900103045.1. Classification (NCBI taxonomy): domain Bacteria; kingdom Pseudomonadati; phylum Pseudomonadota; class Alphaproteobacteria; order Hyphomicrobiales; family Rhizobiaceae; genus Ensifer; species Ensifer sp. YR511. Next base: position 172,752 of record NZ_FNGR01000014.1, read on the forward strand.
GACGCCGCCGGAAGCGTCCTCTCTCCCGGCGGCCACCTGATTACTTGGCCGCGTCGAGCACCGACTGCGGCGCATCGCGGTTGAGCGACTGCTTCCAGCCGTCCGCGACGTTTTCCTTGGTGACGGTCAAAGCCGGGGCAACGACGAAGGCCGGCGTCTGCTGTCCGAGAAGCGACTTCAGGCCGGTCGCAGCCATGGCGCGTCCAAGCTCATAGGCCTTGTCGGCAACAAGCGCGGTGACGTTGCCGCCCTTGACCATGTCGAGCGCGACCGGTTCGGCAAGATCGAGCGTGACGATCTTGGTCTTGGTATTTCCGCTCGAGCGCAGGGCAGAGAGCACGCCGTCGGCAGGCTCGGCCCAGGTCACGTAGATACCGTCGAGATCAGGGTTCTGCAGCAGCATGGCGCTTGCCAGCTCCTCGGCACGTGCCGGGTCTGAGATGCCCTGCTCGGCAACGATCTTGATATCCGGATAGTCCTTCTCGATCGTCGACTTGAAGGCCTGGTCGCGCTGGTTCGTCACATAGTAGCTGGCATCGTGGAAGATGTAGCCAACCTTGCCCTTGCCGCCGATCGCCTTGGCCAGCGCATCCGCCGCCTGCTTGCCCATCTGGAAGAGATCGTCGGTAACGATCGAGGCATAGTCCGTGCCCTGCTTATAGCCGCTCGGCAGGTTGGAGAGGAACACGAGCTTGCTGCCATCGGTCACTGCCTGGCGGAATGCTTCGGCCGAGGTCACCGGATCGAGCGGCAGCGCCAGGATGACGTTCGGCTTGGCGGCAAGCGCGGTTTCGATATCGCTGCGCTGGCGGGCAGCGTCGAAGCCGGCATCCGTCGTCACCGCGATCTCGACGCCGGCGCGGGCAAACTCATCCTTGGCACCGGCCGAAACGGCGTTGGTGAAGTCGGACGAGGTATGCCACAGCAGCGCCGCCTTGTAGCCCTTGCCCTTGAGCGCGCCGATATCGGCATCGGTCAGGGCGACATCGGCGCTCGGCGTCGCGCTCTCGCCGGACGGACCCACCGTCTGGGCAGAGGCGGCGTTTGCGGCAAGCACGAAACCGCTGACGAGTGCGGCAGCCATCAATTTCTTCAGAAGCATTGTCGTTCTCCCTCTTGTTTGGCAGTTCAGTCCATGACGCCGCAGTAGCGCGCCATGAAGGCGGCAAATCCGACGATCCCGGCGAGGTATTCCTCCACCTCGACCCGTTCCTCGTAGGTATGGCAATTGCGGATGTCGCCGGGCGCGCAATAGACGGCAGGCACACCCAAGCGGTTGACGAAGAATGGCGATTCCGACCAGAAGGGCGCGCCTTCGATGACGCCGCGCCCAGCCATCGCTTCGGCCATGGCGGCTGATAGCGCACCGACTTCGCCCGCCGTTTCGTCGATTTCAGCCGCCGTGCCGCCAAGCGCATGGTCGCGGCCGGCCGGATAGGAAAACTCGACCGTGATTTCCGGATCGGTGATCGCCGAGCGCACCGCAACCTCGATCTCGGCCGCCGCCGTGTCCAGCGATTCCCCTGGCAACAGTTTGCGGATCAGCGACAGCGTGCAACGCTCGGGCACGGCGATGTAGCCGCCGCCGGCAAGGCCGGTGATCAGCAGGAAACTGCGACCGATCAGCTTGTGCTCGGCCCGCGCGGCGATCTCGTCGGAGTGTTTCCAGAGAGCCGACATCGCCGCGTGGCTGGCGCGCAATGCATCCTTGCCGAGTTCGGGTACGCCGAAATAGGCGGACTTGCCTGTAATCGTGATGTCGGCGATGAAAAATCCGATCTGCGCCGGATAAACCGAAAGCCGTGTCGGCTCGACATAGACGACGAAGTCCGGACGGACGATGTCACCGGTCTCGATGCGTTCGACCAGATCCTTGATACCGGCGGAGACACCGGTCCCCGGCTGACCGCTTTCCTCGTCGCCGACGAAGGCAAAGGCCACGTCCCCGGCCAACGCAACGCCGGACTTGTCGAGCAGCGACAGCGCCGCCAGCGATGCGCAAATGCCTGCCTTCAGATCGCCCGAGCCGCGCCCCCAGACCGCCCCATCGATGATCGGTGCAGCGAAGGGATCCTCGCGCTCGGTACCGGCCCAATGCTCGCGCCAGCCGTCGACATGCACCGTATCCGTATGGCCAATGAACAGCAGGCGTGGCCCCTTGCCGCGCCCCTTGCGCTCCGCCCAGACGTTCGGCCGACCCGGCAGGAACTCCGCCGTTTTCAAGCCTTCCAGGCCAAGGCGCTGCATCGTTTCGGCCAGAAAGGCGACGAAATTCGCCTCGTTGCCGGTAATGCTCTCACGCCCGATCGCGCCACGAAAAAGATCAATCGCCGTCTCGCGATCAAGCGCCGCTCGCAAACGTTCGACCAAGCCGTCATTCATCGTCATCACATCGCCTCCCGAAGCGCGTTGACGTTTGCCCGCGGCAGCGAAATCCGGCCATCGGGCGCATCGACCCCGAAAAGGGTGTTGTGCAACTGACCGAGCCCGATCGCCGCCGCCCCGATGATCGCGGCGCGCGCGCCGAGTTCACCGGTCTCCACATTGACCGGATAGGGGAAGCACTGCGGCAGGAAGGCTTTTACCCGCTCAAGCATTTCCGGCCGGAGTCCGATGGATCCGCCCAGGATGACCTTCTGCGGGTTGGCGATCGCGGCAATCGCGGCAACGCCGGCTGCCAGATACCGCGCAGTGTCATCCAGCACCGTCAGCGCTGCCGCATCGCCCGCTTCTGCCTTGGCAAAGATGGTGGGCACGGCAACGGTCTTGCCCGAAAGCGCCGCGTAACGTTCCGCCATGCCATGCGAGGCAACCGCGCGCTCGAAGGCGCCGGTGCGCAGCGATTCCGCCTCGAACGGGTCGGCGCCGAGCGGCAGGAAACCCATTTCGCCGGCCGCATTGCTGACGCCGCGCACCAGATGGCCGCCGACCATCAGGCCGCTGCCGACGCCGGTGCCCAGCGCCACATAGGCGAGGTTGTCGATCCCCTGCCCCTGGCCCAGCCAGTTTTCGCCAAGGACGGCAAGATTGACGTCGTTTTCGAGCATGGCTCCAAAACCGAGCACCTCTTCGAAGGCGCCGACGACATCCATCGTGTCGAAGCCGGCAATGTTCGGTGCAAGCAGCACACGGCCGGTCTCGCTGCAGGGCGCGCCGGGAACGCCTACCACCGCAAGCCGGATCTTCTCGCGAGCGATCTTCTGTCGGTCTGCCGCATCAAAGGCCATGGCAGCGATCTGCTCTACGACGAAGCGGCCGCCCCGCGGATCGGTCGGCGCCGTGTCTTCGGCAAAGATCTGGCAGGCGAGATCGGTGATCGCCACGCGCACCTTCGTGCCACCGAGGTCGACGGCGATGATGAAGGCGGCATCGCACACCAGTTCGTAGGTGACGGCAGTGCGCCCGACATGGCCGCTGGTGCGCCCCGTCTCCTGCACCCAACCCTCTTCTTCGAGGCCGCGGACGATCTCCGAAATGGTCTGCTTGGAAAGGCCGGTCTGCTTCGAGATCGACGCACGCGAAATCGGACCGCCCTGGACGATCGCCTCCATGACGGAGCGCTGGGAGAACTTCCGGGAGATGCGCAAGCTGTCGTTCACGGGGACCTCTTTTAATTCGTTCTGTTACCGAACTTATTAACATCATGCATCGCTGTCAATCTTACCCGATGGGATTATCTTTCGTGGCCAACGCCGCGATCACTGGAAAGCAGGTAGATCGCAATGACGCATTCGGATGCGTCGCCATTTGCGATATGCTAGATGAAATCAGATTGGCGCTGAGAGGCGCTTTTTCTCACGAAATCAGTGGCATGACCGTCTCGACAGCTCTCGTTCGGCGAACCGCAAAATGCTCGGCTCTGGTCGTGCAGTTTGATGAGAATGTCGTAGACAGGCTCTGGTCGGGGCGGATCAGGCCCTAAAATCCGGCATCCAATCCAACTAGGGTCGCAATCAATGGCAGAGTTTCCGCAAAAGGCGAAAGTCGTAATCATCGGGCTGGGTGGCATCGTCGGTGCTTCGATCGCGCACCACCTGATCGAGCGCGGCTGGGACGATATCGTCGGCATCGACAAGTCGGGCGTACCGACCGATATCGGCTCGACCGCACACGCCTCGGACTTCTGCTACACCACCAGCCACGACTATCTCTCGGTCTGGACGACGCAGTATTCGATCGATTTCTTCGAGAAAATGGGCCACTACGCCCGCATCGGCGGCCTGGAAGTGGCGCGCACCGGCGACGATGTCTGGATGGAAGAGATCAAGCGCAAGCTGTCCTCCGCCAAGGCCTTCGGCACCCGCGCCCACTATGTCTCGCCGGCTGAAATCAAGACGATGTTCCCGCTGATCGAAGAAGATCAGGTCATGGGCGGCATGTTCGACCCGGATGCCGGCCTCGTCATCCCGCGCTCGCAGACGGTTGCCGGCAAGCTCGTCGACGCCGCGGAAAAGTCCGGCAAGCTGCAGGTCTTCGGCAACACGCCGGCAAAGTCGCTGATCGTCGAGAACGGCCGCATCAAGGGCGTCGTCACCCATCGCGGCACGATCATGGCGGACCACGTCATCGTCTGCGCCGGCATCTGGGGTCGCCTGATCGCTGAATTGGTCGGTGAGGACCTGCCGGTCATGCCGGTCGACCATCCGCTCACCTTCTTCGGCCCGTACAACGAATTCGAAGGCACCGGCAAGGAGATCGGCTTCCCGCTTTTGCGTGACCAGGGCAACTCGGCCTACATGCGCGACACCGGCGACCCGAAGACTACCGAGGGCGGCCAGATCGAGTGGGGCTATTACGAGACCACCAATCCGCGCCTCTGCCATCCACGCAACATTCTTGAAAAGCACGAGGCGCGCCTGTCGCCTTCACAGCGCGACCTGGAGATGGAACAGATCATCGAGCCGCTCGAGCGCGCCATGGAACTGACGCCGATCCTCGGCGAACTCGGCTACAACGAGAGCCATTCCTTCAACGGCCTGCTGCAGGTCTCGGCCGCCGGCGGCCCCTCCTGCGGCGAGAGCCAAAAGGTGCGCGGCTTGTGGTACTGCGTCGCCATCTGGGTGAAGGACGGCCCCGGTTATGGCAAGCTGATCGCCGACTGGATGACAGACGGCCGCACCGAGATCGACCACGCCTCGATCGACTATTCCCGCTTCTATCCGCACCAGCTGGAAGAAAAGTTCATCGAGGGCCGCTGCTTCGAGGCGGCGCAGAAGATCTATTACCCCGCCGTGCACACCCGCGAACCCTATGCCACCGGCCGCAACGTCAAGCGCTCGCCCTTCTACGAGCGCGAAAAGGAACTCGGCGGCTATTTCATGGAACTCGGCGGCTGGGAGCGCGCCCACGGCTACGCTGCCAACGAGCACCTTTTGGAGAAGTATGGCGACCGCGTTCCGGTACGTGAAAACGAGTGGGACAGCCGCCATTTCTGGCGCGTCTCCAACGCCGAGCATCTGGCGATGAGCGAGGACTGCGGCATCGTCAACCTCTCTCACTTCCATATGGTCGACATCGAAGGTACTGACCATGTCGAGCTGCTCGAATGGCTGTGCGCCGCCAAGGTCGGCGGCGACGGCAACATCGGCAAGGGCATCTACACCCACTTCCTCGACGACGAGGGCATGGTACGGGCCGACTTCACCGTCTTCCGCATGGCCGACCGCTGCCGCCTGGTGAACGGCGCCGACGCCGGCCCGCGCGACTTCCAGTACATGCGCCGCGTCGCCGAAGATCGCGGCCTTGACGTCACCATCACCGACGTCTCGGAGAAGTTCATCACCATCGGCATCTGGGGTCCCAATGCCCGTGAGACGCTGAAGAAGGTGGTTGCCGATCCCTCGGGCCTCGACATCGAGAACTTCGCCTTCGCCGCGATCAAGCCGATCGAGATCGCCGGCAAAAAGGTCACCGCCTTCCGCATCTCCTATGTCGGCGAGCAGGGCTGGGAACTGCACATGAAGTACGAGGACGGCCTCGCCGTCTGGGACGCGCTGCGCTCGACCGGCGTCATGGCCTTCGGCGTCGAAACCTATGCGAACTCGCGCCGCATGGAAAAGAGCCTGCGCCTGCAGAACGCCGACCTGCTTACCCAGTACAACCTCATCGAAGCCGACCTTGCCCGCCCGAAGGTCAAGGACGTGGACTTCCGCGGCAAGGCCAAGCATCTCGAATACAAGGCGCGCGAACATCAGCCGGCCATGCTCTGCACGCTCGTCATGACGGAGAATACCGACAAGAACGGCGTGAAGCGCTATCCGGTCGGAACCCTGCCGGTGATGGATCCTGAAACCGGCAAGGTGCTGGTCGATGAACTGGGCCGCCGTTCCTACACCACCTCGATCGCCTTCGGCCCGACGATCGGCAAGAACATCGCGCTTGCCTATCTGCCGTGGTCCCATTGCCAGGTCGGCCGCAAACTCAACGTCGAATACTTCGCCGAGACCTATCCGGTCGAGGTCGTCGGCGTCGGCTACAAGCCGCTCTACGATCCGGAAAACCTGAAGCCGCGCAGCTAAGCCATCCGCATCAGCCCCCAATACATAAAAGGCCCGCTCGGATCCGAGCGGACCTTTTCAATGGTCTGCAGACCTAACGAGGTCAGGGCAGCACGTGTCCTGCCGCCGTGAAGAGACGATACCAATCCTCGCGCGACAGCGTGATGTCGGCGCCGGGCGCGATATCGCCCAAACGCTCGGGACTTGTCGTTCCAAGCACCACCTGAATGTTGGCCGGATGGCGGGCGATCCAGGCATAGGCGATCGCGGAAGCCGATACCCCGTACTTGCCCGCGAGTTCGTCCAGCAACCGGTTGAGTTCCGGAAAGTTCTTCTCGTCGCCGACGAAGACGCCGCCGAAGAAACCCTGCTGGAACGGTGACCAGGCCTGCAACGTCATGCGGTTGATGCGCGAATAGACGACCACTTCCCCGTCGCGATCGATCGATTGCTCGAGACCTGCCATATTGGCGGCGATTCCGAAGGCGACCGAAGGCGCATGCGCAATGCTGAGCTGGATCTGGTTGGCGACGAGCGGTTGGCGGACGGCGGTCTTCAGAAGATCGATCTGCCGCGGGGTGTGGTTCGAGACGCCGAAATGCCGGACCTTGCCAGCCGCCTGCAATTTGTCGAAGGCGTCCGCCACCTCCTCCGGTTCCACCAGCGCATCCGGGCGATGCAGCAAGAGAAGATCGAGATAGTCGGTCTTCAGCGCCGCAAGCGATCGATCGACCGACTGCAGAATATGATCTTTGGAGAAATCGAAATAGCCGCGACGGATTCCGCACTTGCTCTGGATGACGATCTGTTCGCGCTCAGTCGGCTTCAGCCGCAACGCATCGCCGAAACGGCGCTCGCAGGCATGCAGTTCGCCGCCATAGATATCGGCATGGTCGAAGACGTTGATGCCGACGTCCCGTGCCTTCCCATAGAGCCGGCTTATGGCGTCGTCGCTGAGATCGGCAATCCGCATCAGGCCGAGAACGGCAGAGGAAACGGAAAGGTCGGTTGGTCCCAGATTGAATCTTTTCATCGGCTCGCACCATCAACATCGTTTCGAGGGAGGATTTTCGCACAGGGACGGAGTGGTCGGCCTTGCGAAATCTTTGATCCTCAATTTCTAAGCAGCCTGAGGGCGCTTGGCAAACGCCTTTGAGGCAAACCGTGGAAACGCTGTGGCTTGCTGTGCCCAAGCGGAAAGGCCCGAGCATCGACCGTCTCAGCAGGTGCAGGCGTTCGGAGCGGACGCCAAACGCCCGCTCCGTGCGTGGACCGGTCAGGCAGCGGACCGATAGCGCTCGGCCGGCAACGACTGTGCAAAATTCGGCAGCATTGCCTGCCGTGCCGTATCGAGGGTGTTCCACTGGCCGGCATCGGGAAGCGGCGGGATGGTTACCAACTCGCGTCGATCGTAGCCGATCAGCGCCGCATCGACGAGATCGCCGACCTCCATCACACCGGGGAGCGTCTCGACATCGACGCCGGCATGATCCCAGATCTCGGTGCGCGTCGCTGCGGGCAGAACCGCCTGAACGTAGACGCCCTTGGTGGCGAGTTCGACATTCAAGCCTTGAGAAAGGAACAGCACGAAGGCCTTGGTCGCGCCGTAGACGGTTGCGCCCATCTCCGGTGCAAGCCCGACGACCGACGCGATGTTGATGATCGCCCCCTCGCCTCTCTCCGCAAACCCCGGAGCTGCCGCATGCGCGAGCCTGGTGACTGCCGTTACGTTGAGCGCGATCAGCTTCGAGATGTCCTCGCTCTGCTGCTGAAGAAAGCCTCGGGGGATAGACGTCCCGGCATTGTTGACCAGCACGCCGATGCTCCGGTCTTCGCGCAGCCGCTGCTCGACCTTGGCGAGGTCCTGTGCGTCGGTCAGGTCCGCCGGGACCACATCCACCGCCACGCCGGTTTCGTTCTTGAGGCGCTCAGCGAGCGCGTCGAGCCGCGCCGCATTGCGCGCGACCAGAACGAGATCATGACCGCGACGGGCAAATCGCTCCGCATAGACGGCGCCAATGCCGGTCGAGGCACCGGTTACAAGGACTACTGGCTTCCTGCTCATCGATTGGGCTCCTTCAGTTTATTCATGATAACTATCATGTATTTGGATATATGATGACTATCATGTATATTGTCAATCGAAATTTCAGGAGACGATGATGCGCGTGAGCCGGAAGCAGGTCGAAGAGAACAAGAAGACAATTCTGGAGGCGGCGGGACAGCTGTTCCGGGAGCGCGGCTTCGAATCCGTCACCGTTACTGATGTCATGAAGGCGGCAGGCCTCACCCATGGCGGCTTCTACGGCTACTTCAAGTCGAAGGAGGATCTGATCGCGCAGACATTGGCCGGTCTGCAGGGAGAAACCGAGCCGCTAACGGTGGATCTTGCATCCGTCGCCCGACGTTATCTTTCGCCGGAGCATCGGGACGATTTCGGCCACGGCTGCCCGCTTGCAGCCCTTGCGTCGGAGGTAAGCCGCCAGCCCGGTTCCGCACGGTCGGAGATGACGGACGTCCTCAAGCGCCAGTTCGCCCGGTTCGGCAAGGTCGCGCCGGGCACGGATGAGCATGAGAAGCGTCGCGCGGCAATCGGCAGTTCTGCGGCCATGATCGGCGCGCTTATCCTGGCGCGGATGACTGACGATCCCGACCTGTCGACGGAAATCCTCGATGAGACGCGGGTGTGGCTTTCCGACCGCGATCACGGAAAGCTGAGAAGCCAAGGTCCTTCCGACGGCAAGAGCGACGCCGGAAGCTGAACCATGTCGCGGAAAAATGCGCAGCGGTTTGCGATCACGGCGCACGGCAATTCAAGATATTGGAGCGCAAGCGGCAGAGCGGAACGGCGGCCACGTGCTTGGCATATCCTCTAATGCACCGAATTCGTTCGCAGATCACTGCGCCGGAACGATACCAGGCGAAACACGGGAATCGTTGATGCGGGGCGTGAAGCGCCCAAAGACAAACCGTTAAAGCGCGTCTCGGGTCGAGCTCGGAGCAACCTGTCCAACGATCCGCCCATCGCGTCTTATCCCGTCACCGGGCGGCGATCCCTTATCGCACCGTCACCGGGCCTCCGGCCAGCCGAATTTCTTCGTCCAATAGCCGTTCCAGTCACTCACCGACTGCTGCGTTCGCCGGTAGATCCGCTCGGCTTCCTCCTCCGCCTTCAGAGCCGCCGCGAGCGCCGCATCGTCCTTCGCATTGGCGCGCGCCTTTTGTGCGATGTCGAGACCGATACGCGCTTCGTTCTGGGCATCCGCCAGGAACTGACCGGAGCTATAGCCTTCGGCATCGGCAACATAATGCAACTGGTCGCCGGCGGTTTTCAGCTTATAACCGAGCACGATCTCGGTTTCGGCAAAACGGCTGCGATTGCCGCGCACCGTCGCGGTCAGCGCATTGGCGATGGCCTCTTCGTGTCTGAGACCGGGATTGTTGAGCAGTTCAGCCTCGACCCGGCCGGCGAAAATCTCACCCTGCTCGTTGAGGATTTCCTTCAGCACTGCCTTCACATTGGGGTCGTTGGATCTGAAACGGTCGGAGTTCAGCAATTCCAGCGCCGTGCCGACAAAAGCGTCGGCCCTCGCCTTCAGCTCCAGTATGCTGTTGTTGATTGCACCCTGCGCCTGCGTCGTTGCTCTGCCAGGCTCCGCTGAAACGCCGTTCGCGGCCTTGAGGATGTTGTTCGCGCTGTCGGCAGAACCGGCTTTCTCCTCGGCCTCGGCCGTTGTCCGCCTGAGGATTTCCAAGGCAACGTTGCTCGTCGGCGATATGGTGGTCACGCGTGGGTCTCCGCGGCAAAGGCGGCGCTCCTGCACCTGCCTGCCGAATGGGTGCGCACAGCCTCATGCCATCGCGAGAATCAAGAATGAAAGCAACTATCGATTGTATGTCTTAATAAACGGGTAACGCCGGTCATAGAAGCAGACGACGCCGCCACCTCCCCCTCCCCTCTCCACCCGATGAGGATTGAAGGACGCTCGCTCACCGCGTTGCGGCGCCCGCCCCTTACATCTGTCCGCTTAGCTTTGTTTGCGCTTGTTCCCTGCGGTTCAAACGTCAAAAAGCCCGCTGGATTTCTCCATGCGGGCTTTTTTTGATTTGGTTGCGGGGGCAGGATTTGAACCTGCGGCCTTCAGGTTATGAGCCTGACGAGCTACCGGGCTGCTCCACCCCGCG
>NZ_FNGR01000010.1:0-146748 GCF_900103045.1 Ensifer sp. YR511
CCGGTCTGTTGGGCGCCGGCGGTGCGGGCCGACGGGAAGAGAGCGGGCAGCGCCAGCGACGAGGCGGCACCGAGGAACGAGCGTCTTGTCGGCATCGTCAGGCCCTTTCGTCGGTGCCGGCAGCATCCTTCGCCGTGCCGGTTGCGATCTGCCCGCCGGGCAGATGGCCGAACACGTGCGGCATGCACTGCCGATTGAACCAGGAGAGGTTGACCGGCTCACCCGACAGGGCGCGCTTGACCAGGGGGACGGATTGCTCCCCGATGAGAATGCCAAGCAGACCGATCAGCGCGATGACCGGCGGCGCCGGCGAGCGGACGTTGAGCAGCGCATAGATGACGCCGACGACCAGCCCGGCTCCAAGCGAGAGAAGGTACATCTTCATCGCCAACTCCTTTACGGGATAAAGGTGGCGCTCCGGCCGCAGCGAGGCGGCCAGAGCGTTAATCTAGAGCGCGGAAGCGTTCTGTCAGTGGCCTTCGGACGCGCCGAACATCGACTTGGCGTAGATGATGCCGAGGCCATACGAACCGCCGAACTTCTTGGCGATACCGGTGGTCATGTCGTAGGTCTCGGTGCGCGCCCAGTCGCGCTGCAGCTCGAGCATGTATTGCAGCGAGGTCATCGGCCGGACGCCGGCCTGCACCATGCGGTCCATCGCCCGCTCATGCGCCTCATCCGAAACGTCGCCGCAGGCGTCGGCGATGACATAGACCTCGAATCCCTGATCGAGCGCCGAGAGGGTCGGGCCGACGATGCAGACCGAGGTCCACAGCCCGCACATGACAAGGCGCTTCTTGCCGATGCGGTTGACCTCTTCGATCACCGCGGCGTCTTCCCAGGTGTTCATCGAGGTGCGGTCCAGCAGTTTCTGGCCGGGGAAGGCATCGGTGATCTCGGAGAACATCGGGCCGGAGAACGTCTTTTCGGCAACGGTCGTGAGGATGGTCGAAACGCCGAAACCTGCCGCCGCATTGGCGACAAGTGCTGCGTTGTTGCGCAGGAGCACCGCGTCGATCGACTTGGTCGCAAAGGACATCTGCGACTGGAAGTCGATCATGATCAGGGTGTGGTCTTTGGGCGAGACGAGGAGTTTACCGGGGGTCGCTGTCGCAGACATGGTCGTGACCTCTTACTGTTGAAACTGAACTCCGATTGGAGAGGCCCAACTATGCCGCCGACCGGCGACCCGTTCTTGTCGCCAAAGGTGGATTTTTGAAAGTTTCGCTCGCCTTCAGCCGGCAGGGCGCGTGTACTTTCAGAGGGTTACGACTGTCGGCTGCGCCGCCACTGGCGCGGCGTGGCACCTGCGGCCTGCGCAAAGGCCCGGGTAAAATGGCTCTGATCCGAAAAGCCGCAGACGACGGCAATTTCACTTAGGGACGTGGGCGAGAACTGCAACAGATCCTTGGCCTTTTCGATCCTCTGCTGCAGCAGCCAGCGGTAGGGCGTGCTGCCCATGGTCTCGCGAAAGGCACGCAAAAAAGCCGCCTGCGACAGATTGCAGGTCGCAGCCATGTCCTCGACGGTGAGCTCGCCATCCAGACGGGCTTGCACCAGATCGCGGATCTTTGCCTGGCAGCGCTGCGAAAGCCTGCGTCCTCCGGCAAGGCTCTCGCCACGGCCGTTACCGTACTGCCGGACCATATGCACGCCGATTGCCACCGAGAGCTGGTCGACAAACAGCGCGCTTCGATCCGTGTATCCGTCCACCGACGCAAACAAAGCGCCGAGCATGCCGCCGAGAACAGGGTCGGGCGAGCCGGAAACGGGCCGCAGCTCGCTCACGCCAGAAGCATTTGCCGCGTCTGCGATGCGTTCGAGCGCACCGTGGCCGATTTCAAGCAAGGTGAAATCGAAGGATCCTTTGAGATCGGCTTTATAATCGTCGGCAAAGTTCCTGACGTAGATCGAGTTTTGGCCGAATTCCTGGGTCGCAGAGTGGTGCGCTCCGAAAACCCGGCGGCGATGACCGCCCACAAGCGATAGGCCGATCAGATAGCCTCGCCCGTTGCCAGGTGTCGTGACCTGGCCCGGCGGTCCCGCTGTCGACCGCTTGCGGTGGAAGACCATGTCGCGGCCTTCGATCGTCCTGTCGTCATCCAGCTGGTCGAGCGAGCATCCGAGACTGTCGCGCGGTCGCGCTCCGGCCGAGGCAGCGGAAACATTCGTCATCGTCTTCGCTCCTATGTGTCGAGACTGCCCGCCAAACCCACCTGCCGTGACGACGAAAACGAAAGACGTAAGTCGCCGTGCGCAGGGTAAACGTGCGCGCAACTCATTCTCGGTTTCACCAAATCATTTGCAGGAGCGGCCCTATGATTGCCCCGGTCGCCGCATCATTCTTGCACGTTTTTCACCTGTTTTGAAAATTTTGCACGAGGGCGCGCCCTCTTTCCACCCTATTGCGGAGGTCGATCCACAGCGACGACGACCGACCGGTTCTTTTTCCGGAAGCGTGCCGGCGTTTCCCCCGTCAGGCTGGTGAATACCCGGGTCATGTGGCTCTGGTCGGCAAAGCCGCAGTGGATAGCAATTTCAGCAAGGGGTGTGTCCTGAAGCAGACACTCCTTAACCCGCGCGATCCGATATTCGGACAGCCACCTGGACGGTGTGCGCCCGAAGCTTTCCTTGAAAGCCTTGTTAAAATAGCTGCGCGAGAGCGCGCACTGGGCCGCAAGATCGCCGATCGAGAACGGCGTGTTGAAATGGGCGACCAGAAACTCCGTCGCCAGCCTCTCCTGCCATGGCGCTAGCGTCCCCTTCTTGTCGACGGGGAAATGCAGACCGCCATAGGCCTGGCTGAGATGGGCCAATGCGGCAAGGTTGATCTGTTCGACGAAGAGCAGATTGGCCCGGTCCGGCTCATCGAGCGAGGGCAGCAGGGCCTGGGCAAGGCCGAACATGACCGGATCCACGCGTCCCTGCACGGGAGACAGCGACACATACTCGCCGCGCCCGGCCCTTTCGGTAAAGCTCCGCATAGAGGCAAAGGGAATGTGGAAGCGGACATTGTCGAAGGGCGACAGATGGTGGCACTGCCATTGGTCGCGAAGATCGGTGATCGCGAGCGAGGCCTTGGGATGCCCTCCCTCATACACGAGTTCGCCACGCCGCCACAGGCGATGCGCCTCGAAGTCATGCATCTGGACGATGACGTTGAAGGCATCGGCGACCGGAATCAGCGGCCCGACTTCCAGATCGAAGCGATCCGAGAAGGTTCTCGTGACGGTGATGTCACCGACGCTGATCCGCTTGGCGATCGGGCGCGGTGTGCGTTCGTCTGCGCTCAGTCCTTCTTGCAAGGCCATCGGTCAGGGTCTCCCGATTTCCAGCTCAGCCGCCCGCTTCAGCGGCCGGGCGGATGCTACAACGGTTGGCTGTCGCAATATAGAGGCAAATCCAGCGATGCATCGCCGAGCGTCAAAGGTCAGCATGGTACCCTCACTGCAGCCAGCGCGCGCGCCAGACGGCGGGTGTCACGCCCGTCACCTCACGAAAGGCCTCGACGAACTGGGCCTCGTCGGCATAGCCGCAACTGGCGGCGGTTTTGCTCAGCGACCATCCCTCTTCGATCAGATTGCGCTTGGCGCGACCGATCCGGTACCGCATCAACCACTCTTGCGGCGTCTGGCCGGTCACGGATGCAAAAGCCGCGGCAAAACCCTCTTCCGAAAGATTTGCGGCCGCTGCTGCTGCCGCAAACGAAAAGTCCTTGGCCCAATGGTCGATCATGAAGTCCTTGGCCGCCTTCTCCTGCCACACAGACAGATCGGGGCCGCCGGATGCGACGGCGCGATCCGGGTAGGAATGCAGAAGATGCGCGCAGATGGCGACGGCGATGTGCTGCAGCACCGCACCCGGTTCACCCTCGCTCTCGTCAAGAAGCGGCGACAGCGCCAAGGCGAGATTGTGCATGACGTCGTCGACCTCGCCGCGACGGCATCTAAGACTGGTGGCGGCGGGAGCATGCGAAAACTCGCAGACTTCATGAAACAAGGCCCGTGGCAGATGGAAAGCGAGTGAATCGAGATCGCTGACGAGCCGGATACTGGCGCCCTCAGCGAGATCGACGAGACAGATCGACCCCTGCCGGTAGCGGCGAATTTCACTTTCGCTTTCGCCCGGCACCAGGTCGCAGTGCATGACATCCTTGAAGTAGAACATCAGGAAATAGGCGTCGTCGGCCGGCAGCGATACGATGCGGCTCAGTTCTCCGTTCAGCCGGCACCGCAGGCGCGTCACCGAAAACCGGGCGTCCCGCACGGGCCGCACCATGAGAAACGGCGCCTTCGGCTCGCCAAAATACGCTCCAATACCGCTTGGCTCTGTCATCATCCGTCCAGCCCCGCCCCCTGGCGATGGAGTTCACTCCTCGCGTGCAATCCGATTCGATGCGCGAAAGATCCGACGCAAGGGGGCATCTCGCTATTGCCGCTCATATCCGAGAAAACATGGGGGGTGCTGCCAGTAATTTCTTGTATCCTTTGCTCACATTTAGCCGCAAACGGCTCTGTATTGACTTCATGCCGCATGATCCCGCCGCTTCAAAGCGGCCGCGTCTCGGTGACGTAGCTCTCGAAGAAATCGGAGAACTTGGCAACCCTGAGCGGCAGCCGTTGACGGGCTGTGCGATATCCGGGCATTCGCGGCCTCCGTGGAAGACCTGGCGAACACCATCGGCGACAGGCGGCGTGTGTACCCGGGCCAAGCCGTCTATGGCATCGGCTACGCCACAGGCGCGACGCTGCTCGCCGCACTCCTGGTCAAATATCCTGGTCTGTTCGAGCGAGCGGTCCTGCTGCATCCCCTTGTGTCGTGGGTGCCACCCGGCAACGCCGGACTTCAGGGCAAACCGATCCTGGCCACCGGCGGCCAAGACGATCCTACCGGTCCATTGGCGCTCGCCGAACAACTGGTCGGTTATCTTGCGGGGCAGAAAGCTGATGTCCGGGCCCTCTACAATCGGGGCGCACACGAGATCGGGCAGGATGAATTGATAGCGCTTCGGGATTTCCTTCAGGCGGCCATCGACTGAAGCAATGCGGGCCGCATCTGATGACGCGGCCCGCGATAGATTTTACTGCGCCTTGGCTTCGATATCGACTTGCTCGAGCAGAAGCGCCGGGTTTTCGGCAGCTCCCATCAGTTCGAGCGCGCCGACACCGGCTTCATCCTTGGCCTTGACCTTCAGCGTGAAGGTGCCGGGCTTACTGATGAACTGGGTAAACGCCGTCGCCGCGTCCTGCAGTTTCGGCTGCGTGGCGGCAAAATGCTGCACACCGGCGCTCGTCATCAACACGAGCAGGCCGCGAACGCTGTCCTCGGTCATGTGGTTATCTTCGGCATAGAGCTTGATGCCCTTGGCCATGATGCCCTTGTCCTCGAGCTTGAGCGTGACTTCCCTCGCCGTAAGACCGAACATCGCGATCTGCGCGGCATTGAGGTCGCCAGAGAAGAAGTCCTCCGAAGCGCCGCCCATGACGCCGGAGAAGGAGAGGCTGCCCATGTCCTTGCCATCCAGCGAAATCTGCTTGATGACGAAGTTCTCGTTGGGCTCATCCCACGACAGTTCGACGTTGGACGAGAAGACCAGCTTGTCGAGGCCGATCTTGCGCAGCGTCTTGAAGCCCTCTTCCTGCGTGTCCGCAGGGATCGGAACGCTGAGGTCGCGGTAGCTGACGCGGACATCCGTCGGAATGCCGTTGCGCGGCTTCGTCAGCGCGATTTCATAGGTATCGAGCGTGAAACGAACGCGTTCCGGAACGGACGGCACGGCCGACTGCTCTACGGGCGCCTCGGCCATCGGGTCTTCCGGCACTTCACCGGCGATCTCCGCGCCGCTGGCGGCTTCGCCGTCGGTCGCTTCATCCGCCGACTGCTCTGCAGGCGCCTCGGCCATCGGCTCTTCTGCTGCATCGCCGGGGACCGCCGCGTCGCTGGCGGCTTCGCCGTTTGTCGTTTCGTCCGGCACCTGCTCGGCTTCCGGCGCCTGTTCGGCACTGATCGACGGATCGACCTCGGTTTCGGTCGCGCTCTCGTCCTCGACGGTTTCACTGTCCGTCACGGCTGCCGGGTCGCCGCCGGGCATGTCCACGTCGAGCCCGGCGATCCGGATCGTGCCGAATTCCGGCATCAGCGTGGTGTAGGGGAAGGTCTCGAATTCCTCCTCCTTCAGGCCCGCAAGCTTCGTCAGTGCCTCCATGGTCGGAGCCCATGAGAAACCGTTGATGCTGGCTTCGGCAAACTTGAAGTAGTCGGTCCCCTCGCCCGCCGTGACACCGTTCATCGTGCCATCGAAACTGCGACCGTTGAGCTGGAACGCCATCTTGTCGACGGCGAGCTTCACGAGCTTGCCCTCGGCGTTTTCCTGCTCCGGCACTTCCATCTTCAGGCCGAGCAGTTCCATGTCGCCCTTTGCCAGCATGTCGACCAGCGAAAGAATGCGTTTGAAGAATGCCTGGCGCTCCGCCGGTGGCAGGGCTTGCGGATCGCTGACCCCCTGGAGTTGCTCGAGCGTTTCGAGAAGCGGCTCGGTCGGCATGCGGACGCTGAGGCCGCTGCTGCGCACTTCGTCGTAGCCGAAACGCGACTTGCTGTCGGAGAAGGCAAGGTTCTTTACGGAGATCGGGCCGTAGAGCAGCTTCGGTTCCTTGTCCTCAGGACCGGCTTTTTGCGTGTAGATGCGGGCCATGTAGGCCACATCGAAGCTCTCTCCGGTGACGGCGCCCATGGTGCCGTCCATTTTTTCCCGCTTCGTTGCCCCTTCGCCGTCAGGAATATCCATGGCAAAGGCGAACGTGGCGCCGCTCGCCGAATAGCGCGCAACGCGGCCGCTGGCGATATCCTCGAGCCGGACATCCTTGTAGACCGTCTTCTGCTCGGAGCTTGCAACGTTCTGGACGATGGCCACTTCCGGCGCGGAGACCTGCTTTGCCGCGAAACGCTCGATGCGCTTCAAAAGGTCAGCCTTTTCCCCGCTTGCCGTCAGGCCGGCTGCGAAAAAGTCGGGATCTTCCAGCGTTGCCGCAGGCACGGAAAGCTTGGCGGCCTTCAGGTCGAGCTCCAGGCCCTTCACGTCGAGCTTGCCGCTCAGCGAAAAGATCTTCGGACGTCCGTCGATTGCCGCGATGCGCGCGCTGACGCCATCGGCGAAAGGCAGCGTGACGTCGCGCAGATGAATGCGGCCGAAGAAGTCCGCCTCAACCAAGCCGGCCTTCCCGCCGCGCTCGGCGATGAAGGTCCCGACCGCCTTTTCGAGCATGAACTTGCCGCCGACGACACCCGCGGCTGCGATCGCGATGACCGCGACAGCAGCCCAAAGTGCTTTGCGACGGCCCTTGCCGGCACCAATTTCTGTCTCAGCCACGATTTCTGTCCTTTCGTCACACGAAAAATGGAAAGCTCTTGAGTCGTTGCGGTGTGACTAACCATTGGCGCTACCTTCCGCAAGTTTGGCGGGAGTGCAGTGCAACAATTTTCTTGTATCGGCTGCAATCGGCAAACGCTCCAACGTCATCAAAAATGCATGGAGGGCTGCAAGCATGTGCCCATGGGACCCATGTCCATTAGCGATAGGATTCGCTTATCGCCACCATCAGGAAATCCAACTTAAATTAATGGAACCACTTTGATAGAGTCTACGGCACAATGAGGGAGACGCAGCCAGTGGCGACACCGCTTCGCGGAACGACAACCACCGACGGCACCAGACATGCCGGGCCGCGGGCTCGGCTGGGCGCCTGTCAGCGCCTGGCGCTTTTCCTCTGACCCATCCAAAATTCACGTCATCTTGAAGGGAGATAAAAATGGACGCGAAAGCCGACAAAACGGGCAAATGTCCCGTCATGCACGGAGCCCAGACGAGCGCACAGTCGCCCGGCACCTCGAACCGCGACTGGTGGCCGAACCAGCTCAACCTGAAGATCCTGCACCAGAACTCTTCGCTGTCCGATCCGATGGGCGAAGCCTTCGACTACGCCGAGGAATTCAAGAAACTCGACCTGCCGGCGGTGAAGAGGGACCTCTTCGCGCTGATGACCGATTCGCAGGATTGGTGGCCGGCCGACTTCGGTCACTATGGCCCGCTCTTCATCCGCATGGCCTGGCACAGCGCCGGCACCTACCGTACCGGTGACGGCCGCGGCGGCGCGGGCGCCGGACAGCAGCGCTTTGCGCCACTAAACAGCTGGCCGGACAATGCCAATCTCGACAAGGCACGCCGGCTGCTGTGGCCGATCAAGCAGAAATACGGCAACAGCATCTCCTGGGCCGACCTGATGATCCTCGCCGGCAACTGTGCGCTCGAGTCTATGGGCTTCAAGACCTTCGGCTTTGCCGGTGGCCGCCCCGACGTCTGGGAACCGGAGGAAGACATCTACTGGGGCACGGAAAAGACCTGGCTCGACGACAAGCGCTACTCGGGCGACCGCGACCTCGAAAACCCGCTCGCCGCCGTTCAGATGGGCCTGATCTACGTCAATCCGGAAGGCCCGAACGGCACTCCGGACCCGCTCGCCGCCGCGCGTGACATCCGCGAAACCTTCGCGCGCATGGCGATGAACGACGAGGAAACCGTGGCGCTGATCGCCGGCGGCCACACCTTCGGCAAGACCCATGGCGCCGGCGATGCGGCCAATGTCGGCCGCGAGCCGGAAGCTGCCGGTATCGAGGAACAGGGCCTCGGCTGGGCAAGCACCTACGCCAGCGGCCGTGGTGGCGACACCATCACGAGTGGCCTCGAAGTCACCTGGACGACGACGCCGACCAAATGGAGCAACAACTTCTTCTGGAACCTCTTCGGCTACGAATGGGAACTGACGAAGAGCCCGGCCGGCGCACACCAGTGGACGCCGAAGCATGGCATGGGTGCCAACACCGTGCCGGACGCGCACGACAAATCCAAGCGCCATGCGCCGTCGATGCTGACGACCGACCTCGCCCTGCGCGTCGACCCGGCCTACGAGAAGGTCGCACGGCATTTCTACGAGAACCCGGATGCCTTCGCCGACGCCTTCGCCCGCGCCTGGTACAAGCTGACGCACCGCGACATGGGTCCACGCGCCCGCTATCTCGGCCCGGAAGTGCCGGCCGAAGAGTTGATCTGGCAGGATCCGATCCCGGTCGTCGATCATCCGCTCGTCGACGCCAAGGATATCGCCGATCTCAAGGCCAGGATCCTCGCATCGGGCCTTTCGGTCTCCGAACTAGTTTCGACCGCCTGGGCGTCGGCCTCGACCTTCCGCGGCTCGGACAAGCGCGGCGGCGCCAATGGCGCGCGCATCCGCCTTTCCCCGCAGAAGGACTGGCAGGTCAACCAGCCGGCGCAGCTGGCGAAGGTTCTCGAGGTCCTCGAAGGCATCCAGCGTAGTTTCAACGACGCCCAGTCCGGCGGCAAGAAGGTGTCGCTCGCCGACCTGATCGTGCTCGGCGGCGCCGCAGCGGTCGAGAAGGCAGCCAAAGCCGCCGGCCACGACATCGAGGTCGCCTTTGCGCCTGGCCGCATGGATGCGACGCAAGAGCAGACCGATGTCGAGTCCTTCGCGGTTCTCGAACCGATCGCCGACGGCTTCCGCAACTACCAGCGGGCCCAGTACGCGGTTTCGCCGGAAGAGCTGCTGATCGACAGGGCGCAGTTGCTGACGCTGACCGCGCCGGAGATGACCGTGCTCGTCGGGGGCTTGCGCGTTCTCGGCGCGAACCACGGGCAGACCGCCCACGGCGTCTTCACCGATCGTCCGGAAACGCTCAGCAACGACTTCTTCGTCAACCTGCTCGACATGGGCACGGCCTGGACGGCGACATCCGACGCGAAGGATGTCTTCGAAGGGCGTGACCGCAGAACCGGCGACGTCAAGCGGACGGCCACCCGCATCGATCTCGTCTTCGGTTCGAACTCGCAGCTGCGGGCCATCGCCGAAGTCTACGGCCAGGCGGATGCAAAGGCGAAGTTCGTACGCGATTTCGTCGCGGCCTGGAACAAGGTGATGAACGCCGACCGTTTCGACCTCGTCTGACGGCTGGATCCGGCAACAGTACTAAGCATGGTCCCGGCATCGCGCCGGGACCTGTCTGCCCAGCGGCTTCGCGAAACTGTCACCGGAGGTTGCAGACCGGTCTCGTCAATTGTGACGATGTGGCACACGTAAAACGTTCGCCTCCACGCATCTCCCTCAACCGAAATCCGACAAAATCAGCCTGTCGCCTCCCTCTGCCGTGAACGGACGATGGTCTGGCAAATCATTGCTTTTGTGACAAGTTCTCTCTGAACCCGCCTTTCGCGGGTATTTGCATCATCTTTGCAAGCCTCCACTTAAATCAACCCATGATTGCGTGACTTGGCGCGGAGAACATGTTCTGATTTCAATGCACTGCCAAGGACTGATCTTATCTCCAGCTGTTTCGTTCAGGGGGAACGTTGCATGCGTCGTTCGAGAATTCCTGCCCTTTCACTATCATCAGCACTGCTTGTCGCGATCGGGTTTTCCGCGCAAACGGCATTGGCGCAGCAGGCGCCAGCCGTGGTCGTGGCGCCGGCCACCATCATGGACCTGCGCGAGAGCGTGGATCTGACGGGCAAGGTTACGGCGATCCAGAAAGTCGATATTCGCGCCCGCGTTTCGGGTTTCCTCGAGGCGGTCAACTTCACCGAAGGGCAGAAGGTGACGGCGGGCACGGAGCTCTACCGGGTGGAAGACGGCGCCTACCGCGCCGCCGTGCAGGAGATCGAAGGGCAGATCGAGGCAGCCGAAGCCGCCAAGGAATTCGCGATCCTCGAGCGCGACCGCGCCGAGCAGCTCCTCACCAGCAAGACGATCAGCCAAGCCAAGGTCGACGAAGCGCACGCGCAAGTCAGGAAAGCCGAAGGCGACCTGATCCGGCTCAAGGGCAGCAAGGACAACGCCGACCTCAACCTCTCCTATACGAAGATCACGGCGCCTTTCGACGGCATCGTCGGCCTGACGGCGGCCGATGTCGGCGCCCTCGTCGGCCCGGACAGCGGCCCGCTCGTGACGCTGACCCGGCTCGACCCGATCTATGTCCAGTTTCCGGTGGCGACCGCACTTTACCTCACCTATCGCGAACGGGTGCTGAAGGGCGAGATCAGCGGCGGCGCCAATGTCGGGCTCGGCCTTCCGAACGGCACCGAGTACAAGCAAAAAGGCACGATCAACTTTATCGCCAGCAACGTCTCGCAAGGGACGGACACCGTGACCGTGCGCGCCGAGTTCCCCAATCCGGACAGCATCCTGCTCGACGGTGCGCTGGTGCGGGTGATGCTCGAACAATCCGACAAGCAGAACGTGCTTGCCGTGCCGCAGCAGGCGGTCCAGCGTGACCAGCAGGGCGCCTTCGTTCTGGTGGTCGACGCCAGCTCCAAGGTCGAGCTTCGCCGCATCGACGTGTCACGCAACGCCCGCGGCCAGGCGGTCATCAGCAAGGGCCTCAAGGAAGGCGAGAACGTCATCACAGAGGGCGCCGGCAAGGTGCGGCCCGGCATCACCGTCGATGCAGCCACGGCAGCAGGTGGCTAAGCGATGATTTCAGAGATCTTTATCGATCGCCCGCGCTTCGCCACGGTCATTTCCATCGTGCTGACGCTGGCGGGTCTGCTTGCGCTCACCCGTCTGCCGATCGCCCAGTTCCCCGATATCGTGCCGCCGCAGGTGAGCGTCACCGCCAGTTATCCCGGCGCCGGCGCCGACGTGGTCGAAACCACCGTCGCCCAGCCGATCGAAAGCAAAGTCGTCGGCGTCGACGACATGCTCTACATGAAGTCGACGAGCGGCGCCGACGGCTCTTATACGCTGACCGTCACCTTCGCCGTCGGCACCGACCCCGACATCGCCACCGTCAACGTGCAGAACCGCGTGTCGCTCGCCGAGGCCGGCCTGCCCTCCGAGGTCAAGCAGAGCGGCGTCAGCGTGCGCAAGAAGTCCTCCGCGCTGATGCAGGTCGTCACGATCTTTGCAGCGGACGAGAAGCAGAACTTCGACAGCCTGTTCCTGTCCAACTACGCCACGATCAACGTGCTCGACACGGTCAAGCGCGTGCCCGGCGTCGGCGATGCCCAGCTCTTCGGCGCCCAGGACTACTCGATGCGCGTCGTGCTCGACATCGACCGCATGACCAGCCTCGACCTAACGCCGACCGATGTGATCAATGCGCTGAAGGCCCAGAACGTCCAGGCCGCGATCGGCCGCATCGGCGCCCAGCCGATGACCGACGACCCGCTGTTCCAGCTCAATCTCCAGACGCAAGGGCGCCTCACCGATCCCAAACAGTTTGAGGACGTGGTTCTGAGGGCACGGCCCGACGGCTCCTATGTGCGCATCCGCGACGTCGCGCGCGTCGAGCTCGGCGCCGCCAGCTCCGATTCCAACGCCCGGATCAACGGCAAGCCGGTCGCCATGATCGGCACCTACCAGGCGCCGGGCGCCAACGCGCTTGCCGCCGCCAGGGGCGTGCAGGAGGCGATGGAACGGCTGTCGAAATCCTTCCCGCCGGGCCTCACCTATTCGGTCTCCTACGACACAGCCCAGTTCGTCGAAGCCAGCGTCGACAACGTCGAGGAGACGCTGTTTGAGGCCTTCATCCTCGTCATCATCATCGTCTTCCTGTTCCTCGGAAACTGGCGGGCGACCCTGATCCCACTCGTTGCCGTTCCCGTCGCACTCATCGGCACCTTCGCCGTGCTGCTCGCCATGGGTTTCTCGCTCAATACCGTGTCGCTGCTTGCCATGGTGCTGGCGATCGGCATCGTCGTTGACGACGCGATCGTGGTCGTCGAAAACGTCGAGCGGGTGATGGAGGAAAATCCAGGCCTGTCGGCTGCGGAAGCGGCAAGGCGTGCGATGGGCGAAATCACCGGCGCCATCGTCGCCATCACGCTCGTGCTGCTCTCCGTCTTCGTGCCCGTCGCCTTCATTCCTGGCCTCAGCGGCCAGCTGTTCCAGCAGTTTGCCGTCGCCGTTTCAGTGTCGATGGTGATCTCGGCGATCAACGCGCTGACGCTCAGCCCGGCGCTCTGCGCGGTGCTCTTGAAACCCCATCATGGGCCGAAGCGCGGCATCCTCGGTTACATCTCGCGGACCATCGACAAGGGGCGTGACGGCTATGCCTTCGTCGCCGGACACATCGCCCGGCGCGCCATCATCGGCCTGGCACTGCTCGCGGTCGCCTTCGTCGCCACGGGCTTCCTCTTCAAGGTCGTGCCGACCGGCTTCCTGCCGGCGGAAGACCAGGGCGCGTTCTTCACGGAAATCCGTCTGCCGGAAGGCGCCTCCTACAACCGCACCGACGAAGTCGTGAAACAGGTCGAGACGATGCTCGGCGGCATCGAGGGCGTTGCCAACGTCATCACCGTCACCGGCTACTCCTTCCTCGACGGTTTGTCGAAGTCCAACTCGGCCTTCGCGATCGTCACGATGAAACCCTTTGCGGAACGCCTGAGCGAAGCGGCCGGCGTCGAGGCGGCGATCCGCACGACCATGGTCAAGGGCCAAGCGATCCGCGGCGCGCAGATCTTCGCCTTCAACCTGCCGCCAATCATGGGCCTCGGCACCGGCTCGGGCTTTGAGTACCAGTTGCTCGATCTGCAGGGCCGTTCCGTCGCCGATCTTTCGGCAACGGCGGGCGGCTTGATTATCGCCGCCAACCAGAACCCGGCGCTCGGGCCGACCTTCACCACCTATTCGGCAAGCTCGCCGCAGCTCTATCTCGATATCGACCGCGACCGCCTGCAGGCCCTCGGCGTTTCGGTGAGCGACCTCTTCACCACGCTGCAGGGCACGCTCGGCAGCTATTACGTCAACGACTTCAACCTCTTCGGCCGCACCTGGAAGGTGACGATGCAGGCGGCGCAAGCCGACCGCAACGCCGTCGACGACATCCAGCGCCTACACGTGCGCAATACGAGCGGCGACATGGTGCCGGTCGCCTCGGTCGCCAAGGTCGACTATATCGTCGGTCCCCAGTCGATCGTGCGCTACAACAATTATCGCTCGATCACGCTGAACGGCCAGCCGTCCGCCGGCCACTCCTCGGGCGAGGCGCTTGCCGCCATGGAAGCGTTGTCGGCCTCGACCCTGCCGCCCGGCTACAGCTACGAATGGACCGGAACGGCGTTGCAGGAGCTGGAGGCGGCGGGCAAGACCACCGCCATCCTGGCAATGGCCGTGCTGTTCGCCTACCTCTTCCTCGTCGCGCTCTACGAAAGCTGGACGATCCCCGTGCCGGTGCTCCTGTCGGTTGCCTTCGGCGTCTCAGGCGCGCTCTTGTCCGTGCTCGTCGCGGGTCTGTCCTTCGACATCTACGCCCAGATCGGCCTCGTCGTGCTGATCGCGCTCGCCTCGAAGAACGCGATCCTGATCGTCGAGTTTGCCAAGGCGCACCGCGAGGCTGGAGCAAGCATCGTCGATGCGGCGATCGAAGGCGCCCGCGCCCGCTTCCGCGCCGTGATGATGACGAGCTTCGCCTTCATCGTTGGCCTGGTGCCGCTGGTGGTCGCCAAGGGCGC
Source organism: Ensifer sp. YR511 (assembly GCF_900103045.1). Classification (NCBI taxonomy): domain Bacteria; kingdom Pseudomonadati; phylum Pseudomonadota; class Alphaproteobacteria; order Hyphomicrobiales; family Rhizobiaceae; genus Ensifer; species Ensifer sp. YR511. Next base: position 14,519 of record NZ_FNGR01000010.1, read on the forward strand.
CGGCGAACTCAGTCGGCGCGCGGTCGGCACCGGTGTCGCTGGCGGCATGCTTGCCGCAGCGCTCGTCGGCATCTTCGTCATTCCGGCGCTCTACGTCGCTTTCCAGTGGCTGCGTGAGCGCGGCCACAAGCTCGTGGGCATTTCCCGGCATCCGGCCGTTGAAGGCGAAGCAGCGGAACGCAAGGCCGAGACGCCGGCCGGGCACTGACCGCCGGTCGAGTTCAAGCCGACAAGGGATCGTATCTCTCGTCTCAGCTTGACGCTCCTTGCGACCAAGCATCGGCGGCGCACCGCGCCGCCGTCTCGAGAAATCTCAAGCCGGCGCCGACAGGCGGATCCCCTGGTCGGCGAAGTAGGCTTCGAGGGCTTCCGGCATCGCTCGGTCCGCAACCACCGCCACATAGCTGTCCGGACGCAACAGATAGGCAGCATCCCGCACCAGGCCGCCGGCAGCCTGTTGCTCGCCCCATGGGAAGACGTGAAGCGGCATGTGCTTGGCCGCGCACCAAGCTCTTATGTCGTTTTGCGCCTCGCCATAGACATGCACCTGCCAGGCGATGGCCGCCAGCGAAGCGTAATTGTCGAGGCCATTGATGCCTAGCCAGGGCAGCCGATCGCCACCCTGCACCCGGCCGCGCGCACTCCGGCTCAAGGGGCCGCCGCGATAGTTGAGCTGCGTCTGCGACAGGATGCGAAACAGGAATTCTCTGACACCGCCGACGCGGTAGGCGACACCAGCCAAGGCTGGGGCGACGTGGATGCGCAGGAAATCCGCGACGCTGCCTTCGGCCGTCACGAAGGTGAACAGCCGGTCGGTCGTTTCGACGAGCTGGCGGGCAAATGCGATCCGTTCGCCTTCATAGCTGGCGAGCAGGCGGTCCGGCGCCTGTCCCTTCAGCACCGCTGCAAGCTTCCAGGCCAGATTGATGGCGTCGCCGATGCCGGTGTTCATGCCCTGGCCGCCGACCGGACTATGCACATGCGCAGCGTCGCCGAGCAGAAACACGCGCCCGCGCCCGAAGCGATCGGCGACACGATGATGCACACGGTAGGTGGAGAACCAGTTGACCTTGTCGACGGTGAGGCGAAGGCTTTCGATGGCGCGATGGCTCACATCGGCGAAGGTGAGTGCGTCTGCATCCTCCCGCTTCTCCCGCACCAGACCGATGAGGCGGCCCCGCCCCTCGGCATAGGCGAGCAAGGCGACGAAATCACCGGTTTCGAGCGATATATGGGCTTCTCCATTCGCAGTCGCCCCACTCACTTCAACGTCAGCGACGTAAAAGGTCTGGTCGTAGGTTCCGCCGGCGAAATCGACCTCCAGTCCGTGCCGGACCGGCGAGCGCGCGCCGTCGCACCCGGCAAGATACTGCGCCGTGCAAACGTCCGAGCCACCATCGGGCAACTGCAAGCGAGCGCTCACCCCGGCGGCGTCATGCTCGAACTCGACAAGCTCGGTCTGCCGCTCGACCTTGACGCCCAAGGCCGCCAGTCGGGCCTCCAGCAGCCGCTCGTGATGATCCTGCGGATAGACAAGAACGAAGGGATAGGGCGTCATTTTCCCGCCGGTCGGACTGAAGGATATCCGCGCCTTGACCTTGCCCTTCGCCCAGAGGTTGACCGAAGGGTTGCGGTGACCCGCCTCGAGCACGGCATCGGCCAGATCGAGCTGCCGGTAAAGCTCAAGTGTTCGCGCATGCACGACCATCGCCCGCGATGTCGGGCCGGGACCAACGTTCTTGTCGATGATGCGGACCTTGACACCCTGGGCGGTCAGCCAGAGAGCCAGCACCAGGCCGGTCGGTCCCGCGCCGGCGATCAGCACATCCTGTTTCACCCTGCTCTCCCCGCTCGCTCTGTCGGCGGCCCGGTCGCATCGGGATTTGGGTTTCTCCGCCCACAACGGCAGCCTACGCGCAGGTGCCGGCAAATGCCAAGCAGCGCGGCGAATTCCGCCTTGTGTCTTGCCGACGGACACGGCTGCGGATCAGCCGCGTGCCCTCAAATTGGCGATCAACTGCTGCTGGCCGACGCGGATCACCTGCTCCATCGCAACCCGTGCACCTTCCTCGTTGCGCAGGCGGATCTGCTCGACGATGCGGATATGCGCGACCGCGACGCGGTCGATCTCGGCACCATCGGCGGCCGTGTTGCTCAATTGAAAGACACCCATCAGCGCCGCCTCGATCAGGCTGCCGACGGTCTGCATGAACGGATTGAGCGACGCTTCAAGCAGACGGAGATGGAATTCGAGATCGGCGCGCGCCAGCGTCTGCGCGCTATGGCCGGCATCGCCCATGGCAACGGCCAGCCGCATCATCTGGGAAATATCCGCGTCCGTGGCGCGGCGTGCCGCCAGTCCGGCCGCATAGGGCTCGAGCGCCAGACGGACCTCGCTGACATGGCGGAGAAACGCCTCATCGACGCCGGCCCGGAAATGCCAGGAAAGCACGTCGCCATCGAACAGGTTCCAGTTTGCCTGCGGCATCACGCGCGTGCCGATGCGGGCGCGGGCGACAATCAGCCCCTTGGCGGCAAGTGTCTTCATCGCCTCGCGCAGGACCGTGCGCGAAACGTTGAAGCGTGCCGCCAGCTCCACATCACCCGGCAGGATATCCCCGACAGCGAATTCCCCTCCGACCACCGCCTGGCCGAGTTCCTCGACGACGAGCCGGTGGCTCGTGCGTTTGCGCGGCTGATGGGGGGACGGCCACATCGCGCGACCCTTGCCTCACGCCCGCTGCTGGCGCTGGCGCGAAACGAAGATGATACCCTTCTGCAGCAGGATAAAAGCAAAGAGCAGAAGGCCGATCAGGATCTTCGTCCACCAGCTCGACAGCGATCCGTCAAAGGTGATGTAGGTCTGGATCAACCCTTGAATGAGGATGCCCACCAGCGTGCCGGCAACAAAGCCCGAACCACCGGTCAAAAGCGTGCCCCCGATGACGACCGCGGTGATGGCGTCGAGCTCGACGCCGACGGCGGCAAGGGAATAGCCGGCCGAGGTGTAGAGCGAAAAGACGATGCCGGACAATCCCGCAAGCAGGCCCGAGAGCGCATAGATGCGGATCGTCGTCGCCGCAACCGGCACGCCCATCAGTCGCGCCGTCGCCGTGCCGCCGCCGAGCGCATAGACATTGGTGCCGAAGCGTGTGCGGTGCGCGATCAGGATACCGATCGCGAAGACGAGCAACATCAGGCCGCCAATCAGGGTGATGCGCCCGCCGCCCGGCAGCTTGAAGTAGAGCGCCTTCAAGGTCGCGTAGAAGGGATGCTTGATCGGAATGCTGTCGATCGACAACACGAAGGCCATGCCCCGCGCCAAGAACATGCCCGCCAGCGTGACGATGAAGGGCGGCATTTCCAGATAGTGGATGATCGCCCCCATCGCGGCGCCGAAGAGCGTCGCGATCGCCAGAACCATCGCGAAGGCAATGAGCGGGTGGATGCTCGTGTGTTCCAGCACGACGGCGAGAAACACGCCGGTAAAGGCGATCACCGAGCCGATCGAAAGATCGATGCCGCCGGAGATGATGACGAAGGTCATGCCGACAGCGGCAATGCCGAGGAAGGCGTTGTCCGTCAGAAGGTTGCCGATGACACGCGTCGACAGCATGTTCGGATATTGCGCCACGCAAAGCGCGTAGCCGAGCAGGAAGATCACGAGCGTTGCCGTGAGCGGAAGATATTTCGGCTTCATTTTGCGGCTCGCTCGCTCGGGTTTCTCGCACCGCGCGCCGGCACGAGGAAGGCAAAGGCCGTGCGGAAGCGCGGCGACTGAAGCACCAGGATGAAGACGATGATCGCGGCCTTGATGATCAGGTTGAACTCTGGCGGGAAGCCGGAGAGAAGAATGCCGGTGTTGATCGCCTGGATGATGATCGCGCCGAGCACCGATGCGGCGATGCTGAAGCGGCCGCCGAGCAGCGACGTGCCGCCGACGACGACCGCAAGGATGGCATCGAGCTCCAGCCACAGACCGGCATTGTTGGCATCCGCACCGCGGATGTCAGCGGCGGCGATAATGCCGGCGATGGCAGCGCAGAGACCGGAAAGCACATAGGCGGCGATCAACAGCACAGGCGTCAGCACCCCGGACAGCGTGCTCGCCTGGCGATTGACACCGATCGCCTCGATCAGCATGCCGAGCGCCGTCCGCCTTACGAGCAGCGCAGTCAATATGCCGAATATCAACCAGATCACCACCGGCATCGGTAGGCCGGCAAAGGAACCGCTGCCGATGAAGACGAGGCCGGGGTCGTTGAAGGTCAGGATCGCCCCCTCGGTGATGAGCTGGGCGACGCCGCGGCCGGCGACCATCAACACCAGCGTCGCGATGATCGGCTGGATGTCGAGCACCGCGACCAGCACCCCATTCCAGAGACCGCAAAGGATACCGACGCCAAGCGTGATCAGCAGCGTCGCGGCGAGCGAGTGTCCCGACGTGATCGCCGCGGCGGCCGTTGCGCCGCAGATCGCCATGACCGCGCCAACCGAGAGGTCGATGCCCTTGGTGGCGATGACGACCGTCATGCCGATTGCCAAAAGCACCACCGGCGCGCCGCGATTGAGGATATCGATGAGGCTGCCATAGAGGCGGCCATTCTGGATCTGCAGGTTGAGGAAGCCGGGAAACACCAGTGATACCGCCGCGACGATTATGCCGAGCGCAATCAGCTGCGGCAGCAACCGGTTGAAATAGAGCCTGAGGAACGACGTCACGACGTCCTCCTTTCATTGGTTGCGGCGATCGCTTCGACGATCTCACTGGCTGTGATGCGGCTGCCGTCGAGTTCGGCGACATGGGCGCGATCGCGAAGCACGATGACCCGGGTGCTGTAAGCGACCAGTTCCTCGATCTCCGAGGAGACGACGATCAGGGACAGGCCCTTCTCGCGCAGCGCCTCGATCAGCTTGACGATTTCCGCATGGGCGCCGACATCGATGCCGCGCGTCGGCTCGTCGAGGATCAGGAATTCGGGCTCGGTCGCGAGCCAGCGCGCGAGGATCGCTTTCTGCTGGTTGCCGCCGGACAGAAGCTTGATCGGCTTCTCCCGATCGGCCGTGCGGATATCGAGCGCGCGGATATAGTGGTCCGCCAGCCGGTTCTGCTCCGCCCGCGAGATCGGCCGCGTCCAGCCTCGGCGGGCCTGCAGCGCCAGCACGATGTTTTCGCGCACCGAGAGATCGCCGATAATGCCCGAAGTCTTGCGATCCTCCGGGCAGAAGCCGAAGCGATGGCGAATGGCAGCGCGCGGCGACGAGAGATCGACCGCACGACCATCGATCTCGGCCCCGCCGCTGTCAGCGCGATGGGCGCCGAAGAGAAGCTCGGCGGTCTCCGTCCGTCCGGAGCCGAGCAGGCCGGCCATGCCGACCACTTCGCCGGCTCGGACATCGAGGTCGAAGGGTCGGACGCGCCCCTTGCGGCCGTAGTTTCGGAAGCGGTAGCGCAACGGCCCTTGCTGGGCCTCGGCGCGCGGCGCGTGGATTTCCGCCGCCAGCTCGCGGCCGATCATCATCGCAATCAGCTCGCGCCGATCAAGACCGGCGGTTTCGCGCGTTCCGACGAGCTGCCCGTTCCTAAGCACGGTAATCCGGTCGGAAATCTCATAGACCTGTTCGAGGAAGTGGGTGACGAAGACGATGCCGAGCCCGCGTGCCTTGAGGCGCCGGATAATGCGGAACAGCATCGCCACCTCATGCGCATCGAGGCTCGCCGTCGGCTCGTCGAGGATCAGCACCTTGCCGGAGAGATCGACGGCGCGGGCAATGGCGACCACCTGCTGGATCGCCACCGAATAGCTGGCGAGATCGCGGGTGACGTCGATGTCGAGTTCATAATCGGCAAGCAGATCCCGTGCCCGCCGATTCATGGCACGGGCGTCGACCATGCCGAAGCGGCGCGGCTGGCGCCCGAGGAAGAGGTTCTCGGCAACCGTCAGGTTCGGCAGCAGATTGACCTCCTGATAGACCGTGCCGATGCCGAGCGCCTGGGCTTCGAAGGTGTCGCGCGGATCAACCTCGGCATCGTCGAGCAGGATGGCGCCGCCGTCGCGACGATAGGCGCCGGTCAGGCATTTGATCAGGGTCGACTTGCCGGCACCGTTTTCGCCAAGCAGCGCATGAACCTCTCCGCGCCTGAGGTGAAAATCGACCTTGTCGAGGGCTCTGGTCCCCGGAAAAGTCTTTTCGATCCGGATCGCCTGGAGAATGTGGTCATTGGTCTGCATCGATACCGTCTCCGCGATGCTGGTATCTACTGACGAGAAGCACAGCGCCTAGCTGCGGCAAGCTGTGCTCTTCAGACGGAAACTCGGGAAAGAGCGTGGCCCGCGCGAGAAGCAGCGCGGGCCACGGCCGACGTCAGTAGCCGAGGCCCTTCTTTTCCTCGTAGACCTTCAGCGGCTCGTCGGCTTGCGTATAGAGCTTCGATTCCGTCTGGATCCACTTCGGCGGCGCGGTGCCGTCCTTCTGGAAGGCGGCAAGCGCATCGAAAGCGGGACCGGCCATGTTCGGCGTCAGCTCGACCGTGGCATTGGCTTCGCCGGCTGCCATCGCCTGGAAGATGTCCGGAACGGCATCGATCGACACGACAAGGATGTCCTTGCCCGGCTTCAGGCCGGCTTCCTTGATCGCCTGGATGGCGCCGACGGCCATGTCGTCGTTGTGGGCATAGAGCGCGCAGATGTTCTTGCCGCCGTCCTCAGCCTTGAGGAAGCTTTCCATGACTTCCTTGCCCTTGGTGCGGGTAAAGTCGCCGGTCTGGCTGCGGATGATCTTCAGGTTGTCGTGGCCGGATAGCGCCTGTTCAAATCCCTTCTTGCGGTCGATCGCCGGCGAGGAGCCGGTCGTGCCCTGAAGCTCGACGACGTTGCAGGGCTTGCCCGCGGTCGTGTCGACCAGCCATTTGCCGGCAACATTGCCCTCATGCACGAGGTCGGACGTGACGGCCGTCAGGTAAAGCTCATTCGACGAATCGACCGTGCGGTCGAGCAGGATGACCGGAATTTCCGCGTCCTTGGCTTCCTGCAGCACTTCGTCCCAGCCGGTTGCAACCACTGGCGCCACGAGGATGGCATTCACCCCTTGCGCGATGAAGGAGCGGATCGCCTTGATCTGGTTTTCCTGCTTCTGCTGTGCGTCAGCAAATTTGAGGTCGATGCCGCGCTGTTCGGCCTGCTGCTTGGTCAGTGTCGTCTCGGCGGCGCGCCAGCCGGACTCCGAGCCGATCTGCGAAAAGCCGACGACCAGATCGGCCGCGGATGCGCTGCCAAACGTGCAGGCAGCAAGGATCGTTGCACTCGCAAGTGCCTTGGCGATTTTCATGATTTCCTCCCAAAGAAAGCTGCCTCCACGCAGCCATCGAGAAAAAATCATATAATATTACTTTTGTAAACGGGCACATCTCGCCTGTCGTGCGCAACGCGCCTATTTTTTTGGAGAGGTTGGCGCGGCGGGCTGAAGCGCCAGCCCCCAACTGGGAGTTTCAGAAAGCCGATGGCAGGCAAAACAGCCTGGCTGCTGCGCTCTAGGCTTTCGCCAGCAAGGTTCCGGCGGCGCTCGCGAGCATGACGAGGGCCACGCCGAAGATCTGGTTGAGGGAAAGCGCCTGACCCAGCACGATGAAGCCGGCACCCGCGCCGATCGCCGGCTCGAGGCTCATCAGGATGCCGAAGGCCGATGGCTGCATGCGCCGCAGCGCCATGAATTCGAGCGCATAAGGCAGCAGCGGCACCAGGATGGCAAGCCCGGCCGTCATCAAGAGCATGTCGAAGGAGAAGCCGGACTGCACCTGAGACAGGCCGAACGGCGTCGCAAAGAGCGCGGCAAACAGCAGCGAAACGGCGAGCCCTTCCAGTCCCTTGAAACGTTGGCCAGCCTGCTTCATCAGGATGATGTAGCCGCCCCAGCCGATCGCCGCACCGAAGGCGAACAGAAGCCCGCGCGTATCTGCGACCCAGGAGGAACCGTCCCAGGAGAGGCAGAGCACACCGGCCGCAGCGATAACGGGACAAAGCAGGCGCCAGCCACGGCCGCCGAAAACGGCAGCGACCGTCAGAGGACCGAGAAACTCGATCGCCACGGCAAGGCCGAGGGGAATGCGGGCGATCGCCGCGAAGAAGCAGAGCGTCATCACCGCCATCGTCGCGCCGAGCGAAAGCGCGGAAATCCATTGCGCTCGGGTGTAGCGGAGAAAAGGCGGGCGGACGAGGATGAGCAGGAAGGCGGCCGCCCAGGATAGCCGCAGCCAGGTTGCGCCAAAGGCTCCGACGCTTTCCATGGCGGGCTTCGAAAGGGCTGCGCCAAACTGCACGCTCGACATCGAGAGAAGGCAGAAGACGATGGCAAGCGTGACGCGCCCGTTGGTGTCATCCGTCGCACCCGGTTCGCTCCACGCGCTATTCGCTGTCGTCTCTGTTTCCGCCATGTCCGTTCTCCCCTTGGGCTTGAACAGACATAACAATCCCGGCACAATAAGGAACGCTAATAATTGTGATACCTTCATAAGGGATCGTTATATGAATGATCTGGATATCGCCCTTTTGCGCGCCTTCGTCGTGACCGCCGAATGCGGCAGCGTCAGCGGCGCTGCGCAGCGGCTGGCCAGGACGCAAGCGGCCGTCAGCATGCAGTTGCGCCGGCTGGAGGACGATCTCGGCGCCAAGCTCCTGAACCGCAATGCAAGGGGCATGGACCTGACCGAAGCCGGGCATGTGCTGCTGCCCTATGCCCAGAAGATGCTGGGCCTGAGCGCCGGCGCCCGGCGGGCGCTTGCCGGGCAGGCCGTCCAGGGACCGATCCGCTTCGGCATGATCGAGGATATCGCGGTCGGCTCGCTACCAAAAGCGTTGCAACGGTTTGCCGAATGCCATCCGAATGTCGCGCTCGAACTGACGGTGACCGAAAGCACCGTGTTGTCGGAGAAGCTGTCGCAGGGCCGGCTCGATGTCGCGATCGGCGACCCGGCGCTGATCCGCGGCGAGGCGATCCTTACCTGGCGACTGCCGCTCCGATGGGTCGCGGCGCGCGGTTTCGAGGTGCCGGCGGAAGGGCCTCTGCCACTCATCACCTTCGACGGCGTCTGCACTTGGCGGCAGAAGATGATCGAGGCGCTGAAGGGCGGGGATCGCCCCTGGCGCACGGTGCTGACGAGCGCCAGCCTGTCTTCCATCCAGTCGATGATCGAGGCGGGCCTCGGCATAGCCGTTCTCCTCGATCTCAACATCCGTCCAAACACGATGCGGGTTCTCGGCGGTGAAGAGGGTCTGCCCCCTGCCCCGGTGATCGAGCTGGGGCTTTTCGCCGCCGACGATCAGGGTCTGGCGTCCCGCCCGGTCTCGGCTCTTTGGGCGTTTCTTTCCGACGAACTGCAAGCGCAGGCCTTGGCGATTGGCCGCGCCGCGTGACCACGCGCGGTTGCGCCCCGTTCCATGAACGAAATAAGACGCCCAGCGATTGAAAAAGCCCAGGCAAAATTTTACTAAATAAAAATTGCGCCGCGCCCGAAAGGAGGGCCGCGGCGGTGGGCAGGACGTTGGACATGGTAACAATCAAGGAAATCGCTTCGGCTGTCGGCGTCTCCTCGGCGACTGTTTCTCGGGTGCTGAATTACGATCCGACCCTCTCGATCTCCACCAAGAAGCGACAGGCGATCATCGAAACGGCCGAGGCGCTGAATTACGCCACCCCGCGCAACCGCGGCCGCGGCGCCGGGGCAATGCAGGGCCTGAAATTCGCGCTGGTGCATTTCCTTCAGCCCGCCCAGGAACTGATCGACCCCTATTATGTCGGCGTCCGGCTCGGCATCGAAAACCGCTGTCAGGCGCTGAAGATCGAGGTGGTCAAGGTCTTCCACAACGGCAACCTGCCGGAGGCCGCGATCCTGCAGGGCGCCAGCGGCGTCGTCGCCGTCGGCCACCATTATGGCGAAGAGGTCCATTGGCTGCGCCGGCACAGCCGCCATCTGGTCTTTGCGGACTTTGCCCCCGACGATGACGTCGACGACAGCGTGATGAGCGACGTCTCGATCGCGATGAACCGCCTGCTCGACGGCGTTTACGGCATGGGCTACCGCCGCATCGGCTTTCTCGGCTGGATCGACGCTTTCAGAGACAAGGACGACATCCATTCGGAGCGTCGCTGCCGCGCCTTCATACAATGGATGACGAAGGCCGGCCTCTACGATCCCGAACTCTGCATGGTCGAAAAGCTGACGCCCGATAGCGGCTATACGCTCGCCAAGGCGATGCTGTCGAAGCCCAATCCGCCCAAGATCCTCGTCACCTGCAACGACAATATGGCGATCGGCGCTTACCGCGCGATTCACGAAATGGGCCTGCGGATCCCGGATGATGTTGCCGTGGCGAGTTTCAACGACATTCCCGTCGCCCAGTTTCTCGGGCCGCCGCTTTCGACGGTGAAGATCCCCGCCGAAGTGATCGGCGAGACCGCCGTTGACCTCCTGGTCGAGCGGCTGACCGGGCGAGACGTGGCGAAGAAGGTGATCCTCGGAACCGAGATGGTCTGGCGCGGCAGCACGATGGCGAGAGCCGCCGCTCCCGGTGCGTAAAACGGTCGGTAAAAAACGCGTGGTAAAAATTTACTGAAATATTGCCTTCTCCAGAATTTTGCGAAATACTCCGCGCCGAGACTAGGAGGAACGTCTCGGGGAACGAATTTCGAGGGAGGAGAAACTATGGACACGCGTACCTATCTGCCGCGCTTTGCCGCCATCGCGCTTGCAGGCGCCAGCTTCTTGGCCGTCACGGCCGCCGAGGCCAAGGAAATCACCATCTGGTGCTGGGATCCGAACTTCAACGTCGCGATCATGAAGGAGGCCGGCGCGCGCTACACCAAGACGCACCCGGACGTGACCTTCAATATCGTCGATTTCGCCAAGGCCGACGTCGAGCAGAAACTGCAGACCGGCCTCTCGTCCGGCACCGCAGACGCCCTGCCGGATATCGTTCTCATCGAGGACTACGGCGCGCAGAAATATCTGCAGTCCTTCCCCGGCGCCTTCGCGCCGCTCTCCGGCACCGTCGATTACTCAGGCTTCGCTCCCTACAAGGTCGAGCTGATGACGCTGGATGGCCAGGTCTACGGCATGCCGTTCGATTCCGGCGTCACCGGCCTCTACTACCGCAAGGACTATCTGGAGCAGGCCGGTTTCAAGCCGGAGGACATGCAAGGCATCACTTGGGATCGCTTCATCGAGATCGGAAAGCAGGTCGAAGCCAAGACCGGCAAGAAGATGATGGGTCTCGACCCGACCGACGCCGGGCTCGTGCGCATCATCATGCAATCGGCCGGGCAATGGTATTTCGACAAGGAAGGCAAGACGAACATCACCGGCAACGCGGCGCTGAAGGCGTCGCTTGAAACGGTCGGCAAGATCATGGCCGCCAACATCTACAAGCCCGCCGCCGGCTGGGCCGACTGGGTCGGCACCTTCACGTCCGGCGATGTCGCCACCGTCATCACCGGCGTCTGGATCACCGGCACCGTCAAGGCGCAGCCGGACCAGTCGGGCAAATGGGGCGTGGCGCCGATCCCGGCGCTTTCGATCGACGGCGCGACGCACGCCTCGAACCTCGGCGGCTCGAGCTGGTACGTGCTTGAAAGCTCAGCCGAGAAGGCCGAAGCGATCGACTTCCTGAACGAGGTCTACGCCAAGGACGTCGACTTCTACCAGACGATCCTTACGGACCGCGGCGCCGTCGGCTCACTGCTCGCTGCCCGCGGCGGGGCCGCCTATGGCGAGGCCGATGCCTTCTTCGGTGGCGAAAAGGTCTGGCAGAACTTCTCCGACTGGCTCGCGAAGGTCCCCTCGGTCAACTACGGCGTCTTCACCAACGAGGCGGACACGGCCGTTACCGCACAGCTTCCGGCACTGCAGCAGGGAACGCCCGTCGACGACATCCTGAAGGCGATCGACGCCGAGGTCAGCGCACAGGTCCAGTAATCGCCGCGGCGATTATCTGCATTGCTCCTGGCCGCGGTAAACACGCCGCGGCCAACGGCTCCTGCTATCCACGGGGATGATGATGGCTCTCGCGCGTCGCGGCGGCATCGGCCGATATTACAACGTCAATGGCTGGCTCTTCGTCGCGCCGGCACTCGGGCTGATCGCCCTTTTCATGATCTATCCGATCGTCTGGTCGCTGTGGATGTCGTTCCAGTCCGGCCGCGGCATGATGCTGAAATTCGCCGGCTTTTCGAACATCGTCCGCCTCTGGAACGATCCGGTCTTCATCAAGGCACTGACGAACACGCTGACCTATTTCGTCGTGCAGGTGCCGATCATGATCCTGCTGGCGCTGATCCTTGCGTCGCTGCTCAACAATCCGAAACTCATCGGCCGCGGCTTCTTCCGCACCGCCATCTTCCTGCCCTGCGTCACCTCGCTGGTTGCTTATTCGGTGCTGTTCAAGGGCATGTTCGCGCTCGACGGGATCGTCAACTCGACGCTCGAGGCGATCGGCCTCATCGCCTCGCCGATCCCGTGGCTGACCCATCCCTTCTGGGCGAAGGTGCTCGTCATCCTCGCCATCACCTGGCGCTGGACCGGCTACAACATGATCTTCTATCTCGCGGCGATGCAGAACATCGACAAGTCGATCTACGAGGTCGCGCGGATAGACGGCGTGCCTGCCTGGGCGCGTTTCACCCACATCACTATCCCGCTGTTGAAGCCCGTCATTCTGTTCACGACGATCATCTCGACGATCGGCACGATCCAGCTCTTCGACGAGGTCTATAACCTCACCGAAGGCAAGGGCGGACCGTCCAACGCCACGCTGACCCTGTCGCTCTATATCTACAACCTGACCTTCCGCTTCATGCCGAATTTCGGCTACGCGGCGACGGTCTCCTATGTGATCGTGGTGCTCGTCGCCCTGCTCGCCTGCCTGCAATTCTTCGCGGCACGGGAGCGCGACCGATGAACAACGGAACCACACGTATCGTCGGCACCATCGTCACCTACGGCTTCGTCGGGCTGATGGCCTTTCTCTCGATCTTTCCCTTCGTCTGGATGCTGCTCGGCGCGACCAATTCTTCGATCGACATCATCAAGGGCAGGATGATGCCGGGCAGCGCGCTTGCCACCAACATCGCCACCTTCTTCACCCAGGTGAACGCACCGCTGGTCTTCTGGAATTCGGCCAAGATAGCCATTCTCGCGACGGTGCTGACGCTCGCCGTGTCGTCGTTGGCTGGCTACGGCTTCGAGATGTTCCGCTCGCGCCACCGCGATAGGATCTACAGCGCCCTTCTGTTGACGATGATGATCCCGTTTGCCGCGCTGATGATTCCGCTGTTCATCATGATGGGCAAGGCGGGGCTGATCAACACGCACCTCGCTGTCGTGCTGCCGACCATCGGCTCTGCCTTCGTCGTCTTCTATTTCCGCCAGACCACCAAGGCCTTCCCGTCGGAACTGCGGGACGCCGCCAAGGTCGACGGGCTCAAGGAATGGCAGATCTTCCTGTTCATCTATGTGCCGGTCATGCGCTCGACCTATGCGGCGGCCTTCATCATCGTCTTCATGACGGCGTGGAACAACTATCTCTGGCCGCTGATCGTGCTGCAGTCGAACGAGCAGAAGACGATCACGCTGGTCATCTCCTCGCTCGCTTCCGCCTACTACCCCGACTACGGCGTCGTCATGGTCGGCACCATTCTCGCGACACTTCCCACCCTCGCCGTCTTCTTCTTCATGCAACGCCAATTCGTCCAGGGAATGCTGGGCTCAGTCAAATAGGAATGATCATGCGTTCTGTTACCTCTTTCAACGATACCTGGACTTTCTCCGAAGGCTTCGATGCGGCAAGCGCTGGCCGGCTGCAGGCAGGCAAATCGGTCAGCCTGCCGCACAATGCGGTGGAATTGCCGTTCAACTATTTCGACGAGGCATCCTATCAGCGCGCCTTCACCTATCAGAAGGTGCTTACCTGGCGTCGGGAGTTCCACGGCCGCGAGGTCTCGGTCGTGTTCGACGCCGCCATGGCCGACGCCGTCGTCTATCTCAACGGCGAGGAGATCATCGCCCACAAGGACGGTTACACGCCCTTTGAAGCAAGACTGACGGATAAGCTGCGGGAAGGCGACAACCTGATCACGGTCAAGATCGACGGCAGCGAAAACCCTGAGATCCCGCCCTTCGGCGGCCGCATCGACTATCTCACCTATGCCGGCATCTATCGCGACGTCTGGTTGAAGGTCACCGATGCCGTTTCGATCGCCAATCTCAAGATCGAAACCCGCGATGCGCTCAGCGATGCCAAGTCCGTCTCGATCCGCTGCGATCTCGGCAATCCGCAAGGCGTCAACTTTGCCGGCACGGTCACGGCACTCCTCAAGGACGCGAACGGCAAGGTGCTGGCGGAAGCAGCCGGTGAAAGCCGCGGCGAGAGCGTCACCCTTGAGATCACGGGCCTGAAGGGCCTCTCGCTCTGGGATATCGACAGCCCCGTTCTCTATGAAGTGGAAGCGCAGCTGCGCAGCGATCGCGGCAGCGACCGGCTGTCGTCACGCTTCGGCTTCCGCACCGCCGAGTTCACCACGGATGGTTTCAAGCTCAACGGACGGCCGCTGAAAATCCGCGGCCTCAACCGCCATCAGGCTTTCCCCTATGTCGGCTACGCCATGGGCCGCACGGCGCAGGAGCGCGATGCCGAGATCCTGAAGAACACGCTGCATTGCAACCTCGTGCGCACCTCGCATTATCCGCAATCCAAGTGGTTCCTCGACCATTGCGACCGCATCGGCCTGCTCGTCTTCGAGGAAATCCCCGGCTGGCAGCATATCGGCGGCGAGGGCTGGAAACAGGAGGCGATCCAAAACGTCCGCCGCATGATCGAGCGCGACTGGAACCACCCGTCGATCATCATCTGGGGCGTGCGCATCAACGAATCCCAGGACTCGCATGATTTCTACGTCGAGACCAACCGGCTCGCACGCGAACTCGACCCCACGCGCCAGACCGGCGGCGTGCGCTACATTACCGACAGCGAATACCTCGAAGACGTCTACACCATGAACGACTTTATCCTCGGCAACGAGGAACTGCCGGGCGCAAACCGCCCGCGCACGGCGCTACGTCCGCAGCAGGAATGCACCGGGCTCACCCGCAAGGTGCCCTATCTCATCACCGAATTCGGCGGCCACATGTTTCCGACGAAGATCTACGACCAGGAACAACGGCAGGCAGAGCATGTGCGCCGGCACCTCGAAGTGCTGAACGCGGCCTATGGCGACCCAAGCATTTCAGGCGCCGTCGGCTGGTGCATGTTCGACTACAACACCCACAAGGACTTCGGCTCCGGCGACCGGATCTGCTATCACGGTGTCATGGACATGTTCCGCCAGCCGAAATTCGCGGCTTATGTCTATGCCAGCCAATGCGAACCGTCGGAGGGCGTGGTGATGAAGCCGGTCACCTTCTGGGCACGCGGCGAGCGCAACATCGGCGGCGTGCTGCCCTTGATCGTGCTCACCAACTGCGACGAGGTCGAGCTGAAATACGGATCGCTCGTCAAGCGCGTCGGCCCCGACCGCGAGAACTTCCCGCATCTGCCGCACCCGCCCGTCGTCATCGACCATCGCCACTTCACCAAGGACGAACTCGGCGTCTGGGGCATGAAGTGGGAAGACGCAGCCTTCACCGGCTTTATCGACGGCGAGCCCGTCGCCAACCTGCGCATGGTCGCCGATCCGGTGCCGACGGCGCTGGAAGTCGTCCCCGACAGCACGGCGCTTCGGGCCGAAGGGCGCGACAGCGTGCGGGTGATCGTGCGGGCGCTCGATCAGGCCGGCAACATCCTGCCCTTCCTCAATGACGCGGTCGACGTGACAGTCACCGGCCCTGCCCGCCTGCTCGGCCCCGATCGCCTGATCTTCCAGGGCGGTTCGACCGGCTTCTGGCTGGAAACGACGGGTGCTGCCGGCGGCATCGCCGTCGCGGTGACCTCGACGCGGCTTGGAACCGTAAGGCTGGAGCTTTCGGCGGTGTCGGACGAGGCGGCGGCTGCATGAGCGAACTCCAACTTAAGCACGTCAGAAAGTCCTATGGCAACTTCGAGGTCATCAAGGGTGTAGACCTCGACATCAAGACCGGTGAGTTCGTCGTCTTCGTCGGGCCATCCGGCTGCGGCAAGTCGACCCTGCTTCGGATGATCGCCGGACTGGAGGAGATCACGTCAGGTGATCTCACGATCGGCGGCGAGCGCATGAACGATGTCGATCCGTCGAAACGCGGCATCGCCATGGTGTTCCAGTCCTATGCGCTCTACCCGCATATGACGGTTCGGGAGAACATGGGTTTCGCGCTGCGATTTGCCGGCGTGCCGAAGGCCGAGATCGCACAACGCGTCGGCGAAGCCGCGAACATCCTGGAACTCGGGCCGCTGCTCGACCGCAAGCCAAAACAGCTTTCGGGCGGCCAGCGCCAGCGCGTGGCGATCGGCCGGGCGATCGTGCGGCACCCGAAGATCTTTCTCTTCGACGAGCCGCTCTCGAACCTCGATGCGGAACTGCGCGTGCACATGCGCATCGAGATCGCCAGGCTGCACAAGAAGCTTGCAACGACAATCATCTACGTCACCCACGATCAGGTCGAGGCGATGACGCTTGCCGACAAGATCGTCGTCATGCGCGGCGGTGTGGTCGAGCAGGTAGGCTCGCCGCTCGACCTCTACGACGATCCGGCCAATCTCTTCGTCGCCGGTTTCATCGGTTCGCCGAAGATGAACTTTTTGAAGGGGATCGTCGAAACAAACGCGGGCGGGGAGAAACATGTCCGCCTGGCGGATTTCGGCAATGCGACGCTGCCGATTGCGGTCAAGGACGTAACGCCCGGCAGCACCGTGACCATCGGCATTCGCCCCGAGCATTTCGGCGACAGCGGCTCGGCGAGCCTCGATTTGACGATCGACATGCTGGAGCATCTGGGCGGCGAGACCTTTGCCTATGCCCGGCACGGCGACGGCGAACTGATCATCATCGAAACAAAAAACGGCCGCGGCCTGAAGTCCGGCGATAGCATCGCCGCCCGTTTCGAACCCACAGCCGCTCTGGTGTTCGACGCAGACGGCAGGCGCCTGCGCTAGAAGCTATCCACCATAGGAGGGCGGCGCCATCTGCGAAGATGGCGCCGTTCGTCGTTGTCACGGGAACATGCCCTTCGGTGTCTCACCCTTCAGAAAGGGCTCGATGAAAGCCTCCAACAGTTCCGTCTGGTTGATGACGGCGGTGTGCGACGTCGCCGGCAGGATCGCGAGCCGCGAAGGCGATAGCGGCTTTCCCATGTCGCCCATGGCGCCGCCACCAAGCAGGCGGAACAGTGCCACCGTGTGCTCCAACGTCGCCACATCGGCATCGCCGGCGATGACGAGAACCGGGGTCTTCAGTGCCTTGACATCCGCCTCCCAGGCCATCGGTTCTTTTTCGAGCTGGATCAGCTTCTTGACCAGATCGGGAAACCCATCCGGATTGGCGGCGAGCTTGCGGTAGTCTTCGGCAAAGGGCATGCCGACGAACATCTCGACAGTCATCTGCGGGATGAATGCTTTGAATTCCGGCTGCCAGCCCTCGGCATCGTAGCCGACGGACGCGGCGGCTAGCTTGTTCACCTTGTCCGGATGGCGGATTGCCAGCTGCAGGCCGGCAGCCGCACCCATTGAGTAGCCGAAGACATCGGCCTTCTCCAGCTTCACCGCATCCATGAAGGCGGCGACGTCGTCGGCGAGGTTCGGATAGGTGATCGGGCGATCGATATCGGTGGTGCGGCCATGGCCCTGGAACTCGATTGCATAGACCTTGTGGGTCTCGGCCAGCTTCGGGATGATCGCGCCCATCGAGGGAATGTTCATGTAGGCGCCGTGCAGCACGACGAGCGGCTCGCCCTCGCCCGAGACCTCGTAATACATCTTCATGCCGTTGACTTCGACGGTCTCAGCCTCGGCAAAGGCAGTGCCGGACATGAGCAGGGCGCCAGCGATCAAAGCGGTACGAAACATTCTCAATCTCCTTGTTGTCAGCGCGGTTGAGCACCGCCTTCGAGATTAAGACGCATGACGTCGTCATCTCCCGACATCGACAGCCAAGAAAATTTCGCGCATTCGTTGCAGTGCCCAGCAAATGCGTCGCGCCTTGGTCCGCCGGCACTTCAGCCTGACGGGTTGAGGCTCACCCGCAGGGGCGCGAACTGCGATACGGCAAAATCCATGAGCTTTCGCACCCGCGGCAATTCACGTAATTCCGGGTGAACACCGAGCTTCAGCGGCAGAACCGGCGCGGCAACGCCGAGGTCAAGGGCCACAAGGCCATTCCGGCCGGCGGCGATAAAGTGCGGCAGCGTGGCAAGTGCCTGTCCGGTCTCAACCGCACTCAATTGCGAGCGGATCGAATTCGTGCGCAGCAGCACTCTCGCCTCCGGCAAAAGATCTTTCAGCCAGGTCGAGAGCGATACCCGCACAGGCACCTCCACCAGCTCGACAATCGTCTGGTTCCTGCCTTCGCCCGCAACATCCGGATGGCCGAAACGATCAAGGTAGGCCTCTGTTGCAAACAGGCCGTAGGCGACATCGGCAACCTTGCGCTCGACGATATCGTTTTGGTCGAAACTGCCGAAACGCAAGGCGATGTCCGCGTCCCGTCGGGACAGGTTGAAGCGCCGGCCATCGTTCAAAAGGTGAATGCTGACGCCGGGATGCATTGCTGCAAACTTGGTCAGGATCGGCGCCAGGAGGTAGTCTCCGATCCAGTCGAGGCTGGTCACGGTGATGGTGCCTTCAAGTGCGTCGTCCTGCACCGCAAGGCGCCGCTCCACCGCAAGCGCGTTCGCCTCCATGTGCTCGAGCGCAGAAAGGATGGAGAGGCACACGGCGGTCGGCACGAGGCCGCCCGGTTGCCGCTCGAACAGCGTTTTGCGCGTCTTCTGCTCAAAAGCCTCGAGGCGACGGCTGAGCGTCGGTTGCGTGGTGCCCATCGCACGGGCCGCTGCACTCAGCGAGCCGTGGCGGACCAAGTGCTGAACAAGATGGAGTTCTTCCCAGTCCACAGGCACCTCAGGGTTCAGCCGGCCGAGGCGGCTCGCCTCGACGGTAATCCATAAGCACTTTCGTGCCCGCCGTCATGCCCCCGTCGATAGGCAGCACCACGCCGGTGATGTAACTCGCCGCATCGGAACAGAGCCAGAGGACACTTGCGGCCACCTCCTCCATCCGGCCAAGCCGGCGCATCGGCGTCGAAAGTGCTGCGTGCCGCTGGATGTCCGCGCCGGCGGCCTCGAGATGGTGGGTGAGGATCGGCCCGGGCGCAACGACATTGATCCGGATGCCCTGGTCGGCATAGTCCAGCGCCGCAGCCTTGCTCAGCCCGATGATCCCGGCCTTCGCACTGACATAGGCGGAAAGCCCGGAGGTGCCGTTGATGCCGGCAACCGACGCCATGTTGACGATCGCACCGCCACCGCCCCTCGCCATCGCCTCGATCTGGTAACGCATGCCGAGAAAGGTGCCGCGAATGTTGGTGCGGATGCCGCGATCGAACCCTTCGATGTCGAGATCGGCAAGCGGGGCCGGCATGGTTCCATCCGTCGCATTGTTGAAGGCGGCGTCGAGCCGGCCATAGTGCTGCATCACACTTGCAAGCGCCTGCTTCATGGCACTCTCGTCGCCGACATCGGCAGCGATCGCCAGTGCGTCGCCGCCCGCCTGGCGGATGGAAACCGCCAACGCCTCGACCGCCGGCTGCGAGCGGGAAAGAAGGACAACGGATGCGCCGGCCTGCGCAAAGGCGCGGGCGGTGGCCGCGCCGATACCCTTGCTGGCGCCTGCGACTAAGGCGACTTTGCCTGCAAATCCCAGATTGTTTGTGTTCATCAACCCGACTCCATCTGACGTTGTCGCACCGTTTTTAGCGCCGGACGACGACGGCTGCCTCGTGCAGGCGCGTATGCCTCCCATACGGGAACAGACGATCGACTTTCGTTGCGAACGGGCTTTGCCTTTGTCCGGGAGCCCGAGTTTCGCCCTGAAGCGTCGACCGGGCCGCAGTATCGAGAAGCACAGGAGACGATCATGGATGCGACAAGACAGGGAAGATCGAAGCGCAGAACGCGGCTGAAGGCCGAACTCGACCGGGTGATCGCGGAAGCCCTGGATGAACAGCGCATCGTCGGCACAGTCGTCGAGATCCTTATCGATGGCGAGCCCGGCTACCGACATGCCGCCGGGCTTGCGGAACGCGAGGCCGACCGGCCGATGACCGAGGACAGCATCTTCCTGCTCTCCTCGGTCGCAAAGCCAATCGTCACGGTCGCTGCTCTCAACCTGGCGCAAAGCGGCACCATCGGTCTCGACGATATCGTGTCGGAATGGCTTCCCGCGTTCAGGCCGCAGCTGCCGGACGGCAGCGAGCCTCGGATAACCCTCCGCCAACTCCTGACGCACAGTGCCGGTTTGAGCTACGTGTTCATGGAGCGAGGCGACGGCCCTTATCGCCGGCACGCCATCAGCAGCGGCCTCGACGACACCGACGATGATCTCACCGCCCTCATCGGCAAGCTCACCGCCATTCCGTTATCCTATCCGCCCGGACACGGCTGGGGCTATTCGATGAGCCTCGACGTGCTTGGCGCCGTTATCGAAGAGGCGACGGGATCAAAGCTGCCGGAGGCGATTGCTACGCTCGTCACACGCCCGATGGGGATGAACGACACCGCCTTTTCCGTGACCGATAAACGCAAGCTCGTGGTCCACTATGGCGATGCCTCGCCGCGGCCACGGCGGCTCGTTGGCGACGACGCGGTCCCCTTCTTTGGCAATCCCGTACGCCTCTCGCCCGGCCGGATCTTCAATCCTCGAGCCTTTCCCTCCGGAGGAGCCGGCATGGCAGGCACGGCCGGCGACGTGATCCGCCTTCTCGAAAGCCTCAGGACCGGACACTCGCCGGTGCTCGACGCCGCCAGCACCCGCTCGATGTTCGACATTCAGGCAAGGACGGGCGGATTGGCCGCCGGCGCCGGGTGGGAGTTCGGTTTCGGCGGCGCCGTGCTTGTCGAACCCGAGATGGCGGGAACACCGCAGTCGCGCGGCACGCTGCAATGGGACGGCGCCTACGGGCACAAGTGGTTCATCGACCCGGCCCGCGGCCTGACAGTCGTTGCGCTCACCAACACCGCTTTTGAGGGCATGAACGGACGCTTCCCGGACGATCTTCGCGACGCCATCTATCGGAGCCTCTAGCCATGCGGAACGCCCCATTTCCCGTCGACCTCGGCCGCTACTTCGCCCGCATCGGTCATGTCGGGCCGCTCTCGCCCGATCTCACAACGCTTGGCAGGATCGTCGCCCGCCATGCCGCGTCGATCCCCTTCGAGGCCATCGACGTGCTTCTCGGCCGTCGGATCGACCTTTCGCCGGCGGCGGTCGACGCCAAGCTCATCGACCGCCGGCGTGGCGGCTATTGCTTCGAGCAGAACAGCCTGTTGCAGCGCGTGCTCACGTCGCTCGGCTACCGGGTGGATCCCTTGATTGCCCGCGTCCTGTGGATGCGCGCCCCGGGTGCGCCGCCGCCGGCCTGGTCGCACATGGCGCTCCGCGTCTTCGTGAACGATGTCGGCTATCTGGTCGATGTCGGCTTCGGCAGTTGCGTGCCGACCGCGCCGCTGCGTTTCGACCGGACCACGCCGCAACCGACGCCGCATGAGCCGTTCCGTCTCAGCCGAACGCTCGATGGCTACGTGCTGGAGGCATTACTTGGTCGTGACTGGGTACCGGTCTACGAGGTATCGCCGAGCATTTGTGGAGAGGACGCGTATCGGATCGCAAACATCGCGACATACACGGATCCGCATTCGCTTTTCCGACAGACCCTGCTGGTGACGTTGACCACCGAGGAGACACGTAACATCCTGCTTGGAAACCGGCTGACGATCCGTGACAGGAACGGCACCGTGACGCGCCAAGAATTCGATGCACCGGCAATCGAATCTGCCCTTATCAACGTCTTCGGATTACCCCTCGACGGCGACTGGCGCCGGGTCGCTGCGCGCGCCGGCGGCGCATTCGAGGCATCCATTCCAACGACATGACGTGAACCCGGCGCCTCGTCTATCGATGGGTGAGGATGTAGCCTTTGAGGATCTCCGCATGATTGCGGGCCTCATCCTTCACGCTGTAAAGCAAAGTCACCGGGCCCTCAGCAATGCGCTGTCGCAACAGGTCAACTGCCTCCGGATTGCCGTCGAGCTCGGCAAGGTAGCGCTCGCGAAACTCTTCCCACGTACCTTCATCCGCATGGAACCAGCGGCGCAGCTCCGTGGTCGGCGCTATGTCCTTCAGCCAGAGATCGACCGCGGCTTCCGCCTTGGTCAAACCGCGCGGCCAGAGGCGATCGACGAGGACGCGCATCCCGTCGCCATCGGCCTTCGGCTCATAGACACGTTTCGTCTTCAGCTGCATGAACGCCCCTCATTGGTCTTGATTTGAGGACCATAGCTGCCGCCGATTGGCGATCCAAGCGCGAAGGCGCTTGCCGGCAAGCGGTAAAGGGGCGCCTGCCGCCTACACCCCGCGCCTGTTGCCCCAGAGCAGGACGTGCAGCTGCGGCAGGACGCGGGCCTCGAACCAACGATCTTCCGTCACCTTGCCGACAAGCCAGAGCATGCGATCGATGATGCCGTCGATGTCGACTTTGGCGTCGTCGTCGTCAGGGGGTGGAGGCGTATGGTTGCCAGGCTGCAGGTAGAGCGGCAGATGGGGGTACCGGGCCGCCGTATCCCGGGCATAGGCATAGTCGCGCTCGTCGAAAACGACGATCTTCAGCGCCACCTGCGGCCCATCCGCTGCCATTCGAAGACAGTCGTCGAAGGTATGCCACTCCGTTTCCATGCCGCTCGACGGCGGCTTCGGGCTCAGCGTCAGCACGTCGAGATCCGCAAACCAGTCCTTGGCGATGCTGCCCTGCGTTTCCAGCGCGAAGCGATAGCCATCGGCTTTCCCGCGGGCGATCAGGAGCGCCAGCGGCTGGATCGCCGGATTGCCGCCGGAAAGCGAGACCGTCAGCGGCTTGCCACCGGAGAGCGTGACGACCTCGCTCCAGATCTCTTCGACGCCCATCGGCAGCCATTGGTCGCGATATTCGCTGTCGACCGCGTGCAGCGTGTCGCACCAACTGCAGCGATAGTCGCAGCCGCCGGTTCGCACGAACACGGTCGGAAGCCCGATCAGGATGCCCTCGCCCTGGATCGTCGGCCCGAAGATTTCGCTGACACGGATGCGCGTTTCGCCGGGCCCGCTCATGGCCGGTATTCCGCCCAGGTCTTCGGCGTCTCGCTGACACGCACGGCGGAGGTTTCCGGCAGCCTCGCCTTGCACCAGTCGTAAAAGTGCTTCGCCAGACATTCGGCCGTCACCCGGTCGTGGCCGAGAACGTCGTTCAGATGGCGGTGATCGAAACTCTCGTCGATGTAGCGCTTCAGTGGCGAAAGCTCGTGATAGTCGCGCACGAAGCCGTGCTCGTTGAGCTCCGCGCCGGCAAGCTCGACTTCGACGATGTAGTTGTGGCCGTGCAGCCGCGCACATTGATGGTCTGCCGGCAGGCTCTTCAACTGATGCGAGGCGGAGAAATGGAATTCCTTGGTGATCCGGAACATCACTTCACCTCCTCGGCCGCAAAGGCCGACGTCGCCGCCACCCAGAAATCCGGATCTTCGTAGTCGGTCGGATCCGCAACGCCGGCCAGATGGAAGGCCTCGCGCCGCTCGACGCAGGTGCCGCAGCGCCCGCAATGGCGCGCGCCGCCCTTGTAGCAGGACCAGGTCGCTTCGAAGGGCGTCTGGTGGCTCGCGCCGTCGGTGACGATATCCGCCTTCGAAATCGTCACATAGGGCGCGTAGAGCGTGACGTCGGCGTAGCCGTCGAGCGCGTGGTTCTGCATCGCCTGAAACGCGTCGATGAAGCCGGGACGGCAGTCGGGATAGATGAAATGGTCGCCGCCATGCACGGCGACGGCCACCGCATCCGCCTTCTGCGCTGCTGCCAACCCGAAGGCGATGGCGAGCATGATGGCGTTGCGGTTCGGAACCACCGTCGCTTTCATCGTTTCCTCGGCGTAGTGGCCGTCGGGCACGTCGACATCGTCCGTCAATGCCGATCCGGTGAGATGGGCGCCGATCGCGCTGATGTCGATGACCTGATGCGGAACGCCCAGCCGCTTGGCACAGGCGGCGGCAAAGTCCAGCTCCTTGCGGTGTCGCTGGCCGTAATCGAAGGAGAGCAGGCCAATGAGTTCGTGTTCGGCTGCGACCTTGTGGGCAAGCGATACCGAGTCCAATCCGCCGGAGCAGATGACGATTGTCTTCATGATAGGTGTCCTTGTTTTGACCGGGTAGGCTGCGACCGGATTACGGCGCGCCTTCTAGGGCAAAGCAGGACGGATGGGAAGCATTATGTTGAAGTGCGGGAGTACGCAGCCTCTTCCTGCGTGCCATACACGCGACCGGCGCATTCTCAAACTGAGCCAGAAACGCACGCGTCCCACCCTTAAGTGCAAGGGTGGGACGCGCAAGCATCAGGCGCTTTCGGGGATGTTCCGATGACTACTGCTGCAGCCCCGGATAGGCCCATACGCCCGAAACACGCATCAGATCACGGTAAATGACCAACCGCTCGTCCGCCCCGATCTTTGCCGCTTCATCCTGGGTTGGCGCGTCCAGTGCATTCAGCGGCACCACTGCCGATGGCAGGTCGCGCTGCTTCAAGGCATCCTCCATGACCGTGCGCGCGCGGCGCATGTGGCTCGAACTGGTCACCAGGATTACCGTGTCGGCCTGATGCCGCACCAGGAGATTGGCGGCATTGATCACATTGCCGATCGTATCTTTCGACTTGTCCTCAATCATGATGCGATCGCGACTGATACCCTTGTCGACCAGCCACTTGGACATGACGTCACCTTCCGTAACGCCATTTTTCGGCACGCCGCCACTCACCATGACGAGCGCTGTCGGGTTGGCCTCGGCGACCTTCAACGTCACCTCGAGACGATCGAGCAAGGTTTGCTGCGCCTTGCCGTCATCGGCGAGCGCGTAGCCCAGCGCGACGATCACGACTTTGCCTGGCACAGTCGGGACATCGAAGTTCGGCTTTTCAGCCATGATCTGTTCTGCGCGAACAAACCGCTTGCGATACTCTTCCGCTCGCTCGCGATCGAGACCGGCCAGAGCCTGGTGGGCAAGCGCCGCGCCGGTCTCATCGCCACGGATGCGGGCAATTGCCTCAAGCCAGCTTTGCGCATCAAAAGCGGTCGGGTCCTTGCTGAGGATGCTCTGGAAGGTCGCCTGCGCGTCGTCGAGCTTCTTCTGGATGATCTGGGTCGCAGCAACGGCATATTGGAAATCCAACCGCTCAGGCGCGAGCGTCGACGCTTCCTTGAAGGCTTCCTCCACGACATCATATTTGCCATGCAGCGTAATGCCCTTGAAGACTTCGGCTTCCGCCTTTTTGACGTCGCCGCCCGACCAGTAATACTGCATGCCGGTGTCGACCAGCTGTTTGATACGGGCAGCGTTTGCCTGGTCGAAGGCGCCGGCTGGAACCGCTGAAATGAGACACGCTGTCGCTGTCAACAGTCCAAGGAGGCGGCGCCGTGCGCTACCCGCCTTTACCGAACGCGGGGTGCCCGATGCTGTCACGGTCGACCCCAACGGGGCAAAAATGGAACTCGGCTTCATTTAAATCTCCCAGTTTTCCGGTTGCCCGCCGGCTTGCTCGCCCTCGGGCCAATAGCGTTCCGTATTCACTTCCGATTTGGCCCATCTCCTTGCGGCCAGTATTAGAAATACCAAAACATTACCACCTGTCCAGATCGCGGCGGCGCAACTATCCGTAATGGTGACTGAAGCCGGGATAATTCGTGTTACATTTCTTACAGATAGCGCATACAAGTTGCGTTCACGTTCCGAAACAGTCGCTGATTGGCGTTATATTGGTATTATCCAATTGCACGCCATCACCCGCGCAGCGGGCGTGCGCAATCGCTGAATGCCAGGATGTCATGAACATTGGCTTGCCGGCAGTGATTTCCATGGTTCGGCAAGAGCAAAGCCTGCTTCAACGATCTCGCTGCCGATGGGTAGCCGAAAACCTACTCCGGAGCTCGGGAGTTCGTGGCGGTCGTTGCGCGCCGTGCTGTCGAAGACACCGTAAGGTGAATCGATGCGCTGGCCCGTTTGGATTGTTCGAAGGGATCTGACCTTTGAACTCACGCAAATCCGAAGAGGACGGTTCCGCACGGTTTTTCTGATTTCGCTCTCGATCCGGCCAGCCGCAAACGCAAAATTGCAGCGAATGATGCAAACTGATTGCGGCCCGGCGCTGCGGCGCCGGGCCGCAATCTTCTCTACTCATCGTCATGCATGTGCATGCGGATGCTGCCGTTCGTCCCAGACGGCCCAGATCGCGAGCGCGGTCACCAACACCCCAAGGACGACATGCGTCCACATGGGGTTGGGACTGGTCGAGAAACCGAGCAGCCAGGGTGAAGCGATCAGCCAGAGCCCGACGATGAGGCTTGCCCATTCTTCCCATTCCGCAAACATGGCAAGCGTCGCGATAGCCAGAACGCCGAGCACGACGCCGGCGCCCCAGGCGTTCCAGGCCGGAACGCTTTCGACAACGAAACCCATGATCCAGGGGGAGACGAACAGGCAGACGGCAAGAACCAGATTGATCCAGTCCTGTGCTTTCTTTCCTTCCATCAGTGCCATGACAACCTCCACGAATGAAGCTTGGCCAAAGCGTACGATCGCGTGCGGTCGCACGCTCTGAAAACATAATAAATTCAACCGGAACCGCTTTCAATTCTTTTTCGCGTGAGCACGCGGTGGTCGCATGCGCGAAATCAGGCGGCGAACTGACGATCCGCCGCTCTGAATGGGTGTCGAGGGCGCAGCTTTGCGCCGATTCGCGTGCGTCTAGTAACCGCGCGCAGCACCCGCGCCGATGCGGCTGTCGACTGCGCCATTGTAGCGGGCGCCGCCGCCGGCCTCGATGTCCGAAAGGCTCTCGCCGCCGACGAGGATGCCGGTCGCCTGTCCCCAGATCGTCCAGCTTTCATCGATCTGGACATTGTGGCCCATGGCCGACAGCAGCTTGCGGGTATCTGGCGAGAGCGCATAGGGCTCCATGAACACCTTGTCCGGCAGCCACTGGTGATGGACGCGCGGCGCGTCGACCGCTTCCTGGATGTTCATGCCGTGGTCGATGACGTTGAGTATCGCTTCGAGCGTGATGGTGATGATGCGTGCACCGCCGGGGCTGCCGATCACCATGAAGGGCTTGCCGTCCTTGGAGATGATCGTCGGGCTCATCGATGACAGCGGCGTCTTTCCGGGCGCGATCGCATTGGCCTCGCCCTGCACCAGACCGTAGAGATTGGGCACGCCTGGCTTGGCGGTGAAATCATCCATCTCGTTGTTGAGCAGGATGCCGGTTCCGGGCGCCACGACGCCGGCGCCGAAGGAGCCGTTCAGCGTATAGGTGACGGCAACCGCATTGCCCTCGTCGTCGATGATCGAATAGTGCGTCGTCTCCTTGCTTTCGCCGAAACCCTTGGGGATCAGCGTGGCGGAAACGCCGGCGCGGAACGGATCGATCGTGTCGCGGATGTCCTTGGCATAGGCCTTGTCGGTAAGCTTGGCGACGGGGTTCTCGACGAAATCAGGATCGCCGAGCGACGTGTTGCGGTCGACATAGGCGTGG
The DNA here is from genome assembly GCF_900103045.1 of Ensifer sp. YR511. Lineage (NCBI taxonomy): Bacteria > Pseudomonadati > Pseudomonadota > Alphaproteobacteria > Hyphomicrobiales > Rhizobiaceae > Ensifer > Ensifer sp. YR511. Next base: position 42,292 of record NZ_FNGR01000010.1, read on the forward strand.
CGCATGGCCTCGATCATCACATGCACGGTGTCGGCGGCGCCATAGCCCATGTAGGAAATGGGGTAGCCTTCGAGAACGTTGAGGATTTCGCAGATGATCACGCCACCGGAGGATGGCGGCGGCGAGGAGACGATGTCATAGCCGCGGTAGTTGCACTTGACCGGCTCCAGTTCGCGCACGGCGTAGCGCTCGAAATCTGCCTTGACGAGCACGCCGCCTTTCTCCGCGCTCGCCTTGACGATCTGGTCGGCGATCGCGCCCTTGTAGAAGGCGTCGGTGCCCTTCTCGGCGATGCTCGAAAGCGATGCGGCAAGATCGGCCTGGATCAGCTTCTCGCCGGCGACGAACGGCTTGCCGTCCTTCAGGAAGATCGCGGCCGCGGCCGGGTCCTTGGCGAGCCTGTCCGTTTCGCCCTCGAAGGAATCGATATCGCCCTGCTCCAGCACGAAGCCGTCTTTGGCAAGCGCGATCGCCGGAGCGATCAATTCGGCAAGCGGCTTGGTGCCATAGCGGCTGCGCGCCATTTCGAAGCCCAGGACCGGACCGGGAACGCCGACGGCGAGATAGCCCTCGGTACTCAGGCCGTCGACGACATTGCCCTTGGCGTCGAGATACATGGTCTTGGTCGCGGCTTGAGGCGCCCGCTCGCGGAAATCGAGGAACGTCGTCTTGCCGTCCTTGAAGCGGATGGTCATGAAACCGCCGCCGCCGATATTGCCGGCGGTCGGATAGGTGACGGCAAGCGCATAGCCGACGGCAACGGCTGCATCCACGGCATTGCCACCGCTTTTCAGCACGGCAACACCGATATCGGATGCCAGGTGCTGGGCGGTGACCACCATGCCGTGCTCCGCCTTCACGGGCTCGGGTGAAGCCGCCTGCACCGCCCAGGGCGTCAGGCTCGATGCAAAGAGCAACGTAATCGACAGGGTCTTCAAGCGGAAACTCGGCATGCGTCTCTCCCTCGCAAGCTCGCGGCGCATTGCCAGATTTCAATGACCGTGGTCTCGCCGCGTCGAGCGCGGTGGCAACGATCGTTCGGTAGGGGCAAGCACCTGATATGGACGGCTATGAAGTGCGGGAAGTATAGTCACGCTCAATCGACGATGGCAAATCACGCCTGACGTTCAACGACACCCCTATGCCTGACCGGCCACTGCGTCGGGTCCCCCAGTCGACAGAAAAGCCGTGCCGCTCAGGCGGCATCGGCAAGGATCAGATCGGCACCTTTCTCCGCAACCATCATCGTCGGCGCGTTGATGTTGCCCGCGGTGATGTTGGGGAAGATCGAGGCGTCGACGACGCGGAGACCGGGCACGCCGTGAACCTTCAGGCGGCTGTCGACCACCGAACTCTCCTGCTCCGGCCCCATCGCGCAGGTGCCGCAAAGATGGTAGATCGAGCCGGAGTTTTCGCGGAAATAGTCCATCAGCGCTTCGTCGCTTTCCACGCGCGGCGCCGGCGAAATCTCTTCCGCCGTCAACGATGAGAGTGCCGAGGCCGACGCGATCCGGCGGACAAGCCGGCTTCCCTGCAGCACTTCGTCGATGTCGCGATCGGTCGTCAGGTAGTTCGGCCGGATCAGCGGTTTCACCGAGGGGTCGCCGGACGCAATCGAGATGCTGCCGCGGCTCGTCGGCCGGCAGGAATTGAAGCAGATCAGGTAGCCGGGATAGGGCTCCGGCTTCAGCCCGGCCTTCGGATCCGTCGGGATGCGGTAGGAGAGCGGGTTGAAATAGAGCTGGATGTTCGGCCGTTCTTCGTCGGGCCGGCCGCGGAAGAAACCACCCGCCTGGTTGACGCTCATCGAGAACGGTCCTTTGCCGGTCAAGAGATACTGCAGACCGAGACGCATCTGGCCGAACAGACTGCCGAACTCGTCGTTGAGCGTCGGGATCGTCGCGCGATAATAGAAGCTGGCGCAGAGATGATCCTGCAGGTTCAGGCCGACCGACGGCAGATGCCGGCGCGTTTCGACCCCCAGCAACGACAGCTGCTTGCCGTCGCCAATGCCCGAGACCTGCAGCAGCTGCGGGCTACCGACCGCACCGGCGGCCAGGATGACCTCGCGCCCCGCCGTGAAGCGACGCCGCGTCCCATTCTGGATGACATCGACACCGGTCACGCGTCCGTCTTCGCCGAAGACCAGCTTTTCTGCCTGCGCGTAGCGTTCGATCGTGAGATTGGGACGCTTGAGGGCGGGCCTCAGATACTCCGCGCTCGAATGCGAGCGGCGGCCGTTGTTGGTGTTGACGTCGTAGACGCCGGCGCCCTCGATCGAGGCGCCGTTGAAATCCTCGTTCAGCGGCAGCTGCAACGATCCGCAGCTTTCGAGGAAAGCGTCGGTGATCGGGTGCGTCATGCCGCGCATCGGGGTGATGTGGATCGGGCCTTCGCCGCCGTGCCATTCGGACGATCCGCGCGCATGGGTTTCGAGCCGGCGGAAATAGGGCAGGACATCGTCATAGCCCCAGCCCGTATTGCCGGCGTTTTTCCAGTCGTCGAAGTCGTCGCGCGCGCCGCGCACATAGATCATCGCATTGATCGAGCCGGATCCGCCCTGGACCTTGCCACGCGGCACGTAAATGCTGCGATCCTGAAGCTCGGCCTCCGGCTCGCTCGAATACATCCAGTTGACCTGGGGATTGTAGTAGCTGCGGGCGTAGCCGACCGGGATCTTGAACCAGAAGGAATTGTCGTTGCCGCCAGCCTCGATCAAAAGCACCCTGTGGCGCCCATTTTCGCTGAGCCGGCTCGCAAGAATGCAGCCGGCCGACCCGGCGCCGACGATGATGTAGTCGTAGATCATCTGCATGTCCTATCGTCGGAGTTATCCGCGTGCCGGCGCGAAGGCCTTCACGTCCGCCGGCCGGCTGTCCATCTGCAGGTGCAGGCGCTCGCCGGTGTACGGCGTGTGCTTTTCGACGACGTCCATGTTGAGCTCGATGCCAAGGCCAGGCTCGCGCGACGGGATGATGTAGCCATCCTCGACGGCGAGCTTGGTCTTCAGCACATCCGCATGAAATCCGCTGAAATCGAGGATCGCCTCATGGATGAGGAAGTTCGGCGACGCAGCTGACAGCTGGATACTGGCCGCAGCCCCGACCGGGCCGTTATAGAGATGCGGGGCGATCTGGGCGTAATAGGCTTCTGCCATGCCGGCGATCTTCTTCGCCTCGAGAAGCCCGCCGACGCGTGCGACGTTCATCTGCAGGATCGAGGCAGCCTCCAGTTCGAGGACGCGCTGGAACTCGTACTTGGTCGTCAGGCGCTCGCCGGTCGAAATCGGGATCGAGGTCGCGCGCGCCACCTCCGCCATCGCCGCTTCCTGTCCGGGAGGAACCGGTTCTTCGAACCAGAGCGGGTCGTATTTTTCGAGACGCCGCGCCAGCCGGATCGCCGAGGACGGCACCATCTGGCCGTGCGTGCCGAAGAGCAGATCGGCGCTGCTTCCAACGGCGTCGCGGATCTTGCGGCAGAATTCCTCCGAGCGGTCCATCACGCCGAGCGAAAGCTGGTGGCCGGAATAGTTGGTGTAGGGACCGGCCGGGTCGAACTTGACGGCGGTGAAGCCCATTTCGACCATTTCGACGGCGCATCCGGCGGCGAGATCCGGATCGTTGAAGTCGAACTCTCCAGCCGCGTTCTTCGGGTAGAGATAGGTGTAGGCGCGGAGCTTCTCGTGCACGGTGCCGCCGAGCAGGTCCGCGACGGGCCGGCCGGCGGCCTTGCCGATGATATCCCAGCAGGCGATTTCGAGACCCGAGACGATACCCATCATCGTCGGGTCGGGGCGCTGGGTGAAGCCGCTCGAATAGGCCGAGCGCCAGAAGCGCTCGATCTGGTGCGGATCATGGCCGAGCAGATGCCGCTCGAAGACGTCTTCGATCAGCGGCGTCAGCGCCTTTGGATGGAACGAGGTCGCGTAGATCTCGCCGATGCCCTCGATGCCGCAGGCGGTCGTGAGGCGCACGAAGATCCAGTACATTCCGCCCACATGCGGCGGCGGGACGGCGACGGCATAGGTCTTGAGAGACGCGATCTTCATTTGTGTCATCCCTTTTTCTTGAGGCGGGCCATCAGCACCAGGGTGGCGATGGCGCCGAGGACGCAGATGGCGGCGATGTAGCCGAAATAGAACTGGTAGCCGGCGATGCCCGGATAACGGTCTGAGAGGTATCCGTTGACGAGCGGCAGGTAGGTGTCGGGCGCGTAGCCGACGAGCGAGATGATGCCGATCGCAAGGCCGGTGATGTTGGCCGGCACGTGGCAATCGTCGAGGATCGCCCAGTAGAGGCCGCGGATCGTATAGGTGATGAGGCCGACGAGCAGCACCAGCCCGACGAAGAGGACCGTCGAGCCGATGCCCGGCAGGGCGATCATCGCCACAAGGCTGGCGGCTGCGACGAGGAAGCTCAGGAGCAGGATGCCCGTCTTGCCGTAGCGGTCACCGAGCAGGCCGCCGCCGATGCCCCCGACCGGGCGCAGCCAGAGCTTGATCGTGACGATCAGGCCGGCCATGGCGGCGGAAATGCCGAAGCCGCCTTCCTGCAGATAGGCCGAGAAGCTGTAGGTCGCGAGGAACACGTGATAGCCGCAGAAGATGATGGCGGCGACGAGCCAGACCTCGGGGATACGGAGCAGCGTCTTGATGTCGGCAAGCAGGTTGCCTTCGCGCTTGCGCGCGCCTTTCTCGACAGCGATGGGCCGCGACACGGCGAAATAGGCGATGCCGACGACGATGCAGAAAACGGCATAGAGCAGCACGACATCACGGAAACCCATGGCAAGCCCGGCACCGCGCGTTTCCGTCGTGAAGACGAAGAGCGCGATGGCGACGCTGGCAAGCAGCGCCTCGACCAGGCCACGGCCGCCGTCGAGAATGCCGAAGAAGCGTCCCTGCTCATTGGCGCCGGCGATCAGATTGACCTGCTTCAGCGTGGCGGCCCAGAACGTCAGGCCCGTCGTGACGCCGAAGCCGCAATAGATGACGAGAAGCGATGAGTAGCCGGGCAGCGTCGCGTACCAGAGGCCGAGCAGTCCCGTGCCGACCATGGAAACGAGGATCAGGATGCGCGGCTGGACGCGGTCGGCGAGCCAGCCGCTCGGCAGGTAACCGACCAGGAAGCTGGTGCCGAGAATGGAATAGAGAACGCCAAGCTCGGTGTTGGTGAGCTTAAGTACCTCCAGCATCGTCGTCTGGTAGGACTGGCGCAGGTAGAGGATCGGATAGATCGCGCCCGCGGCGATCACGATCAGCGCCAGTTGCAGGTAACGGCTGCGGGCCGAAACGGACGGCGCAGCGATTTCTGTATCGGAAATTGAGCTCAAGGGTAGTCTCCTCCCCGACCGATGGCGGGAGCATGCCATCGGCCCGGTCTTGATGTTGATGTCCGAACAATTCCGGTTCCCGTCCGGAATTGCGTCATTTCAAATGATCAGTGTTTCAGGACGACGAGGCGCGTCTGGGTGAATTCCAGCATGCCGTGCTTGCCGTCGTCGCCGCCGAGGCCCGAGCGTTTCCAACCGGCGTGGAAGCCCTGATAGGGGTCCGCCGGGAAACGGTTGACGTAGAGTTCGCCGGCCTCGATGGCGTCGCTGGCCCGCATGACGGTGCGATAGTTCTCGGTGAAGAGTACCGAGCTCAGGCCGAACTGATGGTCGCTCGCCAGCGCCAGCGCTTCCTCGAAGGTCGAGTAGCGGATCACCGCGAGAACAGGCCCGAAGACCTCCTCGCGCACGATCTCCATCTCCTGGCGGCAGCCGGAAATCAGCGTCGGCGGATAGAAGTAGCCCGGTCCTTCCGGCAGGTAACCGCCGGTCTCGACCGTTCCGCCTTCCGCCCGCGCCTGCTCGACCATTTCATGCACGCGTTTCTGCGCGGCGGCGTTGGCGAGCGGGCCCATGCGGGTCGCATCCTCGGCGCGGTCGCCGAAGGCGCGGGCAGCGAAACCTTCGCGCAGCTTGGCGAGCAGCGTGTCATGCACGCTTTCGTGTACATAGAGCCGCTCGGCACTGGTGCAGACCTGGCCGCAATGGGCGGTCTTGGAGGCGATGATCGCCTGTGCCACAGCATCGAGATCCGCATCCGGCTCGACGATGACGGGGGTCTTGCCGCCGAGTTCGAGAGAGGGCTTGGCGATGTTTTCCTTGCAGTAGTCGAGCACGATGCGGCCGGCCGAAACGCTGCCGGTCAGCGTGATCATGCCGACGCCGGGATGGGTGCAGAGCGTTTTCGCGACGTCATGCGACATCGTGAGGATGTTGACGAGACCTTCCGGCAGGCCGGCCTCGACGATCGCTTCGGCAAAAACGAAGGCGGATGTCGGCGTATTGTTGCTCGGCCGTACGACAACGGCGTTTCCTGCAATCAGCGCCGGGGCGATTTTGCGCACCAGTGTGTAGATCGGATAGTTGAACGGGATCAGCCCGGCAACGACGCCGATCGGAACACGCTTCAAGAGCAGGGTTTCACCGGGATTGTCGCTCTCGATCACTTCGCCCTCGATGCGGCGCGCCCATTCGGCGTGGTAGCGCATCAGTTCGGCGCCGTAGATGACTTCCGCGGTCGCGTCGGCAAGGCTCTTGCCCGACTCTTTCGCCAGGGCAGCGCCGATGGTCTCAGCCCGGCTTTCCAGCACCGTCGCCAGTCGACGCAGCGCATCGCCACGCTGGATGGCCGGCAGTGCCGCCCAGGCGCGATGCGCCTTCATGGCTGCCTCGACCGCTGCTGTTGCCTCCTCATCCGTTGCTGCCGGCACCGATGTGAAGACCTGGCCTGTCGCCGGATTACGGACGTCGATCGTCACCGCAGACGTGCTTTCGATGAAACGACCGCCGGAAAAATTGCGATAGGGGCTCATGGCATCTCGGATGTGTTGGCCGCAGCTCCCGGCGCCAAAGGCGCGCAGGACAAGCGGACTGCGCGGGAGAGAGCACAACGAGCGACGGCCCGTCTCTCTCCCCGACCGAGACCGTCACGAAACTGTTGCGACGATAGGGCCGAAGGCACAAGCGAGTAATTTTCAGCGAGAGCATTCCAAAATGGAATGCTTGGCTCAGGCAGCCCGGTCGGCCGAAACTTCCGTAAGCAGCCAGGCACGGAACGCGTCGACCTTGCGGTCGTTTCCGGCCTGGGGCCGCGTGACGAACCAGTAGGATTCATGCCCCTCGACCTCGACGTCGAAAAGCTGCACGAGCTGCCCGGTCTCAAGCTGATTGCGAACCATCGAACGATCGGCGACGGTGACGCCGAGGCCCGCACAGGCCGCTTCGATCGCCAGATCGAGCAGGTCGAACTCTAGCCCGCCGCGGGTATCGACATCCTGGAACCCGGCTGCATCCAGCCAATGGCGCCAGGTCAGATAACGCCGGTCGGGTGAAGCGAGCACGTGCAGGAAGGTAAAGCGCTGCAGGTCCGTCGGACCCTCGACTTTCACCCCTTCGAGCAGTGATGGCGCACAGACGACCACATGCCGCTCCGTCATCAGGATGCTGGCATCCAGCATCGGCCACTCGCCATCGCCGAAGCGGATGGCGCAGTCGAGAAGACCGCGCTCGGCAAGCGTGTCCGTGGCTTCGGTGCTGAGGCTGATATCGACGTCGGGCAGGGCCACGCGCAGCCGCGGCAGACGCGGCAGCAGCCAGCGCTTGGCAAAGGTCGGCGGAACGTTGATCCGCAAGCGGTTCTGGTTGCTCTTCTCGGTGATGCTGCGCAGCGAAACCTCGATGCTATGGAACGCTTCCTGGATCGTCGCCAGCAGTTCGGCACCGGCCGGCGTCAGCTCGAGATGGTGGTGGCGACGGATGAGCAGGTCTTCGCCAAGCTCATCCTCGAGGTTGCGAACCTGGCGGCTGACCGCACTTTGCGTGAGGTTGAGGCGCTCGGCCGCCCGCGTGAAGCTGCGGGTCTGCCCGACCACTTCGAAGACCTTCATCGCCGACAATCCAGGAAGTCTTCGCATCGATAACTTGGCCTCAGGAAACGCTGCATCCCGCGGGTCGTCGCGGGATCGATGCGCACCTTTGCGTGTCACGCTCCGGCGCACAAGCACGAAAATCCAAATCGTATCCAGCAAAGCGGAAGCGCACGCCTGGCTAGCTCCGAACGACGAACGGCGGCTCTCGCCGCCGTTTGCCTATCCAATCTATCGCCTGGCCAAGCCCAGACGAAAACTGGAAACTTAACCGCGCCTACTCCGCAGCATAAAAGCCGTAGAGCACCGGCATCAGCCCGACCAGCGCCTCGAAGCGCTTGAAGGACTTACGTTCGGGTCGCGTCCATCCGGTTTCGGCGAGCGCCGAAAGCCGCGGGAAGACGAGCCGGTCGAAGACGGCGCGGTCGGTCATCGGTTCGGACCAGATGCAGCATTGCACGCCGAGCAGGTGCTTTTTCTGTGCGTCGGTCCAGCCTTCGACCGGGTCAAAGGTGTAGAGCTTTTCCGGGTCTGACCAGCCGGCCCAGCTGCCGCCGGGCTCCGACCAGGCCGGGCTGTTGGCCATGTCGAGATAGTAGACTTGGCCCGGGCAGACGACGATGTCGTAACCTTCCTCGGCAAGCGCGGCCGACGCCTCGACCGTGCGCCAACCGAAGAGCAACGACTTCGCCTTGTCGATGACGTTGCCGTGGGCCGCCTCCTGCCAACCGCCGGTAACGCAATTTCGGCTCGCCAGGAACGCCTGGACACGCGCCAGGAACTCGCCCTGCAGCACCGCCGCACCCGAACCGTCGATCTCGTCGGCGCCATGGGTGTTGGTGACGACGTTCAGGCGCTTGGCGTGGGTTTCGGCCACCTCGTCACCGGCAAGTGCACGAAGCCGCGTGAGCGCTTCCGGCGAGCCGGACCAGGCACCAAGCGGCACCTCGTCGGCGCCGACATGAATCGCCCGCATCGGGAAGAGTTCGATCAACTCGTCGAAGATGACTTCCAGCACGCGATAGGTCTCTTCGCGCGCCGGGTTCAGGCAGTTGTCCGGGAAGCCCTGGACCGAATGATAGCTTCCCTTTTCCTCGGGATCGCGCAGTTCCGGGATTGCCTGCAGCATCGCATAGGAATGGCCGGGGATGTCGATTTCCGGCATCACCTCGATGCCGAGGCTGGCGGCAAGCGCTACGATCTGACGAACCGCCGCCTTGGTGTAGTAGCCGCCGGTCGGTTCAGGACCCGAGCCGAGCAGCGGCGGGATCTTGCGGCCATGGCCGCGCCAGGCGCCGATTTCGGTGAGCGCCGGATAGGCGTCAATCTCCACGCGCCAGGCCTCGTCGTCGGTCAGGTGCCAGTGGAAACGGTTGAGTTTGTTCCAGGCCATCAGTTGCAGGAAGCGCTCGACCTCCGCGGTGCTATAGAACTGCCGGGCGACGTCGAGATGGGTGCCGCGCCAGGCGAGCGCCGGCTCGTCCTTGATCTCCCCGCCCGTCGGAAACACGAAGGTGCCCGGATGCGACCGCGCCCCGCGCAGGACCTGGCCGAGCGTGATCAGGCCGTAGAGAATACCCGTCTGGCTACCGCCCGAAATGGCGACGCCGGCAGGCGAGAAACGGATCGTGTAGGCCTCCGGACCAAGGTGCGACGCCTTTGACAATTCGACCGGGAAACCGCCCTCCGCCGCCGGCCGGACAAGGCCCTCGACCGGAAACAGGCTGGCCGTGAGATTGGCAAACGCCTTCGCCGCGGCGGACGCTTCACTGCCTTCGGCCTTCAGATCGAGGCCCGGAGGTGCCAATAGCTGACCGGAGACCGCAACCGCTTGCGGCCACGGCACGATCGAGACTGGCACCGGGGCCACTTTCGGCACTGGATAGACGGCGGCGCCACGCTTCAGCTCGGCATTGTCGCCATGCGCCCGCGAGGCAAGCACGGCAACCGGCGCATTCGTGCCATCGGACAGGACGAGGAAGGCGGCGTTGGCGCCATCGGTCCAGTGGCGCGGCTCGAAGCTCATGCCGTGAGCCTTGAGCGTCCAGGTCGCGCCGGGCTTCAGCTCAAAACCTTCCGGCGGCGCGAATTCCGCATAGTTGGAGAGCCGGACCAGAAGCTGCCCGCCCTCGACCTCAGCGGCAGGATCGATGCGCGCCGGGCCCGAGACGCCGAGGCGAAAGCCGATGATCGGCCGGTCCGAATTGTTGGTGAGCGTCAGCGCATAGACCGACCTGTCGGCGGTGCCGACGGGCACCCAGAGCGTTTCCAGAAGATAGTCAGATTTGGCGGCAAACGTCATCAAATGGCTCCATGAGTGATTGGTCTCTACGGCCGCCCGGGCGGCCAGCGCGTTTCTTGGGGAATGCAGGTCCTCGGTTCACATAGCTCACGCCGGCGTTTGGCCAAGGGCACGGACGAAGTGATTCACGGTAACTTCTTCCACGTTGTCGGAGGCCGGACGGCTCTTTCGCCGCACGTCGTCGGCATGGGCAAGGAAGCGGGCGCTTTGCCCTGGCACAAAGGGGCGATCGGGGTCGGGGACCGCGGAAAGAAGCAGTTGCGTATAGGGATGGCGGGGATTGCAGATGACGGCGCTGGTCTCGCCCCACTCGACCATCTGCCCGGCAAACATCACCACGACCTCCTCGGCGATGTGGGCGGCCGTGGCTATATCGTGGGTGATGTAGAGCATGGCGAGGTTCCGCTCGCGCTTGATGCGCGCGAGCAGTTCCAGGATGTCGAGGCGGATCGACACGTCGAGCATCGATGTCGGCTCGTCGGCAACGAGCACATCCGGCCCGACGGCAAGCGCCCGAGCAATGTTGACGCGCTGGCGCTGGCCACCGGACAGTTCGTGCGGAAACTTTCGTGCCGTCACATCGGCGTCCAGACCGACATCGGCGAGCAGACGCGCGACGGCAGCTTTCGCCTCGCCCCCGTTCTTGGCGTGACCATGCAAAAGCAGTGGCCGCGCGAGGTGATGGTAGACGGAGAACACCGGGTTGAGTGAGGCGAAGGGATCCTGAAACACCATCTGGATCGCCCGCCGACGCATCTTTTCGTCGGCCCTTCCTCCGGCCTGGGTAACGTCGGCGCCGCGAAACGCCATCGTCCCCGATGTCGGCGCATCGAGCCGCGCGACGATGCGGGCGCAGGTGGTCTTGCCGCAACCGGATTCGCCGACGAGCGCCAGCGCCCGGCCGGGCTTTAAGGCAAGCGAAATGCCGCGCAAAGCCTCGACGGTACCGAAGCTGCGCCTGATGTCCTTGAGGCGCACGATCGCATCGTCTTCGTCAGACATGGTCGTCGTTAGCGGCATCACGTTCATTCGACGACCCCCAGGCTGCGGACGGATGAGGGCAGTTGCGGGATCGCGCCCCAGAGTTTCCGCGTGTAGTCGTGTTCCGGCGCACGGCTGATCTGCTGCGTGTCGCCGACCTCGACCAGTTGCCCTTTGAGCATAACACCGATGCGATGGCAGAGCTGCGCCATCAGGTGCAGGTCGTGGGTGATGAACAGCACCGAAAAACCGAGGTTGCGCTGCAGGTCGACGAGTTGCTCCAGGATTTCCCGCTGCACGACGACGTCGAGCGCCGTCGTCGGCTCGTCCATGATGATCAGTTCCGGCTTCAGCGCCAGGCAGATTGCGATAACGATGCGCTGGCGCATGCCGCCGCTGAACTGGTGCGGATAGTCGTCGAGGCGGTTGATCGGGATTCCAACGAGCCGGAACATTTCTTCGGTCCGTGCACGGGCCTGCGGCCTGGTCGCGCCGGTGTGCTTGCGCAAGACGTCGAAAAACTGCGCCTCGACCCGCATCAGCGGGTTGAGCGAGTTCATTGCGCTCTGGAACACCATGCCGATCCGCCGCCAGCGGACGTTTTGAAGCGACGCTTCCGGCATCTTCAGGAGGTTTTGACCATCGAGCAGGATCTCGCCGCCGGCGACCCAGGCCGGCGGTTTTGACAGCCGCGTGATCGCATAGGCGATCGTGCTCTTGCCGCAGCCGGATTCGCCGGCAAGGCCGAAGAGTTCGCCGCGGCGCACCTCGAAGGAGACATCGTTAACCGCGCGGAAAGCGCCGTCGTCAAGCAGGTAATCGACGTTCAGGTTGCGGATTTCCAGGAGTGCATCGCTCATCGGGCCGCCTCCAGTTCGCGACGGCGTAGCCGCGTGAGACGCAGCCAGCGGCTGAGCGCCGGACCGGAGCGAAGCTGCGGATTGGCGATCTCGTCAAAGGTGAAGTTGATGAGCGCGAGACCAAGACCGACGAGCGCGATGCCCGCGGCCGGAACGGCGATGTCCCACCAGGCGCCGACGATGATCGCCGAGGAGTTTTGCGCATTGTAGAGCATGGTGCCCCAGGTCACCCGGAGCGGATCGCCGAAGCCGAGATATTCGAGCGTCGTCTGCGCGACGATCGCATAGATGATGCTGCCGACCACGTTGATGCCGATCAGCGGCACCAGATTGGGCAGGATCTCGACGAAGATCACCCGCCAATGCGGCTCGCCGACCATGCGCGCCGCCACCACGAATTCACGCTGCCGGAGCGCCATGGTCTGCGACCGCGTCATGCGCGCGCCCCAGGGCCACGAGGTGAGCGCGATGATCGCCATGATCGCCATCGGCCCGACCGTGCCGGCAAAAGACGCAAGCAGGATCAGCAGCGGAATATTCGGTATGACAAGGACGGCATTGGTGGCGAGATCAAGCGTCGCATCCGTGCGGCCGCCGAAGTAACCGGCGACGAGGCCGACGATGGTGCCGAGCGCGGTAATCGCAAGGCCGGTGGCAAAGCCGACGGCAAGCGACGGCCTGGCACCCCAGACGAATTGCGAGAAGACGTCGCGGCCCATCTTCGTGGTGCCGAAGACATGCTCGACGGTTGGTGGCTGATGCGAACGACCGACACGCTCGCTCGGATCACCCGGTGCGAGAACCGGCGCGAACAGCGCCATCAGGCAGAGCGTGAGAATGATGACAAGGCCGGCGACGGCTTTCTTCTGCCGCCAGAACAAGGAGACGCCCGCATTCATGCCCTGCCCTCCCTTATGCGCGGATCGACCACGCCATAGATGATGTCGACCAGAAGATTGGCGCCGAGCGTGGCGATCGTCATCAGCAGCAACTGCCCCTGGATCACGGGATAGTCGCGGGCAACGCTTGCCGTATAGAGCGTCAGTCCGAGACCCGGATAGTTGAAGACGATCTCGGTCACGATCGAGCCGCCAAAGACCGCCCCCAGCATCAGCGCCAGGTTGGTGAGCACCGGCAGCATGGCGTTGCGCGCCGCGTAGCCGAACATGACGGCTGCTTCCGAGAGGCCCTTGGCTCGCCCCATGGTGACGTAGTCCTCACCGAGCACCGAGATCATGCTGGAGCGCATCGTCGTCTGAAACTCGCCAATCAGATAGGGCGAGAGCGTCAGCACCGGCATGATCGCATGCAGGAAGACGCTGCCGAAGAAGGTGAAGTTGAGCCCCGGGTCGAGGCTCGGATCATAGGCGTAGCCGACCGGCAGCAGCCGGAGCGTCACGCCGAAAGTGAAAAGCGTCGCAAGCGCGATGATGACGGGCGGAACGGCAATCAGCATCACCGAGAACGGCGAGACGAAACTGTCGAAACGCCCGCCACGGCGCCAGGCGGCGACGGCGCCGAGCAGCACACCGATGCAAAGAGAGAAGGTTATGGCGGTGACCACGAGAAACGCCGTCCACCCGGCCGAGCGGCCGAGAACTTCAAGCACCGTCTGCGGATAATACTTGACCGAGACGCCGAGATCGAAATGGGCGAGCCCGACGACATAGTCGACGAACTGCTGCCAGATCGGTTGCTCGATCGCACCGAAACGCGCCTTGATCGCCTCGATGGCCGCGGGCGTTGCCCGCGGTCCGAGTTGGGCGATCATGCTGTCGACGGGGGACCCCGGCATCAGCCGGGGAACCGCGAAGTTCATGACGATCGCGAAGAGGAACGCCACGCAGTAGACGGTAAGCCGTCGACGGGAAAGTCGCATCGCTGGAACCCGCTGCCGCTTATTGTACGGGCTTCAGGCGGAGCAGATGCACCAGCCGCATCCGGTTGTTGTCGTGATCCTCGGGGTTCATGACAGGCTCGTCCTTCGTCACCCAGCCGGTAAAGCGCTTGGTCGAGAACTGATACCAGGTCGGACCGTTGAAGACGGGAACGACGGGCAGGTTGTCGGCGACGATCACTTGCACCTGATCGAACAGCTTCTTGCGGTCGTCGTCCGTCGCCGCCCGGCGGTAATCATCGAAGACCTTGTCGAGTTCGGGGTTGGAATAGCGTGACGGCGCGCTGGTGATACGCCCACCGAAGCCGGTCGACAGCGACTGGAAGTAGCCGCGGAAAGGCGTCGGGCCGTCGGCACGCGAATTCATCACCGCCTCGAAGCTGCCGTCGAGGATCTGTTTCTGCCACTGCTCGTATTCGGGCGTTGCGACAGAGGCGTTGATGCCAATCTTGCGCAAGCCTTCGGCCGCGATCTGCACCGCGTCGATCCAGTCGGTCCAGCCGTTCGGCACGATGATCGGAAAGGCGATCGGTTTGCCGCTCGGCGTGGTGCGGAAGCCCTCGCCGTCCTTCTTGTAGCCGGCATCGTCAAGCAGCTTGTTGGCCTTGTCGATGTCATAGGCGAGCCACTCGTCCTGAGCACCCTCGGCGGCCTTGTTGCGCCAGCTGTCGAAGCGCGGCGGCAGACCGCTCGCATGGGTGTTGACGACGGGATAGCCGAAACCGGCGATATCGACCATCGCGGTGCGATCCATGGAAAGGCTGAAGGCGCGCCGGAACGTCATATCGTTGAAGGCCTCGGCGTTGCCCGGATTCGACGACTTGAAGTTCATCTGGAACGAAACGGTTTCGGCCGGAGGCTGCCAGTAGCCATTATGGTCAGGGTCGAGGCCGACATAGGTCTTGTCGATCTGCGGCAGGAACGAGCCGAACCAGTCGATCGAGCCCTCCGGCAGGAGCGCCAGCATCTGGTCGTTGCCGGAAATCTGCGGCAGCTTCAGGCAATCGACCTTCAGCGTCGCCGCGTCCCAATAGTTGGGGTTGCGGCACTGCTCGTAGACCTGGGGCGTGAAGCGGCGGATCTCGGTCATCGGGCCGGAGCCGACGGGCGTCTCGTTCTTGAAGGCCAGCGGATCCTTCACGTCCTTCCAGATGTGCTCGGGCACCACCGGGAAATCGGCAAGCGACTCCGGAAAATGCGTGTCGACATCCTTGAGGTTGATCTTCACCTCGGTCGGCGACGGTGCCTCCACCGAAGCGACGGTTTCGCCAACGCCGACGGTATCGACCGCCGGGTTCTTCAGCATCAGCTCGAGCGTGAATTTCATATCTGCCGAGGTCAGCGGCTTGCCGTCCGACCATTTCACGCCGTCGCGCAATGTATAGGTGATCGACTTCAGGTCGTCGGCAAATTTGTAGGCAGTCGCAAGCCGAAAGACTGGCTTGCCGCCGTCGTAATCATTGAAGATCACCAGCGGCTCGTAGACGAAATCCATGGTGCTCTGCCGCCGACCGCCGAGGTCGAACGGGTTGAAATTCTGCACCCAGCTCGTCTGCTCCTCGATGTGCATGGTGAGCACGGATTCAGCGCGGGCCTCAGCGGCGCCGATCATCATCAGCACGGTCGCGACGCCAACAAAACGCCGTGTCGTTCCGCTCCTTCCGACCCCCGGCGCGTTGCGCAAAGGCCGCATTTCCTCGACTGCCGTCATGACGAATTCCCCCTCAGGTTTCGTTGATCGAACTATTAAGTCAAGTAATTTGACTTAACGATAAGTCCGTCAAAGTCGCGCTGTCAATCGGGGTATTTTCGCCGAGACTAAAGTTATGGTCCGAACCGCCAAGTGGTATTTCGAACGAGAATACCACTTCCGAAAAAGCGGCGTTCAGCGGTTTGTTCAGGCCGCTAAATTGGTCGCAGACGCACCGAGACCGGACATGAAAAGCGAGAATCACTGCGCGGACCGGCGAAGTTTGGCGGGTACCGGAGCTGCCATGCCGGCCTCGCAGCGGCCGTGTGCTAGGAGACAGTACGCGTGCGACCGAAGGCGCGCAGCAAGAGGTTCACGGAAACCGCGACCTTGTCGATATCAGGAATGTCCTGCGAGTATCGCCCCGTATAGAGCTTGACGATCATCCGGTCGCGTTCCTTGCCCTCGAGGTTGTAGTAAAGGTGAAGGTAGAAGCGCCGCTTGTCGCCGGTACGCGATATGTCGCCGCGCCGCTGCGTCACTTGCCTGAGATCGGCCTGCAGCGGCTCGAAACCGTCGAGCCTGAGGGTCACTTGCGCAGACTTGAAGCGCACCTCCGGCGGAACCGCGACCACCGCCTTGTCGAGCGACAGGCTGACCACGCGCCCCGGTGTCCCATCGACATTGGCGGGCTCGTCGAGCTTGAAAGCCTGGAAAAGGCGACGCGGTTTTTCGAAACAGATCAGCGACGCGATGACGAGCACGACGATGTTGATGCCCGACCAGACGGCTCCGATCGCCGAGAACGAGCCTTGAACCTGTGCCGTTTCCGGCACAAGGTTGATCAGAAGTCCCAGCGCCGTGACGGCAATGAAAGCGGCAATCCAGGTAAACGTGTAGGCGTCGAAGCTGTTTGCCTCGTTGCCGGTCCCTTTCGGGGTTACCTTGAACGGCTTGCCGAAGGGGCGCACGAGACTGGAGAGAACGGTCGGCAGCATGCGGAAGGTCGCAAAGGTTCCGACTGCACTGGAGACCACGGGCAGATAACGCGTCGGCGTGATCCAGAGCATCAGAAGGAAATAGGCCGCCAGCACCGGAAGCTGATTTGAAACATAGTCGGCAACGCCCGTGAAATGCAGCGGCAAGGCGCCGAACCAGAGATAGGCGATCGGCACGATCAGGACGATCAGGCGCACCACGTACTGCACCAGCCAGGACATGGGGAGAAACATGATCCGCTGAAACAGCGACAGGCCCGGTCCACGCAAGGGGCCGTTGTGGAGATAGAGCGTCTGGATGCCGCCCTGGCACCAACGTTCCCGCTGGACGAAATAGCCTGTCAGGTTCTCGGCCGCCAATCCCATCGACAGCCGTTCGTTCAGGTAGCGAGTCTTGTAGCCCTTGTTCAGCATCGACAGCGTCGTCAACAGGTCTTCGGTGATTGACTCCGTCGGGAAGCCGCCAATCGCATCGACGGCCTTGCGGCGGGCGATCGAGCACGAACCGCAGCAGAAGCTGACGTCCCAGACGTCGCGGCTTGGCGCGATCTCGTCGAAGAATAGACGTTGTTCGTCCGGCCAGATGTTCTCCAGGCCCAGGTTCGATTGCACCGGATCGACGTTGAAGAAGTGCTGCGGGGTCTGGACGATCCCGATCCCTTCGTCCGAAAAGAACGGCAAGGTGCGCTTGAGAAAGTGGCGATAGGGAACAAAGTCTGCGTCGAAGATGGCGATGAAATCGCCCGAACTCGCGCGCAGCCCATTGTTCATGTTCCCGGCTTTCGCGTGCGCATTGTCCGCTCGTGTCAGGTGGACCGCGCCCCGCTCTGCGCAGAAGGTCTTCAGCCAATCACGCCGGCCGTCGTCGAGGACATAGACCTTGAACCTGTCCTTGGGATAGTCGAGCGCCAACGCTCCGACGATCGTACGCTCCAGGACATCGAGCGGCTCGTTATAGGTCGGAATGAAAACATCGACCGTCGGCAGATCCTGCGCTTCGCGTGCGAAGAACGTCTTTCCCAGGCGTTCCGCCTCGAGACTGCGGTCGACGTATCGGCTCATCAGAATGAGGAAAAGAACGACCTCCGTGAAGGCAAGGAGCTCGATGACAAAGACGATCCAAACCCACCAGACGTTCGCGCCATCGGCGGGATAGGGAAGGACGGTTTCGAAGAGGCGCCAGACCATGTAGCGCAATGCGACCGCCCCAACGACCGCGCAAGTGATGGTGCGCGCCCAGCTTTGATGCCGCGACCAGTTCGATGGCCCAAGCAGGAAGAAGGCGATCACCAGCAATGTGGGCGCGAGCGCTAGAAGAGGTTGAACCAAAGCCCTTTGATCCACTGTGTCAGTTGCAGATTGTGCCGGGAGATGCGGACCTGGGCGGACCGCCCCACCTGGCAAAAATTGCCGAAATCGGTGTTGAGAGCCGAGGGGAGGAGTTGAACGCGGATTCTCGCGTCGCGCTCCTCGGCCTCCGGCTCCTTGGCGGCGAGATTGTCTTTCTCGACGACGGCGGATGAGCCTTTTACGGCCTGCACCTTTCCCTTGAAGACTTCGCTCCGGCCCAGAAGCCGGACTTCCGCTTCGCGGCCCGGATAGATCTCGTCGTAATCGACTTCAGGAACGAGAATATCGACGAACAGTTCGCGGCAGTCGAGGATACGCAACAGCTCGTTGTTCAGGATGACATTGGAGCCGTTGACGACGTTGCGGGTCCACACCACGCCGCTGAACGGCGAAGCGATTTGGGCCAGTTCGAGACTGCGAACGCGCTTCTCCTCCTCCTCCAGCTGCCGCTCAATCTGCTCGGCGCGCGTGCTGTTTTCGACAATGCGGGTGTTGATGTCGTTTATGCGAACGATCACCTCGTCCTGACGCTGGCGCGAATAGGGCACGTCGTTTTGGCCATCGCCGACGATGAATACCCCCTCACGCAGGGCCATCAGCCGTTGTTCGAGAAGATCGAGCGACAAATTGCTGATCTCGACCTCGCCGCCCGTGGCCGCGCCGGCGGCGGCTGCCGCCTCGACCATCTTGCGCGTGAATATTCCCTTGGACTCCAGTTCCTGCCGTCTATCTAGGTCTACCCTTGCAACGACGTCCTGGGCACGCGACACCTCCACCCGCTTCTGCAGGATGCGAAGTTCGCGCTCCAGACTGGCAATGGTGGCGTTCTTGAATTTCTCCAGCCGATGGGCGAGTTGGTTGCGCAAGGCGACGAGTTCGTCGCGTTCACGCTCCAGCGCCGTGACGCGGTCGGTGGCCGTTTTTCCTTCCGCCTGCAGGGAAGCAAGGATCGCCCGATTGACCCGTTCGTTGCGTATGGTCAGAAGCGTCCCGTTTTCGGCGACCGGCGTGCCGATGCGTGGCGGCGCTTGTCCGATTTCCCCGTCAATCGGTGCGTTGATGACGGCAAAGCGGGCATTCACGGTGCCGTCGAGGCTGGTAAAGCCCGTCAGTCCAGGCAGGAGCACGACGATTGCAAGCGTGAGCAGCAGGACGCCGACTGTGATGCGTGTGATGCGATGGTTCAGGAGCATGCCAACCGTTCCCAGTCACGACCCTTGCCGGAGGTGGCAGACATCAGCGCGTAATCCCGCACCAACTGCCGTTCCGGCTGCATGAAGAAGATCGTGCGCAAAGGCGCTGCGGGCAACCCTTAGAAATTGGTGCTTTTGTCATTCGGTTAACCAGTTACGAACGATCCACGCCCTGGACACAGCCGGTCGTCCTCTTGATCCGGAACGATCATGTCAGCGCAAACGCTTCGACTTAAAGTGGGAGTGGTCCTCAGGCGGCCGATCTTGACGGCAAAGCAACCTGACAGATCATGGCGAGGAAGATGACCACATAGCCGAGGACCTGAGAAAGGCTCAAGGGCGTCCCGAGAAACGCCAGTGCAAAGATCAACACCCACACCGGTTCGCAGCACATGATCATCGATGCCCGCGCCGCCGAGATCATCTGCTGGCCGCGAAACTGCAGCACGAAGCGCAGGCAGGTCGAGATCAGGATGCATGCCAGAAACCAGCCCCAGATTTCGACCGACTGGACTGCCGCAGTATCTGTTCGACAGGCAGCGAGACTGCGAGGATGATCACCCCTGCGACCACCAGCTGGATCGCGGCTGCGGCCACCGCGCGTACTTCGGTGGAATTGCGTTTGACCAAAGCAATGGGGCGACCGCAAAGGCGAGCGCGTGGGAAGCAGCAGTCGCACCGCCCTGCCGACTTCGGCAAAGGATGCAAACCCCGCCAAGAGACCGATCGCAGGCCGGCGATAAGAAAGCGGCTGCCGAGGAAGAGCAGCGGTGGAAACTCGGCAAACGCTTGGATCGAAAACAGCCATCTGGCGCCCGCCACAAAGGCCGCGATCGCGATCTGCAGATCGGCAATCGGCTGGGAAGGGGGCTGGGCGGAACGATCAGGGGTCATCTGTTGGACACCAGAGAAGCCGAAAGGCCGTAGCGAGCGGCCTGCCGGCTTCTCTGTCGGTTAAAGCCGAGATCTACCAGTGATTGTTCGGATTGTGACAAGAATGGCCGTCTACTGGTTCGCCTTGGCGTAGTCCTTCATGTTCTCAGGTGTCACCAGTTCGAACGGAACCCAGATCTGCCGTTCGGTCTTTTCCTCCCGCGCCAGGGCGACGGCGGCATCCATCGCGGTCGCGCCCTGCGCGATTGCGTTCTGGAAGACGGTGACGTCGAGATCGCCTGCGGCCATGGCGGCAAGCCCGTCCGGCGTCGCATCGATGCCACCGACCACCACCTTCGACATGTCGGTGCCCGCCGCTTTCATCGCCTGGATCGCGCCGATCGCCATCTCATCATTGTTGGCGATGACCGCATCGAATTCCCGTCCTGTCGAGAGCCAGTTGGTCATGATGTTGCTGGCTTCGAGGCGATCCCAGTTGGCGCTCTGTTCCTCGATCACGCTCATGCCCTTGCAGTCATCGGTGGCGATAACGTCGTGAATATCCTTCGTCCGGGTCAGCGACGAATGATTGTTGAGCGGTCCCATCAGCACATAAACGGAACCCTTGCCGCCAAGCAGCCGGCACACTTCCTTCGTTTCCAGCGTGCCAGAATCGATCTCGTTCGAACCGACGAAGGCGGCAGTCGCCGGGAGCGCATCCGCATCGGCCGGCGGGTGGTTGGCGTAGACGATCGGAATACCGGCGGCACTCGCCATTTTCGTCAGCGCCGGCGTGCCGTCGCCATCGACGGCAACCACGACGATCGCGTCGACGCCGGAGGATATGAAGTTCTGTACCTGGTCCAGCTGCTTGCTCGGATCGTTCTGGGCGTCCTCGACCTGAACCGAAACGCCATCGAGCTTGGCGGCGCGGTCTTCCATGCCCTGACGCAGGATCGTCAGGAACGCGCTATCGGAACGGGCAATGGTGATGCCGATGTTTTCGGCGTGAGCGGTACCAGCCAGCAGAACCGACATGGCGGCAAACAGCAACTTCCTCATTCGAAACCTCCCAAAGGAACAGATGACCTGTGAGTCATAAACGGAATACATGGTCCATTGAAAGTCAATAATGAAACATGCGTTTCATTATTGACTTTCAATGGAATGATCGAAACCCCGCGAAACTCGGGATTTTCGGCATGCAAAATCCTGATAAGATCTACCTATGAGTGCATCATCTTGATACGAGCGCCGCGTTTCCCGGGGAGATTTCGACTGCGCCTTCGGGAAACGAGGGAGCCGCTTTCGGCTGTGTCTCACCGGAAACGCCGGCGGCGCGCGACGCCTGTGACATCACGCCTTTAACCCACGCAACCCTCGCTGTCGGCAGGAGATCCCGATGACCGTACAGGAAGCAATCCTCAACTTCGGCTATGATCCCACGATCAAGGAAGATGGCCCGACGCTCCGGCCGCCGATACCCGCATCACTGCCGAGCGCGGCAACCGTGAACGCGCTCTACCTGCCGCCGCCCAAGGCGCAGGGCACACCGAGCCATGTCGGCAGCCCCGGCAGTTGCGCCGCCTGGGCCACGACCTACGGGCTTGCCACCTATTGGGCGGCCGTTTCGACCGGCGAAGCGCCGTTGCAGCCCCTGCGGCAGGCAAGTCCGGCCCATATCTACATCGAAGTGATGAAGAGCTACGGGAAGACGGGCTGCGCGGGATCACAACTGGCCTCCTATCTCAACCTGCTCAAGCAGCGCGGCACCCCGAACTGGAAGACGGCTCCCTATTTTCCGAATTGTCCCGAGCTGTGGTCGCGCTACGATCCCGGCGCCCTTCCCGACGACAGCTTCCAGATACCCGGCTGGGCGACGGTCGAGACCAGCGATCTCGACGCGATCAAGGCCGTCATCGTCGCGGGCGGAGCGCTCTGCTACGGCACGTCACTGAACAAGGGCTTCATGCAATATGAAGGGCCGGGCCCATTGAGAGGGCCTCTGGAAAAGTTGCCGAACACCGGCCATTGCATGTTGATCATCGGCTATGACGACGAGCAGCAGGCCATTCTCATCCAGAACAGCTTCGGTGAGAATTGGGGCTGCGAATGGAACGGGCGTCGCGGCTACATCTGGATGGGTTACGAGCTGTTCCAATGCCTCGCCCAGGGCCAGGCGATGTACATCACCGGCTGACGTCGGGCGGCTTGCCCGCCGCCCGATCTACCATCCCTGAACGGAGCCGTGGCCCTACTCCGCCGCCACGGCTGCGGGATAGGCTACGGTCTTCGTGTCCTCGGCCTCGAGGCTTTCCGGCGTCTCAGGCTCGACGGAGCTCTTCTTCGGTTCGCGACCGAAGAAGAGCGCATAGCCCGCCGGCAGAACCAGGATGGTCAGCACGGTCGCGACCAGAATGCCGCCCATCATGGCGTAGGCGAGCGGCCCCCAGAAGACACCGCGCGAGATCGGGATCAGCGCCAGCACGGCCGTCAAGGCGGTAAGCGTGATCGGCCGGAAACGCCTGACGGCGGAGCCGATGATCGCCTCGGCGCGGTCCATGCCCGCGGCGATATCCTGGTCGATCTGGTCGACGAGGATGATCGAGTTGCGCATGATGATGCCGAGCAGCGCAATGACGCCCAGGATCGCAACGAAGCCGAAAGGCGCACCGCTGATCAAAAGGGCAGCAGCCGCACCGATGATGCCGAGCGGACCGGTCGCGAGAACCAGCATCGCCTTGCCGAAATGCTGCAGCTGGATCATCAGCAGGATAACGATGACGCCGAGCATGATCGGCGCCTTGGCGGCGATCGAGGCCTGGCTTTCGGCAGAGTCCTCCGCGCCCCCCTGGATGGCGATCGAGTAGCCGGCGGGCAGGCTGTCGCGCAGCGGCTGCATTTCGCCAAACATCTTCATCGCCACGTCGTTCGGCTGCACACCATCCGGCAGGGTGCCGCGCACGGTGATTGTCGGCAGGCGGTCGCGGCGCCATTCGATGCCCTGCTCGAGCACCGGCACGACCTTGGCGACCTGCGAAAGCGGTACGAAGCCACCGAAGTCGGTCGGGATGTATATGGAGTCGACCGAGCTCAACAGCTTGCGGCTTTCCGCGGGCTCGCGGGCAACGATCGCCACCGTCTCCTCGCCATCGCGGAAATTGTCGAGCGGCGCACCCGTGACGCTTGCCTGCAGTATCTGGCGAATGCGCTGCGAGGTGACCCCGAGCGCGCGGGCGCGGTCCTGGTCGATCACCAGCTTCATGCCCGGCACCGGCTCCAGCCAGTCGTCGTGCACGGCGCCGAGCAGCGGGTTCTCGTGGAACTTCGCCTTGACGCGATCGGCAATACGCCTGACTTCGTCGCGATCCGGCCCCATGATGCGCATCTGCACCGGCCAGCCGGTTGGCGGGCCCAGGAACAGGCGATCGACCTTGGCGCGGATCGAGGGGAAGTCGGCAGCTAGAATTCCGCGCATCTTGGCGATCAACCGTTCGCGCGCCGGCTCGTCCTTGGCCATCACGAGAAGCTGGGCAAAGTTCGGATTGCGAAGCTGCTGGTCGAGCGGCAGGAAAAAGCGCGGCGCGCCCTCGCCGATATAGGTGGCGATGAAGCGCTTGTCCTCGTCGTCCATCATGCGGGCTTCGAGTGCCTTGGCCTGCTTCTCGACTTCCTTGATGCTGGTGCCCTCGGGCAGCCAGAGATCGACGAGGATCTCCGGCCGCGACGACTGCGGGAAGAAGTTCTTCGGAATGAACTGGAAGGCCCAGAGGCTGACGAAGAAGAGGGCGAGCGTCGTCGACAGCACGATGATGCGGTGGCGCACGGCCCAGGTGACCGTCGTGCGCAGGCGACGGTAGAAGCGCGTGTCGAAGACGTCGTGATGATTGCCGGCGTGGCTGCGCTGCTTCAGGAGCATGTTGCCGAGCCAGGGGGTGAAATAGACGGCAACGAACCACGAGACGACGAGCGCGATGCCGACCACGTAGAATAGCGAGCGCACATACTCCCCGGCGGTCGAAGCGGCAAAACCAACGGGAATGAAGCCGGCCGTGGTGATCAGCGTTCCGGTCAGCATCGGGAAGGCAGTGGAGGTATAGGCGAAGCTCGCAGCCTCGACCTTCACCAAGCCCTCTTCCAGCTTTCGTTCCATCATCTCGACCACGATCATGGCGTCGTCGACCAGAAGGCCGAGCGCAATGATCAGTGCACCGAGCGAGATGCGCTGCAGGTCGATGCCGAGCTCGTACATGATGGCGAAGGTTGCAGCCAGCACCAGCGGAATGGTGATCGCGATCACCAGGCCCGAGCGCCAGCCGATCGACAGGAACGACACGACGAGCACGATCGCCAGCGCCTCGCCGAGCGCCTTCATGAATTCGCCGACGGCTTCCTTGACCACTTCAGGCTGGTTGGAGACCTGGTCGACCTTGACGCCATAGGGCAGCGACGCCTCGAAGTGCTGATAGGTCGCCTCCACCGCGTTGCCGACATCGGTCACCTTGAAGCCCTTGGCCATGACGACGCCGATCTGGACGCTGTCTTCACCGTTGAAACGGAATTTGCGCGAATAGGGATCTTCGAGACCGGAGCTGACCGTGGCGATATCGCCAAGTCGGGTGATCTGGCCGCCGGCGCGAAGCCTCAGGTTCTTCAGGTCCTCCACCTTGTCAAGGCTGCCTTCGACCGAGATGCGCACCGAGCGCGTGCCGGTATCGACCGCGCCGGCCGGGTCGATGTTGTTCTGGCCGGCAATCGTGCTGCGCAGGTCGTTGAGCGTCAGCCCGCGCTCGGCCAGCGCATTGGATGAGACGTCGATATAGATCTTCTCCGGCTGGTCGCCGATGATGACGGCCTTCTCGACGCCGGGCGTCGTCAAAAGCATGTCACGCGCCTGGATCGCGAACTTCTTCAGCTCCGGATAGCTGTAGCCTTCGCCGCTCAGCGAATGCAGCGTGATGAAGGTGTCGCCGAACTCGTCGTTGAAATAGGGACCGAGCAAACCTTCGGGCAGTTCGTTGGAGATGTCACCGACCTTCTTGCGGACCTGGTAGAAGGCATCCGCCACCTGTTCGGCATTGGTGTCGCCTTCGACCTGCAACGTGATGATCGCGCTGCCGGCACGCGTATAGGAGCGCACGAAATCGAGATGCGGCGTTTCCTGCAGCTTGCGTTCGATCTTGTTGACGACCTGGTCCTGCATCTCCTCGATCGAGGCCCCCGGCCAGAAGGCCTGCACGACCATCACGCGGAAGGTGAAGTCCGGGTCTTCCTTCTGCCCCATGCGCATCAGGCCGAAGACGCCGGCAAGGATGATGAGGCCGAACAGGAAGCGCGCCATGCTCGGGTGCGCGATCGCCCAGCGCGAAAGGTTGAAGGGCCGCTTTTCGTCGGAAGAGGAGGTGGTCATCGGCTCGGTTCCGCGGTTTTCGAGTGTCAGCGCAGGAGCGGGACTTCGGCCTGGGCCGAAGCGGAGTGCTGCGTCGTCGCGTTCGAGATCGTCACCTTGAGATCGTCGGCCATGAACTGCGTCCCGGCAGCAACGACAAGGTCGCCGACCTCAAGCCCATCGGTGACGCGCACGCCGTCAGCGGTGAAGTCGGAAAGCGTGACGGGACGGCTGCTGACGGTTTCGGTGCCGCGATCGACAACCCAGACGATAGTGTAGCCGTCCTTCTGTGCAAGCGCGCTCAAAGGGACCGAGACGTAAGGCTTGCCGTTGCCGGCCGACGCCTCGACGGTCGCGGTCATGCCGAGCAGAACCCGCGGATCGTTCGGCAGGCTTACCCGCACGGAAAAGGTCCGCGACTGCGGGTCGGCGCTGCCCGCCACCTCGCGTACCGTGCCGTCAAGCGACAACCCGGTGTCGGACCAGAGCCCGACCTTGACCGGCAGGCCGGTCTTGAAATTGGCGATCTCCGTCTCGGGCACGGCGACCTGCACTTCCTTTTCGCCTTCGACGGCGACAGTCGCGACAGGCGTGCCCGAACCGACGACCTGGCCGACATCGGCATTGATCGTGGTGACGATGCCCGGCCGGTCGGAGACGAGGTTCGTATAGGTCACCTGGTTCTCCACCTGCGACAGCGCCGACTTCGCAGCGTCGCGCGTCGCCACGGCCTGATTGTAGCTCAGCACCGACTGATCGAATTGGGCCTGCGAGGCAAATTTTCGGGCGAGCAGTTGTTCGGCGCGATCGCGCACCAGCTTGACTGTCTCGACCTGACGCTCGGCCGCTTCCAGATTGGCCGAAGCGCTGCGCACGGCGAGCTCATAATCGGTGGCGTCGACGCGGGCGAGCAGATCGCCGACCTTTACGCGGTCGCCGACATTGACGACCCGCTCGACGATCTTGCCGCTGACGCGGAAGCCGAGGTTCATTTCGGTCCGTGCCCGCACGGAGCCGGAATAGCTGAGCTGGCGGGCCGTGTCGGCCTCAGCAATCTCGACGACCTTGACCGGGCGCACCACCGCAGTGGCTTCGGTCTTTTCCTGCGAGCAGCCGGCCAGTGTCGCCGCGAGCATCGAGAGGAGTGCAGCAGTGGCAAAAAATGAAGTACGGCGGCGAAATTCTATGAGCTTAAACATGTTCGCACTCCCAAAACAGGCTGGCGCAGGCCGAAGCCGCGCCGGAAATATTTCTGCTAAATTTTCAATGCGTTGATCGCGAACTCGACCAGCTCTTCCGGGCTTGCGCGGTTCGTCTTGCTCAGACACTGGGCGACCATTTGCGGGTGGCAAAGCGTGACGGTCGCCGCCCCAAAGCAACGGGACGCGGCATCGGCGTCCTGGTCGCGAAACTCGCCCGCGGCAATCCCCTCGCGGATGACGTCGGCGAGGAGCGCGTCGATCCTGTCGATGTGCTTGTCGATGACGTGCCACTCGCGTTCGATGGCAACGATCACCATCTCGTGCACCTTCGTGTCGTCGAGCATCAGTTCGACCGTCATTTTGTGCTGTGCGTGGACGTAGCGGTGCAGGCGCTCGCTCGCGCTCAGCGGCAACTGGCAGATCTCCTGCGCCATCTGGTAGCTGGCCGCGAGCATGCGCGCGCAAAGCGCCTGGTGGATCTCGGTCTTCGAGGCAAAGAAACGGTAGATGTTTGCCGGCGACATGCCGAGCTCGCGGGCGATGTCGGCAACATTGGTCTTGCTGTAGCCGAAGTGCCGGAACAGCCCCTCCGCTGCATCGAGGATGCGCGTGATGTTGTCCTGCCGTGTCTGGTCGACGACGATATCGTTGCTCACCGGCATCGCTGGCCTTTCGATTTACGACTGACGAATTTCGTATTTCGTCAGTCGTAAATCGAAACGAGGTGTGCGTCAATGGCACAGTCGGGCGTGGTTGATCACGTTTTGAAGAACGAGCGAGACGCCCTCCTCTGGCACACGAGGGCCTCCGCGACGCAGACTGGGTGACGGGGTGCAACCGCGGCGCCGTTGACTCGACACGCTATGGTGGTTACTGGCGACTTAACTGCCGTGTTTTTCGGATTTCTCTCAAAGGGTTCAGCCATCGATGGCCACAGGTCTCATCGCCCTCCTCGACGACATCACTGCGATCGCCAAGATGGCTGCGGCCTCGCTTGACGACGTTGCCGCCCAGACGGTGAAGGCCAGCACCAAGGCCGCTGGCGTCGTGATCGACGATGCGGCCGTGACGCCACGCTATGTCGTTGGCCTGACGCCGGAACGGGAACTGCCGATCATCGCGCGGATCGCCTTCGGCTCGCTCAAGAACAAGCTGCTCTTCCTTCTGCCGGGAGCCCTTCTGCTCGGCTACTTCGCACCCTGGGCGATCACGCCGCTGCTCATGCTCGGCGGCATCTATCTCTGCTACGAGGGCGCCGAGAAGCTCTATGGTGCCCTCTTCCCCCATGCCGCCCACGCACATGAGGAAGCCGTGCTCGGCGCGACGAGCGATCCGGCAGCGCTCGAAAACGAGAAGGTTGCGGGCGCCATCCGAACCGACTTCATTCTTTCCGCCGAGATCATGGCACTGACGCTCTCGACCGTTGCCGACGCCAGCATCTACACACAGGCAGCAGTTCTGGCCGGGGTCGGCATCCTCATCACGCTTGCCGTCTACGGAGCGGTCGGCTTGATCGTGAAGGCCGACGACGCCGGCGTCGCGCTTGCCAAAAACCCCGTCGCGCTCCTGCGGCCGCTCGGCCGCGGACTGGTGCTCGGCATGCCCGTGTTCCTCAAGGCTCTCGCCGCCATCGGCACCGCCGCCATGCTGTGGGTCGGGGGCAGCATTCTCGTGCACGGCATGGCGCAACTTGGCGAGGCCGGGCCTGAACATTTCATCCACGACATCTCCGAGCATGTCGCGCAGGCGCTTCAGTTCGCGCCCGGGCTCGTCGGCTGGTTTGCGACCTCGGCACAGCAGGCACTGCTCGCCCTCGTCGTCGGCGCCATCACGATCGTCGTCTTGGGTAATGTCGTCGCGCCGATCTGGGGGCGTCTGCGCCCGGCAAAGCGCTAAAGGCGTTCGAAAGGTTTTCGGAAAGGAGGCCGCCTCCGGCCTCCTGCCAATCCGCAATCAAGCTTGCCGGAGCCGTTACCGCTTGTACTTCACCCCCGGCAGCACGCAGAGCATTTCATAAAGCAGGTTCGCCGCGGTGATCGCGGTCGTTCCAGTCGTGTCGAAGGGCGGGCTCACCTCGACGAGATCGGCGCCGACCAGGTTGAGACCGCGGCAGCCGCGGATGATCTCGAGTGCCTGGATGACGGTAAGGCCCCCGATCTCGGGCGTGCCGGTGCCCGGCGCATAGGCCGGATCAAGGCTATCGATGTCGAAGGTCAGGTAGGTCTTGTGGTTGCCGATCTTCGCGCGGATGCCTTCGATCAGCGGCACCAGCGACTTGTGCCAGCATTCCTCGGCCGGGACGACGGTGAAGCCCCTGTCGCGCGACCAGTCGAAATCGTCGGAAGCATAGCCGGTGCCGCGCAGGCCGATCTGGAAGACGAGATTGGGATTGAGGCAGCAGTCCTCATAGGCGCGACGGAACGGCGTGCCGTGCGCGATCTTCTCGCCGAACATCGTGTCGTTGATATCCGCATGCGCATCGACATGGATGAGGGCGACCGGCCCGTGTTTTTCGGCAATCGCCTTCAGGATCGGGTAGCTGATCGTGTGATCGCCGCCGAGGGTCAGCGGGATACAGTCATGCTTAAGGATCTCGCGGATGCCGCGGGTGATGATCTCCATATTGGCCGGCAGGTTGAAGGTGTTGATGGCGATGTCGCCGATATCGGCGACCTGCAGGCTTTCGAACGGGGCGGCGCCGGTCGCCATGTTGTAGGGACGGATCATCACGGATTCCGCGCGGATCTGGCGCGGTCCGTAGCGCGTACCAGACCGGTTGGACGCGCCGATATCCATGGGGATGCCAACGAAGCAGGCGTCGAGGCCTTCAGCCGAGGTCGCGGTGGGAAGACGCATCATCGTGCCGGGGCCGCCGAAGCGGGGCATATCGTTGCCGCCCAGCGGCTGGTTGAATTTTTCGTCCATGGAAGTTCTCCCTTTCTGTCGCCGGAACCCTAGCAGCCATTGCCACCCGAGAAATGCCCTTCGATCGAACGTTACTTCGATCGCGGTCAAACAAACATGCCCGATGCGGCAAAGGCCGGCGTCGATTGCCGTTTACGACGCCGCCGCGTCTCCCACACCTAGCCAAAGGGAGTGTTGCCCTCAAAGGACCCGCCAATCACTTTGGCGAAAACAAAAATACGCTGTTCTTGGGAGGAACCATGCAAAAGTTAACCCGCACCGCCCTGCGCTCCATGTTCGCCGCGTCGCTCGCCGCCATTGCGGCCTCAACGACCGCCCAGGCGCAGGACAAGCTGTTCATCTACAATTTCTCCGACTACTTCGCCGAAGACACCGTTTCGAATTTCCAGGCGAAGACCAGCGTTGAAACTCGGTTGGACTTCTACGATTCCCTTGAAGTGCTTGAAACCCGGCTGCTTGCCGGCGGCAGCGGTTTCGACGTCGCCTTCCCGAGCGCCACGGTCGGCGAGCGCCTGATCCAGTCCGGCGCACTGAAGCCGATCGATGTCACAGCGCTCAAGAACTACGGCAATCTCGACAAGGACCTGTTGAAGCTTGTCGCCGAGCACGACCCGGAGAACAAGTATCTCGTTCCCTACATGTGGCTGACGACGGGCGTTGCCTACAACGCCAAGCTGGTCAACGAGCGCCTGCCCGAGGCACCGGTCAATAGCCTCGACATGTTCTTCAAGCCCGAGATCGCCCAGAAATTCCAGGACTGCGGCATCGGCATCGTCGATGCGCCGAACGAGGTGATCCCGATCGCGCTCAACTATCTCGGCCTCGATCCCTATTCCACACAGGCGGAGGATCTCGACAAAGCCAAGGAACTGCTGCTGAAGCTGCGCCCCTTTATCCGGCACATGCAAAGCGGCCAGCTCGTGGCCGACATGGCCTCCGGCCAGCTCTGCCTGGCGCTGATGTGGAGCGGCGACGCCGGCATTGCAGCGGCCCGCGCCGAAGAGGCGGAGACCGGTGTTGCGGTCGCCTACTCGATCCCGAAGGAAGGCACGATCATTTCCTTCGACACGATGGCGATCCCGGCCGACGCACCGGATCCGGAACAGGCGCTGGCTTTCATCGACTATATCCTCGAGCCGAAGACAGTCGCCGCGATCAGCAATCGCGTCTTTTACGCCAACGCCAATGCCGCGGCGACGGCAGAGGTCGACGCCGGCATCCGAGACAACCCGAACATCTATCCGCCTGCCGAGGTCCGTTCCAAGCTCTTCGTCGACAAGTCGCTGCCACCGCGCCAGACGCGCGAGCGCACCCGCGTCTGGTCAGCATTCCGGGCCGGCCAATAGGCCAACCGTCAACAGCAGGACCAGATCCCGTGCCATCCTATATTTCGATCGAAAACCTGGCGAAGTCCTATGGCGTCGTCACGGCCGTCAACAACATCAACCTCGGCATCGAGAGGGGCGAATTCTTCTCGCTCCTTGGGCCCTCCGGCTGCGGAAAGTCGACGCTGCTGCGGATGATCGCCGGCTTCGAGACGCCGACCTCGGGCGCGATCAGGCTGGAAGGCGCCGACGTCACCGACGTTCCGGCGCATCGGCGTCCGACCAACATGATGTTCCAATCCTACGCGCTCTTTCCGCATCTGACGGTCGGCAAGAACATCGCCTTCGGATTGCACCAGGACGGTCTCGACAAGAGCGAGATCAGGAAGCGGATCGACGAGGTCTCGGAAAAGCTGAAGCTGACCGCACTGCTCGATCGCAAGCCGGCGCAGCTTTCCGGCGGCCAGCGCCAGCGCGTGGCGCTCGCCCGCGCACTGGTCAAGCGGCCGAAGGTGTTGCTGCTTGACGAGCCCTTGGGCGCGCTCGACAAGAACCTGCGCACCGAAACCCAACTCGAACTCGTCCGCCTGCAACGCGAACTCGGCCTCACCTTCATCATCGTCACCCATGATCAGCACGAGGCGATGACCGTTTCCACCCGCATCGCCATCATGAAGCAGGGACAGGTGCTGCAGGTCGGCTCGCCGTCAGACGTCTACGAGGCGCCGCGGTCGCGCTACGTCGCGAAATTCCTTGGCGAAACCAATGTCTTTGCCGGCGGACGATCGGAACGCGATGGCGAAGAACTGCGGATCGAAAGCGATGAGGCCGGCGGCGGTGTCCGCGCCGCCTTCACCGACCGGGTGGCGCTCGACCGGCCGTTCTGGGTTTCGGTCCGCCCTGAACGGGTAGAGCTTACAACTTCGGGCAGCGGCCTCGAAGGCACCGTGGAACAGCGCACCTATACCGGTGTCGAGAGACACTACCGCGTGCGGCTGAAGTCGGGCGCGACGCTCGACGCGCGCCGGGTCAATCTCGGCGCCGAGAGCGATCTTCGCGTCGGCGACCGCGTGTTCGCAAACTGGCCGCCGCAGGCAAGCCGGCTGCTGGCCGAATAGGAGGTCGACCCTTGTCTTCCATCGCCCATTCTTCCGCAGCCGCCCCCTCCGCAAAGGCGAACTGGGGCAAGCGCCTGCTGATCGCCATCCCCTATGCCTGGCTGCTCGTGTTGTTCCTCGCGCCCTTCGCGCTGGTTGCCGGTATCAGCCTTTCGACCGTCCGCCTCGGCATGCCGCCATTCGAGCCGCTGACCGCCTGGGACGGCTCGATCCTGAACCTTAGGCTCAATTTCGAGAATTTCCTCTATGTGCTGACCGACGACACCTATCTTCTGGCGTATCTGACGAGCCTCAAGATCGCGGCGATCTCCACGGCTGCCATGCTCTTCATCGCCTATCCCCTCGCCTATGGCATCGCGTCCTGCTCGCCCTCCTCCAGGTCCCTGCTGGTCTTTCTGGTGATCGTGCCGTTCTGGAGCTCGATGCTGATCCGCGTCTATTCCTGGATGAGCATTCTCAGGAACGACGGTCTTTTGAACGCGCTGCTTTTAAAGATCGGGCTGATCAGCGAGCCGCTGCGAATCCTCAACACCGAGACGGCGATCTATATCGGCATCGTCTACACCTACCTGCCCTTCATGGTGCTGCCGATCTATTCGACCTTGAGCAGCGCCGATCGGACTTTGATCGAGGCGGCGCGCGATCTCGGCTGCTCGCGCATCTCCGCCTTCTGGCGGGTCACCTTCCCGTTGAGCCTGCCCGGCGTGCTCGCGGGCTGCGCGCTGGTCTTCATCCCGGTCGTCGGTGAATTCGTGATCCCGGATCTCTTGGGTGGCGCCGACACGCAGATGATCGGCCGCGCCATCTGGCTCGAATTCTTCAACAACCGCGACTGGCCGATGGCCGCTGCCGTAACGATCGTCTTGCTCGCTCTGCTGGTCGTACCGATCGTCTATTTCCAGTCGCGCCAATCGCGTGAACAAGGCTGAGGAGCAAGCCATGACAAAACCAAGCTGGTTCAATCGGCTGTCGATCCTGTTCGGTCTTGCCTTCCTCTATCTGCCGATCGTCGTGCTCGTCGTCTACAGCTTCAACGGCTCGAAGCTCGTGACGGTCTGGGGCGGCTTCTCCACCCAATGGTATGCGACTGTTCTCAACAATCCCTCGATCATCGAGGGCGCGAAAGTCAGCTTCCTGGTCGCGGCGGTCTCGGCCACCGCCGCCACCCTTCTCGGCACGCTTGCCGCCGTCGTCATGGTGCGGCTGCGTCGCTTCCGTGGCCGGGCACTGCTGAACGGCATGCTGCTCGCCCCGATGGTGATGCCCGAGGTGGTGATGGCCGTGTCGATGCTTCTGATGTTCGTGACGCTCGGGATCGACCGCGGGCCGCTCACCATCACGCTGGCGCACACCACCTTCACGCTCTGTTTTGCGACTGTCGTGCTGCAATCGCGGCTGGTCGAACTCGACCCGTCATTGGAGGAGGCGGCGCGCGATCTCGGCTGCCCTCCGGCAAAGGCGTTCGTCAGCGTCGCCTTACCGAACATGATCCCGGCGCTCGTCTCCGCCTGGCTGCTGTCCTTCACCCTGTCGCTGGACGACCTGGTCATCTCGAGCTTCACGACCGGGCCGGGTGCATCGACCCTGCCGATGAAGATCTATTCACAGATCAAGTTCGGCGTGACGCCGGAGATCAACGCGATCTCGACGATTATCCTCGGCATCGTCGTGTTTGGATTGGTGGCCGCTCAACTGGTCTCGCGGCGCTCCGAACAACGGGTGAGCGCCGCGGCTTGAGGTAACTCTGAGGAAGATAGACTTCCCCGGAATTCCCGACAAATGCGCCGGGTCAGTGCGGCCTCAGCGCGCCAGCCGGCGAAAGATACGTGGCCAGCGGATCCTCGAAGGCATTGCTTGCCGAAGACACGGCATCGATAAACAGCGAGAACAATGCCGTCTGCGAAGTGATGTCGAGCTTGGCGTAGAGGTTGCGGCGATGCAGCTTGACGGTCGCCGGCGAGATGCCGAGCTTTTCGGCAGCACCCTTGACCGAGTAACCGCGCAGGATCATCTGCGCCACCTGGCACTCGCGATCGGTCAGCAGGCTGCGGCCAAAATTGCGCACCGCCTGCGCCAGGGCGCTTTGAAGCGGCGAGCCGTCGTCGCCCAGGCCTTCGGGTCTGAGGTCGCGATAATGCCGAAGCACGGCCATGCTGATGAGCGGCGCCGCATTCTGCAGGAAATCCTGATCTTCGCCGCTGAAGGCCGCGTGCGCATGGCGGCGCGCCAGAGAGATTGCGATCTTCGTGTCGGCATCGATGCCGATGAAGACGTTGAATTCGTCGTGCAGGCCCGAATGCCGGTAGTAGTCGCGGTAGTACTGCGACCGGTCGAAGGACGGATCGATTTGCCGCAGGCGATAAAGCCCGTCGTCGCCATTGTCGAGCGCCAGCCGGTAGAACGGATCCATCCGGTACGGCCCCTGCAGATAGGCGCGAATATCCGACAGCCCCCTGTCCGTGCGCCAGTCGTTAAACAGGATCTTCGGCGCGGCGTCGCGTCGATAGAGGAGCATCAGACCGGCATCGATCGCAATGTGCCGCTTGAGCGAATGTGTCAGCCGGTCCTGGAAATCCGAACGGCCCACCCCCTCCATCAGCGACAGCGCCAGATCGCCTACACCGGACACCTGCTGCGCCGGCGCGCAGACTTTGATGATCGTATCGTCGTTCATATTGTTCTCCTCCAAGCGCAGACTAGGCGAAGGTTGGGTTGGTCGCAAGTAACGGAATTTCACTACGGGATTTCCAAAACTATCTTTTGGCGAACCAAAACAACGGCATAGGTGGCCGACATCCGGCGGGGCAAGGCCTTGCGGCGCGGCACGGATGGCCCGCCTCGGAGCGAACCTAGCCCTTTGGCGTATTCCGAGCAGCGATACCGACGCCTAGAAAAATGATGCAAGCCGCACAGTAGATCCGCGGCAGGCAAGGCGGCACGTGACTGTCGAGACGGCATATTGATCTCGGACATCCTATCGTTCCGTAGAAGAATGAAACAACGAAACCCTGGCGCGCGGCCGATCGACTTGGCGCTCGTCTTTCTGAACTGGAGTGAACATGTCGAAGGTCATCAAACTCGGGCGCGATGGTGTCGGCCTCAACGCGCTTGAAAAATGCAGCGTCGTGCCGCCGGAGGCGATCCTTTCGGGCTTTGCGGACGAGCTCGGCGATGTTCATTTCGAAAGCCCCGACAAGGCCGTCGTCATCGGCACGTGGCAGTCGACGCCCTATGCGGAAATGCTCTCCTATCCCGATGGCAATGAATACAGCGTCATCCTCTCTGGCAAAGTCGCGATCACCAACCCGGATGGCTCGGTCGAGACCTTTTCGGCGGGCGAAAGCTACGTGCTTCCAGCCGGCGTCGAAGTGCGTTTCGAAGTGCTGGAGACGATGCGCAAGGTCTACGTCCTCTACACCGCCCCTGCCGCGAAGTGATGTGAGCCGTCCCCATGACCCAGGTAAGAAGCAAAGCCCTTGCAGACGTGACGATGACGCCCTTCTGGCTCGACCGGCCGGATGCGCCCGAGCCGCGAGAGCGACTGACGCGTCATCTGAAGGCCGACCTTCTCGTTGTGGGTGGCGGCTTTACCGGGTTGTGGGGCGCCATCCAGGCAAAGCAGCGCCAGCCCGAGATCGACGTCATTCTGATCGAGAAAGGCTCGGTCGCCAACGGCGCCTCGGGTCGGCCGGGCGGTGTCGTCTCGACCTCGGTCATGCACGGGCTGTCGAACGCCGTGCGCATTTTCCCGAAAGACATCGCAACGCTCGAGAAGCTCGGCCAGGAGAACATGCACGGCTTCCTCAAGACGCTTGAGGAGCATGCGATCGACTGTCATGCCGAGTGGGGCGGGGAGCTAACGGTCGCGGTCGACGACGCCCATATCGAAGCGCTGCACGAGGAGCACGAGCTTCACCTGAAGTACGGCCACCAGGCGGTCTTCCTCGATCAGAGCGCCGTCCGCGCCGAAATCAATTCGCCGCGCTACAAGGCCGGCGTCTGGTCGAAGCATATCTGCGGCACGGTGCATCCGGCGCTGCTGGCGTTCGGACTGAAACGGGTCGCGCTCACGCTCGGCGTACGGATCTTCGAAAACACCGAACTGACAGGCCTTGAAGACCTCGGCGACCGGATGAAGGCACACGCGGCTTCCGGCAGCGTGACCGCGCCGAAGGTGCTGCTCGCCACCAACGCCTTTGCCGCCGGCCACAGGAAGATCAAAAACAGGGTCGTCGCCGTGCGCGATCGGGTGCTGGCGACAGAGCCCCTGTCAGCGGAGCAGATGGCAGCGATCGGCTGGAGCCATCGTCAGGGCGTTTACGACACTCGCACCCAGATGAACTACATGCGGCTCACCAAGGACAACCGGATCATCTTCGGCGGCCGCCTCGCCTATGCCTTCGCCGGCGATCCGTTTCCGTCGATCGACCGGGAACTCGATACCTATGAGCCCCTTGCCGCCGCTTTCTTCGACACCTTTCCACAGCTCGAAGGCCTGCGCTTCAGCCATGCCTGGAGCGGGCCGATCGACCTCAGCACCCGCATGGCCGTACACTTCCAGCGTTACCATGACGAAAAGGTCGTTTATGCCGGCGGCTATTCTGGCTTCGGCGTCTCGGCCTCACGTTTCGGCGCGCGCATAGCGCTCGATATCCTCGACGGCTCGAAGACCCCGGAGAGCCGGCTGGATTTCGCCACCAGCCTTCCGAATACGATCCCACCCGAGCCGTTCCGCTGGCTCGGCGCCCAGATCACCATGTATGCGCTCGACACCGCCGACAAGTCCGGTGGCTGGCGCAGGCCGTGGCTCAAGATGGTCTCGGCCATGGGCTTCCCGCTCAGTTGATCATGCGTTTCCCGGCGGCTTCAAAGGGCAAGCGGAGCCGAGACTTTCGGCTCTGCCACCGGGCGATGGCGGTGGCCCATCCGGCCCGGGAGCAACGGTGGTAGTAAATCGTTAACCATGATTAGATAGCCAAAGCTACCCATTCCGCTGGCTGATTCGCGAGCGTTCGTAGCACCGGCGGCACCCATGCGACAAACACCGCTCGCGGTCCTTTCCAAACGCCTCGGCCTTTTCACGGCACTAGCCTCTCTTGCCGTCTCGACACCGGCGCTTGCCCAGTCCGTTTGGACCGGGGGAGCCGACAACGAATTCGGCAACGGCGCGAACTGGGCGCCCGCCCTGCCCGGCGCGAGCGACGCAGCGGAGGTCAACACCGGCTCTCCGCAGGTCAACGACGGCCGTACGATCCGCCAGCTTGGCGTCGACGGCGGCAATGTCACCATCTCCAACACCGGCGCGCTGACCGTCACCAACGGTAGCACGATCAATTCCGGGAGCGTCAGCATCAACGCGGGCGGCGCACTCACCTCCAATGTCGAGCTGAACGGCGGCAGCCTGTCGATCGATGGGGACCTCAACGGAAGGCTGACGCTGAACAACGGCAACGTGTCGGTGAACGGAACGCTGGACAGCGCCAGCGTCGGCAGCGCCACGTCGCTTTCCAACAACGGCGAGGTTGGTGACGTCAAAGTCTCGGCTGGGGGCACTTTCGTGAACAACACCGGCGCCGTCGCCGGCGCGACGGTGAATGCCGGCACCGCCTCCAACGCCGGAACCATGGGCTCGCTGACGAACACCCAGGGGAACTTCACCAACAATACCGGCGGCACGATCACCGGGAAAACGACGGTGGCGGGCGGAACCGTCACCAACAACTTCGTCGTCACCGACGCGGATGTCGCGGCAGCGGCCGCCTTCGTCAACAACAATGGCGCAACTGCGGGCGCGATTACCAACGCCGGCACGGTCTCGAACGCTGGCACCATCGCATCGGTGCGCAACGACGCCGGAAGCTTCACGAACAATTTCGGCGGCGAAGTGACCGGCGAAACCACGGTCTCTGGCGGCGCCGTCACCAACAACGCGACCCTCGGTACGGTCACCGTCGGCGCGGGCGGCACCTTCACGAACACGTCGGGGGCAAGCGCCGGCGCGGTCACCAACAGCGGCGCCGCGTCGAATGCCGGCACGATCGCCGGACTTACCAACACAGCCGGAAACTTCGCCAACAATGCCGGTGGCACAGTCACCGGCAAGACGACGGTTACAGGCGGCACCGTGACGAACAATTTCGTCGTTAGCGACGCCGACGTCGCGGCCGCGGCAGCCTTCGTCAACAACAGCGGCGCCGTGGCCGCCAACGTCACCAACGCCGGCACCCTGTCCAATGCCGGAACCATCGCTTCCGTGCGCAACGATGGCGGATCCTTCACCAACAACGGCAACGGCACGGTGACCGGAAAGACAACCGTCGCCGGCGGCAGCGTCGTCAACAATGCGGCGCTCGCCGACGTCGAGATCGGTGCCAACGGCACTTTCACCAATAAC
The DNA here is from genome assembly GCF_900103045.1 of Ensifer sp. YR511. Lineage (NCBI taxonomy): Bacteria > Pseudomonadati > Pseudomonadota > Alphaproteobacteria > Hyphomicrobiales > Rhizobiaceae > Ensifer > Ensifer sp. YR511. Next base: position 80,705 of record NZ_FNGR01000010.1, read on the forward strand.
AGCGGCGCGACTGCCGGGGCAGTTTCCAACGCCGGCACCGGGTCGAACGACGGAACCATCGCTTCGCTCGCAAACAGCGGCGGCCTCTTCCAAAACACCGGCACGATCAGCGGCGCGGCGAACATCACGGGCGGCGCTCTCGTCAACCAGGGTACGGTCGCCGGGACGGTCGAAATCTTCGACGGCGGTCTCTTGTCCGGCAGCGGCATCGTCGGCAGCCTGACGGTCAATGCCGGCGGCGTGGTCTCTCCCGGCCCGGGCATCGCGGTTGCCACCGTCAACGGCGACCTGACGTTCCGTTCGGGCTCGATCTATCAGGTGGATGTGGATGCGGCGGGGCAATCCGACCGCCTGGCCGTTTCGGGCGCGCTTTCGCTTGAGGGCGGCAGGCTAGCGGTCCTCGCCGGCAGCGGCGTCTATGACCCGTCGACGAGCTACACGATCGCTTCCGCCGGCACTGTCAGCGGCCGGTTCGATGCGGTGACAAGCAATCTTGCGTTCCTGTCGCCGACGCTGACCTATGGCGCCACCGGCATCGATCTGAGGCTCGACCGGAACGACGTTGCGTTCGCGGACCTCGCAGAAACCGCCAATGGGCGCGCAGCAGCAAGCGCTGTCGAAGCGCTGGGCGTCACGAGCCCGCTCACGCTGGCCGTGCTCTCGCTGGATGATGCAACGGCCGCAAGCGCCTTTTCCCAGCTGAGCGGCGAGGTACACGCCTCAGTCAAGAGCGCGCTGATGTGGGACAGCCGTTTTCCGCGGGACGCCATTCTGGAGCGCGCGGGCTCGGCCGTCTCGACCCTTCAGGAAACCGAGGACGCCGTCTTCTGGACGTCGGGTTTTGCAGGCGCGGGCCATTTGTCCGGTGACGGCAACGCAGCCGCTATCGGTAACCGCACGGCGGGTGTCCTCGTCGGCGCTGATACGGCGGTTTCCGACGATTGGCGCCTCGGTGGGATCCTCGGCTACAGCCATCTCACCGTTCAGCCGCAGGCGCGTGTCGATGCTTACCATGCGGGCCTCTACGGATATGGGAACATCGGGGCGCTGAACCTTGCAGGCGGCGCGATCTATAGCCACAACGAGGTTTCGTCGGAGCGTGACCTCGCCTTCGGCTCGTTCACAGACCGCCTGACCGCCGACTACGACAGCACTGTTGCCCAGGTGTTCGCCGACCTTTCCTTCACGCTCAGCGCAGACGACATCAGGCTTCAGCCGTTCGCAAACCTGGCCTATGTCTATCTCGATACCGATGCGTTCAAGGAAAACGGTGGTTCGGCGGCGCTCTCGGCAGAAGGTGCCACTGACGACGCCATGCTTACGACCATCGGCGTGCGCTGGTGGGCGAATCTGCCGATAGACCAAATGCCGATCTCAGCCTCCGGCATGCTCGGCTGGCGCCATGCGGAAGGCGACCTTTCGCCGTCCGCGCGCCTTGCCTTTGCCGGTGCCAGCCCCTTCACCATCGCAGGCGTGCCCATCGCGCGCGATGCGCTGGTGGTGGAAGCGGGCATTTCCGCCCGGCTCTCCAAATCCGCGCGGCTGGCAATCACCTATCTCGGCGAATTCGGCGACGGCGCGCGGTCGAGTGCCGGCCGCGCAAACCTGATCGTCGATTTTTGACGCGCATGTCTCCGACCAGGACGTTCAGCAGCCGGTCGCGCTAGCCTCACGGCTGGACCTTGGCGACCGATCCGGCTCCGGCGAAGAGGTCCGGATAGGAGCGTTCCAGCGTTCCGGCGATCGCGGCGGCGAAGCGCTCGTTGGCGATCCGGTTCGGGTGCGCATCCGATGGCGATACCCACAGCGTTTCGGGAACGAGATCCTCGACCGAGGGGCGAAGATCGAGGAAGGGAACCCCCTCGCTTTCGGCGATCTTCTCGACCGCGCCGGTGACTTCCGGGAACGGATACTGCTTGACTTCATGCAGTTCGGGATAGTTGACGAGCACGAGCTTGATGCCACGTTCGCGGCAGAAGCTGATCAGCCGCCGCATGGCATCCTGCCCTTCCGTCCAGCCGGGCTGGTCGTCTTCATAGAGGCCCCGGTAATAGGCCTTCCAGTCCGCCCGACCGAGGAAGATGCGCGAGATTTTGTCGACCGCCGAGGCGAGTACGACATAGGCCTGCGAATACTCGCCCCAGCCGACCTCGTGACGGCGCGGCGTCGGCTCGGCATCGTTGATGAAATAGTTGAGGACGACCACGTCCGGCTTGAGCTCGACGCCCTTGGTCATGAAATAGGCGACTTCCATCTGGGTGTTGTAGTTGCCGACACCGGTGTTGATCACCTCGTATTTCGGCGCCCCCTGGCTGCCGCCGTTGAGGACCGTTTCCAGCAGCCTGGAGGGCGTATCTTCCTCTTTGACGCCCCAGCCGAAGGTCAGCGAATCCCCGAGCATCATCACCCGCGTCGTCCCGGCGGCAACCGGGCCGATTTCGCGGTTGCGCAGGCCGATCGAGTTGATGCTGACCGGCACACCCATGAAGACGCCGCTCGAATTGGGAATATGCTCGTGGCCGATCGCCGGCTCGGCGCTGACCCGTTTCAGGTCGCGGGCGTATTTCCACATCTCGAGGTCGAAATCCATGCCGTTGTCGAAGACGGTGCGCGCCATGCCTTCGATCATGAGGCCGCAAAGGGCGAGGCTGAAAGCCGTCGCGAGAACCGCAAGCAGGGCTCGCTTGAGAATGGAGGATTTCCGGACGCTGTTTTGTTCCATTTGAACGACGCGTGTTACATTGGAATTCATCGGATCTTCCTTTCAGGTCCGCCGATTACTGTCCGACCTGAGAAAACTTCAGGCAATCTGGCTCCACCGGAGCGGTTTTTACGAACTGGTGCTCGCCGACCGTCAGGCCCTTGCCGCCGCTCCAATCATTGACCAGCCACTGGTCGATCGCCTCGGCCACAAGAAAATGTCCGAGCGGAGAAAGGTGCTTGTCGCCGATGCCATAGGTTTTCATCGGATCGTTGGCGGAGAGCTTTTCGGTCGGATCGACCACGTACACTCCGGGCGTCGCAGCGGCGAGCGCCTTGATCATTTCGCGCTGCTTTTCCGGCTGCAGGCCGTCGTCGCGACCAACCAGTTCCGCCCAGCCCGGGAGGATGACGACGAGCAGCTCGGCGCCGTTGGCGCGGGCATCGTCGGCAAGCCGGACGAACAGGCGCCGCGTCAGCTCGATCGCATGGCCGATGTCACGCCGGGACGCCCGGTCGCCGACATAGGGTCTGAGCAGGGTCGAGTAGAACCAGTTGTAGAGCTTGCTGTTCTGCCACAGGTACAGATGTGCCTGCAAAGCGAGGCTGGGCTTCTTGGTTCCGCTACCGGCCGGCTCGACCGTGATATCGATGGACGAGGGCGTCAGAACCGCACGCTCGGCATTGTCCTCAAGGTCGGTGCTGAGCGAGAGCCCGACGACGACGAGGTTATGAGGGATGCTGTGGCCCTTGTCCTCATAGACCCGGATCTCGTTCGGCTGGCCGTAGCCGCCGGTGCCGTAGTTCTTGAGCAGCAGTTGCGGGTGCCATGCGTTCAGGAGCGAGCTGAAGGTTTCGCTTTCCTTGACGAGCGAGCCGCGCACCATGGAATCGCCGAGGACGAACACCGGCGAACCCGTGCCCGTCGCATTGTCGCGGAAACCGTCGCGGTTGATCTGGACGCGGTTCCAAGGATCGAGCGGGCTGAAACGCTCGAAGTAGCTGTTGCCCGGTATTTCCGTATAGCCGTAGAGCGCGTGCGACTGATGCCGCCCCCGCGGCACGCCGCAATAGACATATTCGCCCTCGCCGACCGGAAGCTGCAGGCTCGGCACCAGACGCAGCAGCAGTTCGCACAGCAGAATGGCGACAAGTCCCGAAACGAGAATGATCAGCCCATCCATGACACCGCCGAAATTGCGCGAACGGCGCATGCGTTGCAGGATTCCGCTCGATTGAGGCTTGTTCTGATCGATGAAATCCGCAGGCGTCGCCGTCGGATTGTTGTTGTTGAGCGCATCCTGACGTTCGGCTTTTCGGGGCATGTCAGCTGACACCTTGATTGTGCGATCTGTGTTGAAGCATTTCGGATGATTGCCGCATCGCCCGGTTCAGGCGCTTCCGGCCTCGCGCCAATAGGACCGTGCCAGGCTGGCGAGATAGGTGGTCGTGCGCCTCGATGTCTTTGCGACGGAGGGACGCTTCGGTTCGTCGGAGCCTGCGTGTTCGCCAGTATCTGCGAGCCGGATGCGCTTGGAGGAATCCGGCCGCAGGAGCTCGATCGGTCGAAGCAGCCCGGGCAAAGTCCCGTAGCCGGTCAACTGATCGCGAAACAGGCTGGTCGCGGCATAGACGACATCCGCCGTCTCGACCGCTTCCCGCACGCGGGCATCATCCGAAATCTTGACGTAAAGCACGCCAGGAATGAAAAGAGGCAACGTCGGCACCACGGGATCCAGGATCCGGTTGACCGCGGCCGGCGTCACCTCGTTTAAAACGAAGACGGTAAGCCGCTTCTGGCTCAAACGATAACCCTTTATGATTATCTCGACCGGAAGCCGACCGTCTGTTTCAGCTATTTCAATAACACTTTGAACATGCATAGTGGCTCTCCGGAACAGAGAAGAACACCGTCAATATCTTCAGAATACGAAAACATGAACTTATTCGTTATATAGCGACATGAGCTTCGGAGGTTTCACTTCTCTGCCGGAGACGCCTTACAATTCCGAACTCTATCCTAGGATTTTCGTTCTGAATATATCCAGATGGATATACTCCGGCCCTGTTTCTTACAGTTCGCTTGCGGCAGAAAGCGCCGGTCGCGGCGTCTCGTCGCGGGCTGGATGTTTTCGAAAGGGGAGGCTCAGGCCAGAAGCAGGGGGCCTGCAAGCGCGGGCGACGCCGTCATAGTGGGCTCTTCGGGAGCCGGTTCGCCAGATTGGCCAGCTCGACGCGCGTCGAGATTCCGAGCTTGCTGTAGATGCTGTGGAGATGCAGCTTGACCGTGCCCGGCGATATGCCGAGCCGGGCACCGATCTCCTTGCTGCGGATCCCCGAGGCCGCCAGCCGCGAGACCTCGATCTCGCGCTGTGTCAGGAGGTCGACGCCCCGGGTCTCAACGGCCTCCTGCGCGCGTATCCGCTCGATCGCGGACTTCAGCGCCTGATCCTGGAAATAGGTCTTGCCGCTGGCCACGACATTCATGCAGTCGAGCAGGGTGTCCGGGGCCTGTTCCTTGAGGACGATGCCGTTCACTCCGAGCCGGATCGCTTCGGCAACCTGATCGTCACCGATATCAGCCGTCAGGATGACGATCGCGATCTGCTGTCGGTGGGCGCTGCGCACCCGGCGTATGAATTCGAGCCCGTCCATATGCGGCATGCGAAGATCTGCGACGACGATATCGGCGCCCCGCTCGGACAGAACCTGCAGCGCATCGGTCGCACGCTCGCAGGTCGCCACCACCTCCCAGCCGGGCACGGTCTCGATCAGCCGGCGAAGCCCGTCGAGCACGATCAGATGATCGTCGACGACGACCGCGCGCAACGCTATTGCGGCATTGGCAGCATGACGACCACTCGAGTCCATTCCGCTATCCTTTCGATCGCAAGTTTTCCGCCACGCGCTGCCGCCCGTTCACGCAGGCTCCGCGGTCCGATTTTTTCTCGTTCAAGCTCGGCATGGTCAAGACGCTCACCATAACCGAAGCCGACCCCGTCGTCGTCGATCGTCAGCACGATCGATCCGTTGTCGATGCTGAGCGTGATCCTGACCTTCTGCGCGCCGCCGTGCCTGACCGCGTTGGCGGTCGCTTCGGACGTCATGCGCGCAAGCTCGTAGGTCAGCGCCAGCGGCAGGTCGATGCCGGACGGCGGGTCGAAGGCGATCGAGACGTCGATCTGCCATTGCTGCCGCAGCCGTGCGGCCACCGCTTCCAGTTGACGCTCGAGCTGCATTTCGCCGGTAGCCTGGAGATTGCCACCCGGCTCGAGCGCGCGGATGAAGCCGCGAAGCTCCCGCTGTTCTTCGAGCAGCATCGCCTGGATGGCCTCGAGGCGTTCAGCAAGCACATCCGGCCCCGCATCCTTGAGCTTGCGCAGCGACTGAAGCTGCAGTGCTGTGCCCGCAAGCGCCTGAAGCACCCCGTCGTGCAGGTCGCGGCCGATGCGGATGCGCTCGTCGACGGCCGCCTCGTCACTCAGGCGTCTAACCAGGATCGCCTGTTCGAACAGCGCCTTGATCCTGTCGGCGATGATCTCCGCGATCGCCACGTCATCGAGCGTGAGCGCAGGCGGCTCCAGAACGAAGAGGCGCGCCTGCAGATCGTCGACCTGGAAGAAGGTCGAGACCGCGGCGTTGATGTTGAAAGCTTCCACAAGCGCTGGCGAGATCGGGGGATCGGGATCCGACCATTGATGAAACCGCCCCTCGCCGATATGCACGAGAACGCGACCACGCGCGGCCTCGGTGACAAGCAGGCTGCTGCGCAGCAATTTTTCGTCCGTCCAGGTACCGAAGGCATCGGGCGGCATCTGCATGACCTCGAGTTCGCCTTCGTTCCACAGGGCCGCATAGGTCCAGGGCTCCTCCGCATCGGTCCACAACAAGAGGGCCCGCGGAACCAGCATGACATGGGCGGCATAATCGAGGGCCGCGCGCGCCGGCCACTCGCGTCCCCGCGGCTGGCTCGGTGTTCGCTGCACCAGCCGAAGAAGCTCGGCCCGGACCGCCTCCTGGTGTGCGCCCAGCCAGACGAGCAGCGCAGCCGCAACGAAGATGAAGAGGATCCGCGAGGCGTTCGTCGTCGTATCGGCATCCGGATCGAGCATATCGCCGGCATCGAAGTAACCGAGGTAGAGCAGGGCCGCCAGGCAGACGAGACCGGTGTAGAGCGCCCCGCGCCAGCGCCAGTGCAGCGTCGCGGACAGCAAAGTGAACGGCATCAGCATGAAGAACGGGCTTGCCGGGCCGTCGGTCATCGACATGAAGATCGCAAACGCCGCGACATCGATGATGTGACGCACCAGCGTGCCGCGCACGCGCGAAATCTCCGTGCGCCAGACGAGGAAGGCGGCCGCGATGGCATAGAAGAGATAGCCGATCAGCAGGAAGTAGATGGGCTCTGGCGGCAGCGGCACGTGAACGGAATCGAGCCAGGCGATCCAGACGCTGCCGAGCGCCAGCAGAATGCGCCCGACGGCGATCACCTTGTCGGAACGAGCTCGGAAGGTGTTCGTCCAGACCTTGCGGCCGGACGCCTGGTCCAGATCCATCGGCGCGCCGGCACCGTGTGGTGGAGCGGCCGCCGTCGGGCTCACGCGGCGGGCGCTGAAACGGTTTGACGGCTCTAGCTTCATGCCAAGTCTCCGCTCTGCGCCGCCCCTTTGAAAACAACCCTGCGCGTGACGAGCGAGAATAAATCAAATCGCGGCCACCGACCGTCGCCGACCGCATCTTCGACGACGAGGACGGCACGGCCCTGGCAGCCGCTGCAATCAGCATATTCAAGTGTCGTCAGCATACGCTCGTCTCTTCCAGCGCTCAAATGCATTCGCCACCAGTATAGCCAAGGTTACGCGCGCGCGCCCGGACCACACGAACCTTGCACTGCTGCAGGCAAGCCCTGGAACAGGGCCGACCGGCGGACATCAACCCGAGTATCAGAAGATCGCGCCAAGAATCGTAAGCCGGATATGACCCTCTATATCCATTGGCATATTGACCTACCCCAGTATTTGCCGCTCATATTCTCCCAATATAAATGACTAAAGAGTTTTTCATTCGTCGGCACAATGAAAATTGTGCGTTTTTTAGCTAACCGCTTTGAGGTGGATAGCAATGAGCATTTCTCACGGACCACTGAACGAGAAGCCCCCGGAAGGACCGTCGAACAGAAGTTTCGGCTACACCGTCGGTGGCATCCTTACCCTGATCGCGCTCGTGAAATGGTGGCGGGCTTCCGAGATTACGACCGTAACGGCTGTGCTCGCCCTGATCGGCGTGGTTCTGGTCGTGCTGGCCCTGATCGCGCCTTCGACCCTGACACGCGCCAACCATCTCTGGATGCGGCTCGGCCTTGTGCTGTTCAAGATCGTCAATCCGGTCGTGATGTTCCTGATCTACGTCACGACCTTCGTGCCGATCGGCATTTATCTCAGGCTTCGCGGCAATGACGCGCTGACCGAACAGTTCGACAAGAACGCCAAGACCTACTGGATCGACAAGCCACAGGGCGAAGCAGCCCAGGCAACGATGAAAAACCAGTTCTGAAATTTGAAGAACCTATCCCTTATTGTATCGGACAGAGGACACGAAAATGGACCTTGCTAGGGAACTCCTGTCTTACATGGGCAACCGGAAGAAATACTGGTTGCTGCCGATCCTGGTCATGACGACCATCTTCGGAACCCTGGTGGTACTGACGCAGGGAACGGCCGTCGCCCCCTTCATCTATACGCTGTTCTAGGCGGCACCATCGTGCGTATCCTCGGTATCTCGGCCTTTTACCACGATAGCGCGGCCGCGCTCGTCGAAGACGGGCGCATCGTAGCCGCTGCACAGGAAGAGCGCTTTACGCGCCGGAAACACGACCCCGATTTTCCGGCGCGGGCAATAGAGTACTGCTTGTCGGAAGCAGGCTGCACCATGAACGACATCGACCATGTCGTCTTCTACGAAAAGCCGTTCCTGAAGTTCGAGCGGCTTGTCGAGACCTATCTTGCGACAGTGCCGCACGGCTTCAGTTCGTTTCGCGTGGCGATGCCGGTCTGGATCAAGGAAAAGCTCTTCCAGAAGAAGATGCTGCGCAAGGATCTCGGCAAGCTTGTCGGCAAGAAGGAATGGGATGGCTCGCTGCTTTTCACCGAGCACCACCAGTCCCATGCAGCGAGCGCCTTCTTTCCCTCGCCCTTCGCCTCAGCCGCAGTCCTCACCATGGACGGCGTCGGCGAGTGGTGCACCACATCGCTTGCCCATGGCCATGACAATCGCCTCGACTTCCTGAAGGAGCTGCATTTCCCGCACTCCCTCGGCCTGCTTTATTCGGCCTTTACCTATTACACGGGCTTCAAGGTCAATTCGGGCGAGTACAAGGTGATGGGGCTTGCGCCCTACGGGCGGCCGCGTTTTGCGCAGACGATCCTCGACAACCTGATCGATCTCAAGGACGACGGCTCCTTCCGTCTGGACCAGCACTATTTCGGTTATTGCACGGGCCTGAAGATGACCTCGCCGGCCTTTCACGACCTCTTCGGAGGCGAACCCCGCAAGCCGGAATCGCCGCTGACCCAACGCGAGATGGACCTTGCGGCCTCCGTGCAGGTCGTGACCGAAGAGGCGGTCATGCGGCTCGCCCGCTATGCCCGGCGCCAGACAGGCGAAAAGAACCTCTGCCTTGCCGGTGGCGTCGTGCTCAACTGCGTGGCGAACGGCAAGTTGCTGAAGGCCGGGATCTTCGACGATATCTGGATCCAGCCCGCCGCAGGCGATGCGGGCGGCGCCCTTGGGGCGGCCCTCTCGGTCTGGCACGAATATCTTGGAAGCGCGCGTGTCGTGAAAGACAGCGATTCCATGTCGGGCGGCTATCTGGGACCGGCCTTCGCGCAAGGTGAAGTCGAGCAGCGGCTTGCCAACGCAGGGGCGAACTTCGAGGTCCTCTCGGACGAGGAGATCACCTCCTCCACGGTCTCGGCGCTGACCGAGGAAAAAGCGGTCGGCTGGATGCAGGGGCGGATGGAATTCGGACCGCGGGCTCTCGGCGGACGGTCGATCCTCGGCGACGCCCGTTCGCCGACGATGCAGAAGATGCTCAATCTCAAGGTCAAGTACCGCGAGAGCTTCCGCCCCTTCGCTCCGTCGATCCGGCGTGAAGACCTGTCGGACTGGTTCGATATCGATACGGACAGCCCTTACATGCTGCTTGTCGGCGACGTCCTGGAAAGCCGCCGCCTGCACGCCAATCACCCGCAGGAAAATCTGTTCGGCATCGATCTGCTCAACGTGCCGCGCTCGGAAATACCGGCGGTGACCCATGTCGACTACTCCGCCCGTATCCAGACGGTGCACCGCGAGACCAACCCGCGTTACTGGGAGTTGTTGACCCGGTTCAAGGCGCGCACCGGCTGCCCGGTGCTCGTCAACACCAGCTTCAACGTGCGTGGCGAGCCGATCGTCTGCAATCCCGAAGACGCCTATCGCTGCTTCATGGGAACGGAGATCGAGCGCCTCGTCGTCGGCAATTGCATGCTGAAGAAGGAAAACCAGCCGGAGCACCTGAAGCAGGACTACAAAGAGAACTTCGAGCTCGACTAGAACCGGCCACGTAATCTGTTCCTTCAGAACGCCGGGCCGCAGCAGCGACCCGGCGTTCTAACGTCCGGCACGCAGCCGCGAGGCGCTTCGGCCGGAGGGCGCGACGCCGAACTCGCTCGTCAGCAGCTTGACGAAAAACGGCACCAGCCCCGATTTCGCCCGCGACTTGTCGAAGGCTGCCTGGAAAGGCGCCCTGTAGCTGAAGAGATCCGGGCGGATCGGCCGCAGCAGCCCTGCGCTGACATAGCGGCTGGCGAAGTGATCGGGCAGATAGCCGAGATAGCGCCCGGAAAGGATCAGCCGCGCCTCCGCCTCCATGTCGCTGACCGTCGCGCGCGGATTGGCGATCGAGAATATCTTGAGGTCGCGCGCATTCCAATAGGAGCGACCGATCAGATTGTAGGACCGGATGTCGTCGATTTCGATCGTGCTGTCATCGCGGGAAAACAGCGGATGCTCGGCCCCGCAATAGAAGCGCTGCGTCTCCTCGTAAAGATCGACATATTCGAGCCCCAGCGTCGTGCGCGGGAAGCTCGCGATCGCGATGTGGAGCTCGCCCGTTATCACGTCGCGCAACAGTTCATGCGGCGGTCGGGTGACGATCGAAAGCGCCACCTCGGGCGCTTCATCCGTCATCCGCGCAAAGACGCGGGTCAGACGGGAGGCCGGGTCGGACAGGGTGTTGTCGATCAGACCAACGGAAAGCGTGCCGTTCAGCCGGTGCTGTAGCCCCTTCATGCGGATATCGAACTGGTCGATCGTGCCGAACAGGCGCTTGGCCTCCTCGTAGACTGCACGCCCCTCCTCGGTAAGACGGAAACCGGACCGGCCCCGCTGGCAGAGGATCAGACCCAGGCGACTTTCCAGCGCCGAGATATGGTTGGAGATCGTCGAGAGCGACAGGTTGAGCTCGCCCTGCGCCGCCGCAAAACCACCCGCCTCCACGATTGTCACGAAGATCCGCAGCAGCCGCACGTCCAACGAGTCCAACGCCATTCCATCGCGTCCTTAGCTTGATAAGCTCCAAAGTGAAGCGAAATTATTATGAATTTTCAGGCACTAAGCTAGTGCACCATGGCCCTGAACGGCAGATCGGCCGGCGCTGGTAGCGCCGGCCGAGCGTGATCTGGATCGGTGGGAAGGCTGCCGATCGACGTGTCCTCGCACGGCGACCGGCAAGAGAAGGACGCTGCCGCCCCCGATCAGGGCCGGCGATAGACCTCGTTTCCGGCGAGATAGGTCGCCTCCACCTTGCGCTCGCGGATCGAACGGTCGAGTGGATCGGACAGAGTGCCGTCGATCACGACGAAATCCGCCCACTTGTCGACGCTGATCGAGCCGATCTCACCGCCCCAAGGCGTCATGTCGGCACCCGCCTGGGTGAGACCATGCAGGGCCTGGTCGAAGGTGACCGCTTGCTCGGGGTGCCAGGGACCGTCACCCAAGCCAAAGGGGCTCTCGCGGAAGACGGCATCGTTGATCTGAGTCAGCGGGCTCAGCGGCGATGTCGGCCAGTCCGAACCGAACACCAGCGGTACGCCGGCGTCGAGCATCGAATGCCAGACATAGGCCCGCGGCTCGCGATCGGTACCGATGCGTTCGGTGATGTACTTACCGATCGTGCCGGTCGCATGGTTCGGCTGCATCGAGGCGACGACACCGAGATCCTTGAAGCGCTGGATGTCCTTGGTCTCGACCACCTCGATATGCTCGATACGGTTCGGCTGCGGCCGGGGCACGGACGCTTCGGCGAAAGCGTCGAGAACGAGGCTGACGCCGCCATCGCCGATCGCATGCACCGCCGTCGGGAAGCCGTTTTCGTTGGAGGCCTTGATTGCCGCCGCCAGCTGCTCCTTGGTCTCGAAGGGCTTGCCCTTCCAGCCGTGCTGGTCGGAATAGTCCTCATGCATATAGGCGGTGCGGGTCGAGAGCACCCCGTCGATCACCGACTTGGTGTAGCCGAGCTTGAGCATCGGCCCCTTTACCTCCTGCTCGCCGGAATCGGCGGCCGCTTTGTCGACCTCGTCGCGATCCTTGACCGCTGCGGCAATCTTCTTCGGATCTCCTTCGAAGAAGCCGTACCAGACGCGAAGCGGCATCTTCTTTTCCGAGAGGATCGCGGCATAGTCGTGCACGGCGGCGAGATCCGACATGTCGTTGACGCCGGTGATCCCCAGGCTGTTGGCAAACTTCATTGTCTCAAGCAGCGCTGCCCGCCGCTCGCTGTCGGTCGCCACCGGACGATGCTTCTCGACGAGGTCGCCGGCCTTTTCGAGCAGGATGCCGCTCGGCTCGCCCTTGTCGTTCAAGAGCACCTGCCCGCCCTCTTCGACTTCCGACTTCGCGGTAACGCCGCCCACTTCGAGCGCCTTGGAATTGACCCAGACGGAATGGAAATCGATATCTCGCAGGACCACCACGCGATCCGGCACCACGGCGTCGAGGTCTTCCTTTGTCGGCAGCTTGCCCTCGCCGAGGGTGTAGTCCCAGCCGCCGCCCATCAGCCAGACGCCCTTCGGCAGGCGCTGATCGGCTTCCTTGATCTTTTCGAGCCAGGTCTTCTTGTCCGGGATGTAGGAGAGGTCGACGCCGGTCACCATGTCCATGCCAGATGTGAGGTGCGTATGCCCGTCGATGAAGCCAGGGGTCACGGTCTTGCCGCCGGCGTCGATCACCTTGGTCTCGGCATCCGCCAGTGCCTTGATCTCGTCGTTGCTGCCGACTGCGGTGAACTTGCCGTTCTCGATTGCGAAGGCCTGTGCCTTCGGCTTGCCCTGGTCCACCGTGCGCACGTCGCCGTTGAGCACGATCAGATCGGGTGCGGCCCAAACCGGCTGCGCCGTGCCGACCAGGATCGCCAGCGCGGACGTTGCACCCAGAGCCCGGGTTACTGCTGCCAATGTCATGAAATCCTCCTCCCGCGGCTACATCCCTCCACCCCCGGCGAGCCGCGCGGCACCGGCGTTGAGGGGATGATGCTGCAAGAGGGGAGGATCGCGATATACTCCCTCGGGCTAGGTTTGCGCCATGCCGCGCGACGACCACACTGTGTCCGTTGCAACGCGGTGCGCATCGGCTCGGGCTGACCAAAACCAGGTTTGCCACCCAGTCGGGCGCAATATCCTTACCGGGCGCGAAAGCGAGGCCGCGCCGCTTACGAGAAACAGGAGGTTAGGGAAGCTTCCGGCTGGCGCCCTGGCTTCCCCCGAGGCTGGCCGATGGGCTCAGCCCTCAGCTAAAGAGCGCCTTCAGACGCGGCCAGAGACCAATGGCCGCGCGAACCCGACGGGCGGCATAGGCAGCCCGCACCGAACTACCGAAATTGCAGTCGCAGACGATGTCGTGCAGCTGATGATCCGATATTTCGAAAAAGCGTTTTGCTTCGCCGTAGCTGTCGTCTGCGAGCCCCGCGAGGCGCAATTGCGTATCCTCGAAGGCGACGGTCATGGGCGAACCGTTGACCTGCATGGCCTGACGCACGGCAGCAGTCGCACGTTCAGTACCGGAAAGCGTGCCAAGCCGGCGATCGGGATTGCTTTCCAAGAGTTCGGCCCAACGCTGAAGCCGTTCCGTTCTCGTCATGACGGGATCGGGACGAATTTCGGCGAGCGCCTGCAACTGTTCTATTGTTTGATGCTTCATCGTCGTCTCTCCTAGTGCGAAGATGCGACCGCGATACGCGCCCCTGCACACCGGGGTCGCCGATCCTCAAACTCGCCAGAGGGAACCCCAGTTCCCTGGCCAGAGAAAAAAAGAGGGCTTGCCAATACCGCTGCGCGAACAGCGCCCCAAGACCCAACTTCCGCTGGCGAAAACACGCGAAATGCCGCTTCGTAGAGACACCCTCGCGACTGGAAGCACGCCCCTGCCCCTATTTCGGTTGCCGCTAACGCGGCGTATGTTTTCTCGGGAACGTTTTTGCCCGATCCGCATCAAACGGTGGTTTGGAGGTGGATGATGAAGGATGCCGTGCAGACAAAACCCGCCACGGCGGAAGCGGACCATTTGACGGACGAGACTCTCGTCGAGCGTGCGCTTGCGAGGGATCCGGAAGCCTTCCGGATCATCATGACAAGGCATAACCAGCGGCTTTTTCGCATCGCGCGCGCCGTCGTGCGCAACGACAGCATCGCCGAGGATGTGGTGCAGGAAGCCTATCTGCGCGCGTTCGAACACCTCGAAACGTTTCGTGGCGATGCCAGCCTCGCCACCTGGCTGCATCGGGTCGTGTTGAACGAGGCGCTCGGACGCCTGCGCCGGTCGGCGACGCGACGGGAGGTTCCGCTTCCGACGGACAACGCCGGCGCCGAGATCGTACCCTTTCCCAATGCTGCGAACGCCGACGATCCGGAACGCAGCCTCGCGCAGCGTCAGATCCTGCGGCTGGTGGAAGAGGCCGCCGACGCTTTGCCGGAAGCCTTCCGTCTGGTCTTTACCGCCCGCGTCATCGAAGCGATGAGCGTCGAAGAAACCGCCGCCCTCCTCAGCATCAACCCAAAGACGGTCAGGAGCCGCCTCTACCGGGCTCGTCAGCTCGTCCGTCAGCAGATCGATCGCCAGGTCGGGCCGGTGCTCCTGAATGCCTTTCCCTTCGCTGGACGTCGCTGCGCGCGATTGACGGAGGCGGTCATGCACCGGCTCGGGCTATCAGGCTGACATTTTCGGGAACCTTTGACTGCGGCGCGCATCCAACGGGTGTCATCCATCAAGACCGGTGCCACTTGCGGCCGGAAAAGGAGTTCCCGATGTATGCCCGTTTCACTTCAGCCCTCGCCGTCGCCTGTCTCATCGGTGGCGCTACCCATGCAGCCGACACGAAGGTCACAGATCCGCAAATCGCCCATATCGCCTATACCGCCGGCGTCATCGATATCGAGGCCGCCAAGCAGGCCCTGAAAATCTCGAAGGACAAGGAGGTCATCGGCTTTGCCAACGACATGCTGCGCGACCACGAGGCCGTGAACAAGCAGGCCCTCGATCTCGTCAAGAAGCTCAAGGTGACGCCCGAAGACAACGACACCAGCCGCGCGCTGACGAAAGCGGCTACGCAAGAGCGTGAAAAGCTGGCGAAGCTGAGCGGCGCCGACTTCGACAAGGCCTATGTCGCCAACGAGGTGGCCTACCACAAGCAGGTAAATGGCGCGCTTGAAACCCTGCTTATTCCCTCCGCGAAGAATGCCGAGCTCAAGGACCTGCTGGAGACCGGGCTCAAGCTGTTCCAGGGGCACCAGCAACATGCCGAGCATGTCGCCGGGATGATGAAGTAGGCCGCGACATGATGCGGAAGCGAAGCCTTGGCGCCATTTCCGGCCTGGCTCTGATGCTGGCTGCGCCATCGGCGTGGGCGGAGACCATCCGGGTGACGATCGAAAAGCTCGTGTTTTCGCCCGCCGAAATCAGCGCCGCCGTCGGCGACGTGATCGAGTGGGACAACAAGGACGTCATGGCGCACACGGCAACGGCCAAGGGTGATTTCGACGTGGTGATACCACCGAAAAAGATGGCGACACTCACCGTCACCAAGGCCGGAACCTTCGACTATACCTGCCGCTTTCACCCAAATATGAAAGCGCGCCTGCAGGTGCGATGAAAGACTTGAGGGCGGCGGTGCGAGCGCATCCCCACGCGCCGCCGTTCACGGCGAAGTCACCAGACACCGGCTGTATCCGGGAACCGAATTATGCCATGGAAGCGGCTGGTTCCATCGAGGAGGCGGCACGGCCATGAAGAAGATCGGTTTTCTTTCCTTCGGACACTGGACGCCCTCGCCGCAGTCGCAGACGCGATCGGCGGGCGACGCCCTGCTGCAGTCGATCGATCTCGCCGTTGCGGCCGAAGAACTCGGCGTAGACGGCGCCTATTTCCGCGTTCATCACTTCGCCCGCCAGCTCGCCTCGCCGTTTCCGCTTTTGGCGGCGGTCGGTGCAAAGACGAGCCGGATCGAGATCGGCACCGCCGTCATCGACATGCGCTACGAGAACCCGCTCTACATGGCCGAGGATGCGGGTGCGGCCGATCTCATCGCCGGCGGACGGCTGCAGCTCGGCATCAGCCGCGGCTCGCCGGAACAGGTGATCGATGGCTGGCGCCACTTCGGCTACCAGCCGTCCGAGGGCGAGACTGAGAGCGACATGGCAAGAAGGCACGCGGAAGTGCTGCTCGACGTCCTGCGCGGCGAAGGCTTCGCCGAACCCAATCCGCGGCCGATGTTCCCCAATCCTCCCGGCCTGCTGCGCCTCGAGCCGCATTCCGCGGGCCTCAGAGAACGCATCTGGTGGGGCGCAAGCTCGAACGCCACGGCCGTCTGGGCCGCCAAGCTCGGCATGAACTTGCAGAGCTCGACGCTGAAGGATGACGAGACCGGGCTGCCGTTCCATGTCCAGCAGGCCGACCAGATCCGCGCCTACCGGGAAGCCTGGAAGGCGGCGGGGCACATGCGCGAGCCGCGCGTCTCGGTCAGCCGCAGCATCTTTGCGTTGGTGGACGATCGCGACCGCATGTATTTCGGCGGCGGAAACAAGCAGGAAGACCAGATCGGTTTCATCGACGACAAGACGCGGGCGATTTTCGGGCGCAGCTACGCCGCAGCACCCGACGTGCTGGTCGAGCAACTGGCAAAGGACGAGGCGATTGCCGAGGCCGACACGCTGCTCCTGACGGTCCCGAACCAGCTTGGCGTCGAGTACAACGCCCATGTGATCGAGGCGATCCTCAAGCATGTCGCGCCGGCACTTGGTTGGCGCTAGCGACAGGCGACGCCTCAAACTCCAGGCATCTGAAATAGGCATCTGAATTCAGGCACCCGGCCGAATCAGGGAGCGCGGCGGTACTGCCGCGCCCCTTCGCTTAGCCGGTTCTTCAGGGAACCTGCGGCGGATGCGCGACGCCCAGATAGTAGTCGCCCTGTCCGCCGCTCTGATACTCGCCCGTGTAGCGCTGGCGGGCATCACCCAGCGTGCGGGCCGGCGGGCGGTAGACATAACCCGGCGCCGGATCGACATACGGATCGACATAGATGCTGCCAGTTGGCATCGGATCGACATAGACTTGCGGCTCTACAGGCTCGACATAGACCGGGCCGGGCGCGGGTTCGACATAGTAGGGTTGCCCGTAGAGCACCCGGTTCTGGGTGCCCGGCGGATTGTGCGGATCGATGCCGGTGTAGAAGCCGTTGGCGAGCGCCGGTGTTGCCGTGCCAAGGGCAAAAACGATTGCGGCGAATGACATTCCGTTCGAAAGCTTCATGGCGTTGCTCCTGTCTCGGCTGAGCATCCGACCATCTGGCAGCATCGCCCCCGGTGGATGCGAACGTCGAGAGAGAATAACGCGTAATCGCTGCAACCGTTCCGCACGCGACCTTAGTGCAGTCCGAAGATGCCGAGCAGTTCCTCGCGCTGGCGCACGAAGGCGCTGGCGCTGCGGTCGCGCGGCCGCGGCAGGTCGATCTCGATCAGCCGAGGTTCGCCGCCCTTTTCGCGCGGCAGGATGAGGATACGGTCGGCGAGATAGATCGCCTCCTCGAGATCATGGGTGACGAGCACGGTTGTCACGTCCTCGTCGCGCCAGATCCGCGCCAACTCCTGCTGCATGCTGATCTTGGTCATGGCGTCCAGCGCGCCCAGCGGCTCGTCGAGCAGCAGGATTTCCGGCTGGACCGCAAGCGCCCGGGCAATGCCGACGCGTTGCGCCATACCGCCCGACAATTGCCGCGGATAGGCGTCTTCGAACTGTTGCAGGCCGACCAGTTGCACGTAGCGCCGCGCCCGGTCTCGTGCCTGCCCACGGGAAAGACCACGCGTCTCCAGCCCGAAGCCGACATTGTCGAGCACCGTCAGCCAGGGCAGGAGCCGCGGCTCCTGGAAGATCACGGCACGGTCGTTGCCGACACCTCTCGTCAGCTTTCCGTCGATCAGCACCTCTCCGGCATCCGGATCCTCAAGACCCGCCAGCACCCGAAGCAGGGTCGTCTTGCCCGAACCGCTGGCGCCGACGATAGCGAGCGTCTCGCCGGAGCGGATATTAAGGTTGATATCCCGAAGCACAGGCAAGGGCGTGCCGTTCAGGCGGTAGGACTTGGAGAGGTGACGGATCGTCACCTCTCCCCGGCGAGGGTTCTGGGTAACGCTCATGGAACGTCCTCAGTTGCTGGCCGTTGCGCCGTCGACGGCCAAGAGCACGTCCCTTGGCGCCAGTTGGCCCTGCTTGAGCTTGCCTTCGCGCACCAGCACGTCGATCCAGAATTGGAGGTCACGCTCGACCGGCAGGCCACCGGCCCGCACCCCATAGCCGCGGAAGTACTGGGCGATCTCAGGATTTTCCCCGCGGGCTTTCAGGGCCTTGGCAAGGATGTCCTTCGTTTCCTGCGGATGTTCGCGGGCATAGTCGAGCGCGCGGGCCGACTGCAGCACGAAGGTCTTTGCCGCTTCCGGATGCTCCTTCACGAAGTCGCGTCTGAGCACGACGAAGCCGCCGGCGATCTCGCCGAGCACGTCGGTGTCGTCGAAGATCGCGCGCAGACCACCATTCTTACGAGCCGCGCCCTCGAAGGTCGTCTGCCAATAGCCGAAGGCCGAGATATCCACCTGGCCGGAGCGCAGGACCTGTTCCAGTTGCGGACCGGGCACGACGACCTGGTTGGCGGCATCTGTCGGCAGGCCGACAGAGTGCAAGGCCTCGCGGATCGTATAGTCGAGGTGCGCACCGAGCGTGTTCACCGCTATGCTCTTGCCGGCGATGTCCTTGATGCTTTTGATCGGGCTGCCTTCCAGCACGTAGAAGATCGACTGCACTTCGTCATTGATGCCGTTGGAGGGATAGGCGGCCACGAAATCGTTGCCGCTGATAATCGAGTTCAGCACGGCCGATGTCGCCGCACTGCCGATCTCGACGTCGCCGGAGGCCAGCGCGATCAGTGATGCCGGGCCGCCGGTGGCGTAGCCGACACTCTCGATCGTGATGCCGGTTCCATCAAAATAGCCGAGTTCCTGCGCGAGTTCATGTGCCGACAGACCGCCTTGGCTGGCGAGATAGCGAAGCGTGACCGCGTCGGCAGCGGCCGCCGGTGAAACAAGGCCAAGTGTGACGGCTGCCGAGAGAAGAAGATTGCGGGGGTGGAAGGTCATCTCGATATCCTTTCGAAGGGGAACTGGTAAGGCGGTCAGGCGTTCGGCGCAGACCAGCGGCAGAGATTGCGTTGGATGAGAACGAGCAGCGCATTGGCGGCGAGACCGAGCAGGGCAAGCAGCAGGATCGATGCAAACATCAGCGGGATCTGGAAGTTGTATTGGGCGTTCATCACCTGGAAGCCGATGCCCTTGTTCGCTCCGATCATTTCGGCAGCGATCAGAAGCAGCAACGCGGTCGTGGCCGAGAGCCTGAGGCCGACGAAGATCGCGGGCACGGAGGCCGGCAGAACCACGCGGCGGAAGACGGCGAGCGAGCCGGCGCCGTAGGTGCGAGCCATCTCGATCAGCTTCCTGTCGACCTCCTTGACCCCACCGATCGTCGACAGGAGGATCGGAAAGAGCGTCGCCCAGAAGATCACGAAGACCTTCGACGTTTCGCCGAGACCGAGCAGCAGAATGAAGACCGGGTAGAGCGCCAGGGCCGAGGTCTGGCGGAAAAGCTGAAGGACGGGGTCGAGTGCCTGTTCGACAAGCCGGACCTGGCCCATGAACAGCCCGAGCGGGATTCCCACCGCGACGGCGGCTGCAAAGGCAATGCCCGACCGCTGCAGGCTGATGGCGATGTCGTCGAGCAGCGCGCCGCCGGCGATGCCGTCCCAAAGGGCCGACAGGATCACGTCGAGCGGCGGAAACACCGCCGCGTTGACCCAGCCCACGGTGCTTGCAACCTGCCAGAAGGCCAGAAACGTCAGCACGAGGCCGTAGCGGGCGACGATTGCGCCGAGCAGGCGGCGCCAGCGCGGCACGGAGTTCGGCCGGGAATGCGCGGCGGGCGAAGTGGAACTCTTGGCAAGAGCCTCACGGCGCGCCGTTGCAAAGCCTGCCGCAAGCGAGGGGTTGATGGTTTCATAGGACATGGCAACACCTCACTCCGCTGCTTGAACGGCCGACCGGGCGGCAGTCCAGCGGTTGACGGGAACGGGCAGGCCGAGGTTTTCGCGCAGCGTCTTGCCCTCGTAGGCAGTGCGGAACAGGCCGCGACGCTGCAATTCCGGGATCACCAGCTCGACGAAGTCGTCGAGCGCCGTCGGGAACCATGGCGGCAGGATGTTGAAGCCATCGGCGGCTTCGTTCTCGAACCATTCCTGCAGGGTATCGGCGATCTGCCCCGCCGTACCGACAATCGTGTAGTGGCCGCGCGCCGACGCGATCCATTGGTAGAGCTGGCGAATGGTGAAGTTGTTCTCGTCGGCGATCTGGCGGATCAGCGCCTGGCGGCTCTTCATGCCCTCGGTCGGCGGCGCCGGCGGCAGCGGCCCGTCGAGGTCGTAACCACGGAGATCGAGCGTTCCGCCGGTCAGGCCGTTGAGCAGGCCGATGCCGTCCTCCTCGACGATGAGCGAGGTCAGCCGTTCGTATTTCTCCCGCGCCTCGGCTTCCGTACGGCCGACGAAGGGCGAGACACCGGGCATGACCAGGATGTGGTCCGGGTTGCGGCCCAGGCCCCGGGCGCGGGCCTTGATATCGCGATAGAATTCCTGCGCCGTTTCGATGTGCTGGTGCGCCGTGAAGATCACCTCCGCAGTGGCGGCGGCAAGGCCCCTGCCATCATCGGACTGGCCGGCCTGCACGATGACGGGATGTCCCTGCGGCGAGCGCGAAATGTTGAGCGGGCCGCGGACCTTGAAATGCTCGCCGCGGTGATCCGTGTCGTGCAGCTTCGCCGGATCGAAAAAGACGCCCGTTTGCTTGTCGCGGATGAAGGTATCGTCCTCGAAACTGTCCCAGAGCTTCTTGACCACATCGACATGCTCGGCGGCGCGCCGGTAACGCTCGGCATGCGGAAGCTGCGTGTCGCGGTTGAAATTCTGGGCGGTCGGATCACCCGTGGTCGTCACCACGTTCCATCCGGCGCGACCGCCGGAAATGAGGTCGAGCGACGCGAACTTGCGCGCTGTCGTATAGGGTTCCTCATAGGTCGTCGACGAGGTGGCTATGAAACCGAGATGGGTGGTGAGTGGCGCCAGCGCCGAAAACAGGGTCACCGGTTCGAAGCCGGCAACACGGGCATTGCCGCCCTCTCGCGCGCCACCGAAGCCGATCGCCAGCCCGTCGGCAAGAAAGTAGGCATCGAACAGACCACGTTCGGCGGTCAGCGCCAGCTGCTTGTGAAACTCGAAACTGGTCGCCCCGTCGGCTGGCTGGTCGGGGTGGCGCCAGGCGGCAATATGCTGCCCGCCGCCGGGAAGAAAGGCTCCAAGCCGGATCTTGCGTGTCATCTCAATCCTCTCCTGTTCTCGCTTTAAACTCGAGGAGATCACCCTGCCGAGGGCGAAGCGCACAAGGCGCTCCGCAACACGCGGCGAACTCCGGCCACGACAGACAGGTTACATTATATATTAATTTTATAGAGAAAGAGGATTTCAACGAGACGTGCCGGGATTGAAATGTTTTTCGTCAGTTCGCCCGGTTTAGAGATCGATGACCGCTTCGCCGCCCTCAGGCGCAATCCGGCCGGAGCGAGAGTGCGCGGTTGATCCGGGAAAATATTCCACTTGGAATAGTTTTCGAGCCAAAGGTTTTCTTATCTCGACCAGAATACTCGACTATTTTTCGGGCACTTGCGGCGGCCATTGCCTAAAAATGTGGCCGCCGCCACACAATGAGAGTGAAAGACGTGTCCCAAGCAACCACCCAATCCTCACCAAAGCCGATCTATGCTTCCTTCGGGTTCCAAGTCCTGGCGGCCATGGTCATCGGCCTGCTGCTCGGCCTCATCGCCCGCAATATGGGCGTCGATGCCAGCGGCAATGCCAACTGGCTGACGGTCACCCTGCAGACGATCGGCTCGATCTTCGTCCAGCTTCTGCGTGCGCTCGTACCGCCGCTCGTCTTTACCGCCATCGTCGCCTCGATCGCCAACCTGGCGACGCTGCAGAATGCCGCCAAGCTCGTGTGGCAGACGCTGCTCTGGTTCGCGATCACCTCTCTCATCGCCGTCGTCATCGCCATCGCACTCGGCCTGATCATTCAGCCGGGCATCGGTTCGGCCGTTTCGCAGGAAGCTGCCAAGGCCCCCTCCTATTCCGGCTCGTGGCTCGATTTCCTGAAGGGCCTCGTGCCCGCCAACATGCTCGGCCTTGAAGCCAGCACCAAGGTCACCGACACGGGTGCCACCACCTCGCTCAATTTCAACGTGCTGCAGATCCTCGTCGTTTCGATCGCCGTCGGCGCCGCGGCGCTGAAGGTGGGCGATGCTGCCAAGCCGTTCCTCGCCTTCAACCAGTCGCTTCTCGCGATTGTGCGCAAGGTCCTCTGGTGGGTTATCCGGCTGACGCCGATCGGCACGATCGGCCTGCTCGGTCGCGCCGTTGCCCAGTACGGCTGGGAAACGCTGGCGCAGCTCGGCTGGTACACCGCTGCCGTCTATATCGGCCTTGCGATCGTGCTCTTTGTCGTCTACCCGGCGCTGCTCGTCGGCCACGGCCTGAGGCCCTCGCGCTTCTTTGCCGGCGCCTGGCCGGCGATCCAGCTCGCCTTCGTTTCACGCTCCTCCGTCGGCACCCTGCCCGTTACCGAAACAGTGACCGAAAAGAGCCTCGGCGTGCCGCGCGAATATGCCGCCTTCGCCGTGCCGCTCGGCGCCACCACCAAGATGGACGGCTGCGCCGCGATCTACCCGGCCATCTCGGCGATCTTCATCGCGCAGTTCTTCGGCCTGCCGCTCGGCATCCAGGAATATGTGCTGATCGTCTTCGTCTCGGTGCTCGGCTCTGCCGCAACCGCCGGCCTCACCGGCGCGACTGTCATGCTGACGCTGACGCTTTCGACGCTCGGCCTGCCGCTCGAAGGGGTCGGCCTGCTGCTCGCCATCGACCCGATCCTCGACATGGGCCGCACGGCGGTTAACGTCGCCGGTCAGGCGCTCGTGCCGACGATCGTCGCCAAGCGCGAAGGCATTCTCGACGAGACCGTCTACAACGGCGACAAGGTGCTCGACGACCTGGAACCGCTTGGCGCCGCTGCACGCGCTGCCTGACGGCGTGAAACGACGCATGCGGGCCGCAAGGTCCGCATGCCGTGTTATACTTCAGGCGTTCCGCCTGTTGAGGGATCGGCGATGTCGTCGACCAACTTTCATCTCGTCACCGAATGGACGATCGCCTCCCAGCTTGAAGACGTGTGGCGTGAACTCAGCACGCCGGAACGCTGGCCCGAGTGGTGGCCATCGGTGAAGCAGGTTACGCTGCTAAACGAGGGGGACGAACATGGTGTCGGCGCCGTCAGGCGCATGCGCTGGTCGACGGCACTCCCCTACGAACTGGTCTTCGACATGGAGACCACCAAAGTCGAGCCGCCTCTCTTCATCGAAGGCCGGGCCTTGGGCGAACTCGACGGCATCGGCCGCTGGACCCTGCAAGGCGAAGGCAGCGCTTGCCGCGTTCGCTATGACTGGATCGTGACAGTCACGAAGCCCTGGATGGTCCGTCTTTCCTTTATCCTCAGACCCGTCTTTCGCTGGAACCACGGGGTGGTGATGGAGCGCGGCCGCCGCGGCCTCTCGAAGAGGCTGGCCTAAAGCAACGGCGGGCACATTCCGGAAAGACGCGCAGACGGACGACTATTGCGCCAGGCGCGTGCCTCGTGCCTGATGATTTCGCCCAGGCGCTGGGCACCCGGTCCCGCCGCATCTGGATCCGGATAGACCAGATACATGGCGCCACAACGCCCGCCTTCGGACACCGCAGCAACCATCGAAAATCACTCCCTTGAAATATCCTATCCAGGGGGATAGGATATTGATATGAGCGAGCACAGACACGACACCCATCCCGAGATCGTCAAGCGGCTGAAACGCGCGGAGGGGCACCTGAAGAGCGTCATCACCATGATCGAAGGCGGCCGCTCCTGCCTCGACATCGCCCAGCAGCTCCACGCAGTGGAGAAGGCGATCAGCCAGGCAAAGCGAACCCTGATCCAGGATCACCTGGACCATTGCCTTGAAGACACGATCGGGGCGCTTCCGCACGAGCAGCGCCACTCCATCGACGAGTTCAAGGCGATCACGAAATACCTCTGAGCAGCAAATCCGCTGCCACAAACCGCCACCGAGCGAGGCCCAATCATCATGCTGCAGATCCTCGCAAACCGCACCTATCGCCACCTGTTCCTGGCGCAGGTGATCGCGCTGATCGGAACCGGCCTCGCAACCGTCGCGCTTGGCCTTCTCGCCTATGATCTGGCCGGCGCCGAAGCGGGCGCGGTGCTCGGGACGGCGCTCGCGATCAAGATGATCGCCTATGTCGGCGTGGCGCCGATCGCCGCCGCCTTCGCCGAACGGCTTCCACGCCGTGCCATGCTCGTCAGCCTCGATCTGGTGCGCGCCGCCGTCGCGCTGTTCCTGCCGTTCGTGACCGAGATCTGGCAGGTCTATGTGCTGATCTTCGTGCTGCAGTCGGCCTCGGCCGCCTTTACCCCCACCTTCCAGGCGACCATTCCCGACGTGCTGCCGGATGAAAAGGAATACACCCGCGCCCTGTCGCTCTCGCGGCTTGCCTATGATCTCGAAAGCGTCGCAAGCCCGATGCTCGCTGCGGCACTGCTTACCGTCGTCAGTTTCCATGACCTGTTTGCCGGCACGGTGATCGGCTTCCTCGCCTCGGCCGCCTTCGTCGTGTCCGTCGCGCTGCCAAGCCCGAAGGCTGCGGAACGGCGCGGTATCTACGACCGCACGACACGGGGTCTGCGCATTTATCTCTCGACGCCACGGCTGCGCGGCCTGCTCGCGCTCAATCTCGCGGTCTCGGCGGCGGGTTCGATGGTCATCGTCAACACGGTGGTGCTGGTTCAGGCCGGCTTCGACCTTACCCAGACCGACACGGCGATCGCGCTTGCCGCCTTTGGCTGCGGCTCGATGATTGCCGCGCTGATGCTGCCGCGCCTGCTCGACAGGACGCCTGACCGTTTCGCGATGTTTTCCGGGGCGACGATCCTCGTCGCCGGCCTGTTCATCGGGCCCCTCGTTCCAAATTTCGCTTCGCTGCTGCCGCTGTGGCTCGCCATCGGTATCGGCTACTCGCTGACCCAGACGCCGTCCGGCCGGTTGCTGCGCCGCTCCGCCCAGCCCGAAGACCGGCCGGCGCTCTTTGCAGCGCAGTTCGCCCTTTCGCATGCCTGCTGGCTGATCACCTATCCGCTGGCCGGCTGGCTCGGCGCTACCGCCGGGCTCGGCACGACCTTCATCGCGCTTGGCCTCATCGCCATCGGCGCTGTCGCCGCGGCCGCCCGGCTCTGGCCCGCGCCCGACCCGGACGAAATCGAACACACCCATCATGCGCTGGCGGGCGATCACCCCCATCTTGCCGGTGCGACGCGCGTCGGCAGCGGCCACCGCCACACCCATGTGTTCGTGATCGACAGCCATCACCCGGACTGGCCAGCCCAGCGGTAGGCAACGGCCGCTACTTGGAGGCGGTGCTGTTGCCGGCAAAAGACAGGATCGCCGCATCGGCGATCTCGGCGAAACGAGCACTTGGCCCTTCGGCGCCGCTGCTCTGCTGCGCGGCGCGCGCGCCATCGATCAGCAGCAGCAGCGTGTCGCCGAGCAGCTCTGCGTCGGCGATGCCGGCCCGGCGGCACAGCTCGACGACCCGGTCGCGCTGCGCATCCTTGAAGAGGCGGATCACCTCGCGGCCGGGGTGATCCTCATCGGTCAGCTGCACGGCGGCGCTCATCATTTCGCATTGGCACTTGTCCTCGCCGAGGTGCTCGGCGATACGCCGGACCCAGGCCCTGAGCTGACCGATACCGTCGCCCGGGTGCTGGTCTTCCAGTTCGCGCCAGAAGCCATCCATCTCCATTCCCGCATGGCGCAGGCATTCGACGATCAGCTCGTCCTTCGAACTGAAGTGGCGGTAGAGCGTCATCTTGTTGCTCTCGGCAGCATCGGCAATCGCATCGACGCCGGTTCCGCGAATGCCGCGGCGGCGAAAGAGATCACGCGCAGCCTCGACGATGCGATCGCGCGGCGAACGACGGGATGGTTTGCAGAAATCCGTTGTCATCGCAGTGGTCCGGCGTGAACGGCGCGGAAAATCTTGCCCCTTGACGCCCTGTCATTGGTCGATAACATGCGACGATGTTACCGACCAGTAACATTTTCGCCACCGTGGCAAATCAAGGAGCATCCGCTTGCGGCAAAGAGCTCTTCCGGAAACGGCGGCGGTAACAGCAGAAAAATTTCATGCGCAGTGTCGGTGAGCGCGGTCGCCAGGCGTCTTTTAGCCAGAGCGCACACCGCAGAGACTTTTTAGATTCGATAACGCTCGTGATTTGGTCGTCGTGATTAGGACCGGATCGGCCCTTCATGATCTCGTGCTGGAGCCTTATGATGCGCATGCTGGATGGGCTGAAGGCTGGGGAGACCGTCGCTGACCGCAAGGTCCGCGCGGCGGGCGTGCCGGTGCCGAGTTTCCGCCACGCCGCCTGCTGCGATGGTGGCGCTCCCAAAGGATCGGCCCCATGATTGACTTCTTCATCCACCGGCCGATCTTCGCATCGGCGATCGCCATCATCATGACGCTCGCCGGCGGCATCTGCTATTTCCTGCTGCCGATTTCGCAGTTTCCCGACGTGACGCCGCCGCAGATCGTCGTTGCCGCCAACTATCCGGGCGCCAGCGCCCAGGTGGTCGCCGACACGGTGACGACGCCGCTCGAACAGCAGATCAACGGCGTGCCCGGCATGCTCTACATGACCTCGACCAGCTCGAACGACGGCTCGTCGCGCATCATCATTTCCTTCGAGGTCGGCTATCCGATCGACGTCGCCGCGCTCGACGTGCAGAACCGCGTCTCGCAGGCCGCCTCCTCGCTTCCGGCCCTCGTCAACCAGACCGGCGTGACCATCGCCAAGCAGATCCCGAACTTCACCGTGCTCGTCAGCCTGGATTCGCCTGACAATTCGGTCGATTTCGCCGCGGTCAGCAACTACGCCTACCTGCAGATCCTCGATCCACTCAAACGCCTGCCGGGCGTTGGCGACGTCCAGCTTTTCGGCGAGCGCCGCTATTCGATGCGCGTCTGGCTCGATCCGGATCGCATGGCCAATCTCGGCATTACCGCCGTCGACGTCCAGAACGTCATTGCCGAGCAGAACATCCAGGTCGCCGGCGGCAAGATCGGGCAATCGCCGGCACCGGCCGGCACG
This sequence comes from Ensifer sp. YR511, assembly GCF_900103045.1. Taxonomy (NCBI): domain Bacteria; kingdom Pseudomonadati; phylum Pseudomonadota; class Alphaproteobacteria; order Hyphomicrobiales; family Rhizobiaceae; genus Ensifer; species Ensifer sp. YR511. The sequence continues at coordinate 108,331 of NZ_FNGR01000010.1, forward strand.
CCCTTCGAGATGCAGATCAACGCGCTCGGACGCTTGAGCGACCCGTCCCAGTTCGGCGACATCGTGCTGCGCGCCGACCAGACGACGGGGGCAACGACGCGGCTGCGCGATGTGGCGCGCATCGAGCTCGGCGCGCTGCTCTATTCCTCGTCGGTCACCTTCAACGGCAAGGAAAGCGTCGTGCTTGCCGTCTTCCAGGCACCGGGCTCCAACGCGCTCGACCTGCAGGCCCGCGTGCAGGCGAAGATGGACGAGCTGTCGCAGCGCTTCCCCGCGGGCATCGCCTACCACATGTTCTACGACACCACGCGTTTCGTCTCGGCGGCGATGAAGGATGTCGTGTTCACGCTGCTCGAGGCGCTCGCCCTCGTCGTCTTCGTCGTCTTCATCTTCCTGCAAAACCTGCGCACGACGATCATCCCTACGATCGCCATTCCGGTTTCGTTGATCGCGACGCTGGTCGTCATGTATCTCTTCGGCTTCTCGCTCAACATGCTGAGCCTGCTCGGCATGGTGCTTGCCATCGGGCTTGTGGTCGACGACGCGATCGTCGTCGTCGAGAACGTCGAACGCCAGCTGGAGGCCGGGCTGCCGCCGCTCGAGGCCACCAAAAAGGCGATGCAGGAGGTGACCGGCCCGATCATCGCGACGACCGCGGTGCTGCTGGCCGTCTTCATCCCCGTCGCCTTCATTCCGGGCGTCGCCGGCAGCCTCTACAACCAGTTTGCGCTGACGGTCGCAATCTCCGTCGCTTTTTCCGCCTTCAACTCGCTGACCCTCAGTCCGGCGCTGAGCGCCGCGTTCCTGCGCTATCGCGGCGAGCCGCGTTTTGCCCTCTTCCGCTGGTTCAACAGCGGTTTTCACGCCCTGTCGCACGGTTATGCGCGCAGCGTCGCCGGGCTCGTGCGCTGGCGCTGGGCGCTGTTTGCCGTCTTCCTCGCCGCGATCGCCTCGACCTATGCGCTATGGCAGCGCATCCCCTCGACCTTCCTGCCGGTCGAGGACCAGGGCTATTTCTTCGTCGTCATCCAGTTGCCCGATGGTGCCTCGCTCGAACGCACCGAGGCGGTCGCGCGGCGATCCGAAGAGATCCTGCGCGGCACCGCCGGCGTCGATTTCGTCGGTTCGGTCGTCGGCTTCAACTTCCTGTCCTTCGCCGCCCAGTCAAACTCGGCCGTGCAATTCGCCGTATTGAAGCCATGGGACGAGCGGCCGCCCGAACAAGGCGCCTCGGCGCTGCGTGAAGCGGTGATGCCGCAACTACTGCAGATCCCGGACGCGCTAGTGCTCGCCTTCGACCCGCCGTCGATCCAGGGGCTGGGTGCTACCGGTGGCTTCGAGTTCCAGGTGGAGGACCTTGCCGGCCGCAGCGCCGAGGCGCTGAACGACGCGACGCAGGCGCTGATCGCCGAGGCGCGCAAGCAGCCGGAAATCAATCCCTACCAGCTGTTCACCACCTTCAGCACCTCGAGCCCACAGTTCGACTATGACCTCGACCGCGACAAGGCGAAGCTGCTGGGCCTGAGCCTGCCGGATATCTTCAGCACACTGCAGATCTATTTCGGCTCGCTCTATGTCAACGACTTCAACATCTTCGGCCGCACCTTCCGCGTGACGCTGCAGGCCGATCAAGGCGCACGCGCCTCGGCCACCGATCTCTCTCGTCTCTACGTGCGCAACACTGAGGGGGAAATGGTGCCGCTCAATACGCTAGGAACCTTCAAGCCGACGGTCGGCCCGGAGACCATCACCCACTACAACAATTACCCCTCGGCGCTGATCAACGGTGCGGCAGCACCCGGCTTCAGCTCGAGCCAGGCGGTGGCGGCGATGGAGCGGGTGGCAAAAACGACGCTGCCCAGGGACTACACATTCGAGTGGACCGGCATTACTTATCAGGAGATCCGGGCAGGCTCGATCGCCGCGCTCGTCTTTGCGCTCGCCCTCGTCTTCTGCTTCCTGATCCTGGCCGCCCAGTATGAAAGCTGGTCGATGCCTTTCATGGTGCTGCTGTCAGTGCCGCTCGCGCTTTTGGGCGCGCTTTCGGCGCTCTGGCTGCGCGGTATGCAGATCGACGTCTATTCGCAGATCGGTTTCGTGATGCTGGTCGGACTTGCCGCCAAGAACGCCATCCTGATCGTCGAGTTCGCAAGACGCCGACGCGAGGAAGGGCTCGACGTCGTCGCAGCCGCCGCGGAAGCGGCGCGTCTCCGGCTGCGGCCGATCCTGATGACGGCCTTCGCCTTCATCCTCGGCGTGCTGCCGCTGATGTATGCCAGGGGCGCAGGTGCTGCCAGCCGCCAGTCAATCGGCACCACCGTCTTCGGCGGCATGCTGGCGGCGACGATCCTCACACTCATTTTCGTCCCGGTCTTCTACGCGGTCATCGAAAAATGGCGCGAGGGCACGTCCTCGCAGCCGATCGGCCAGCGTCACGAGCCGGAGGCGGCGGAATAGGAATTGGAGCCTGACATGCGTGGTTCGAGACTGGTCCTTGCCGCAGCGGTCGTGGTCGCCGCCCTTGCTGCGGCCTATCATTACAAGAACGGCGGCTTCGAGCTGAAGGGCGGCGACGCCGGCGCGGCGGTGGGGCCGCCGCAACAGGCCATGCCCGTGCCGGTCGCCTCGGTCGTCAAGAAAACCATTCCGATCTATCTCGACTATTCGGCGCGCACCGAAGCGATCCGCAACGTGACGCTCCGCGCCAAGATCACGGGCTATATCGAGTCGCAGGCGGTGCCCGACGGTTCGGATGTGAAGGAAGGTGATCTGCTCTATCGGATCGACCCGCGCGATTATCGGGCAGCGCTCGATCAGGCAAAGGCCCAGGTCGAGCGCGACCAGGCGTCGCTCGCCTATCTCCGCTCCAATCTCAACCGCGGCAATGAACTGGCCACGACGGGTTACCTCGACAAGGACAGCTTCGATCAGCGCCAGAGTGCTGTGCACCAGGCCGAAGCGGCACTGGAGATGTCGCGGGCGGCGGTGCGCACCGCCGAGATCAATTTCGACTACACCGAAATCCACGCGCCCTTTGCCGGCCGGCTCGGCCGCGACCAGGCGCCGGAGGGAACGCTTGTCAGCAACACCGCCGGGACACCGCTCAACAACCTCGTGCAGCTTTCGCCGATCTATGTTTCCTTCAACCCGAGCGAAACAGAACTCGCCGACATCCAGAAGGCCCGGGCGAAGGGGAAAGTGCAGGCGGAAGTGCTTTTGCCTGGCGACAAGGAACCGCGCTATCGCGGCGACCTCACCTTCATCAACAACACGGTCGAGGGAAATACCGGAACGGTGGTGGCGCGCGTGACGATCGACAATACTGATCTTTCCCTGCTGCCCGGCCAATATGTCCGCGTCCGGCTGAAGATCCGCGACGAGCCGAACGTGCTGATGGTGCCGGAAACGGCGCTCGGCTCGAGCCAGCTCGGCAAGTACATCTATGTCGTCGGCAAGGGGGAAACGGTCGAGCAGCGGCTCGTCACCCTCGGGCCGACGAGCGGTGATCTCATCGGCCTGACCTCAGGCGTTGCGGAAGGCGACCAGGTGATCGCGGGAAACCTGCAGAAGATTTTCCCGGGCGCACCGGTCAAACCGATGCCGGCCGAGCAGGCGCAGAAATAGGCCGTTCGCCGGCCCGGCCTACGCCCTTTTCAGGATCGGGAAGACCATGCCGAACGTGATGACGGCAATGGCAACGACCTGAAGCAGCGTCGGAACTTCACCGAGAACGACGACCCCCGCCGCGGTCGTCGTCACCGGGACGCACGGCATGAACAGCGACGCAGGCTGCGGACCCAATTGACGGATGACATAGGTGTAGAGAACGCTCGCGAGCGCTCCGGCGAGAAAGCCTTGGATGACGAATTGCGTGGCAATTTCGGTGAAAGAGGCGGCAGCGAGCCCGCTGGGCGCCAGAATGTGCAGCAAGGGCAACGGCAGACAGGAGAAGAACACCACTGCGATCGTCGCCGTCACGGCGTCGACGGACCATAGCCGCACCAGCACCGCAAAGGTGGCAAACATCAACCCCGAAACGGCGAACAACAGATCACCGCGCAATGTCCCGGCGTCGGCGACGCCCGATTGGAGCACGAACAGCAAAAGGCCGGCAATGACCGTGGCAACGCCAGCAAGGCGCGTGCCGGAGGCCTTGTCCTTGAAGACGAGACGGGAAAACAGGAACGAGAAGAAGACGATTACGGCGGGAGAGAGTGCTGCCGCATGGGCGACCGGTGCCAGCGAAAGTCCCTGGTTGATGATCAGCGGATAGGGCAGCCCCGTCAGCAGCGCCAGCACGGTTGCCTTGCGCCAGCCAAGCTGCATCAACTTCGGCAAGCCGACGCTGAGGAACACCGGCAGGAAGGCCAGGGCGGCGCCAGAGAACCGCAAGGTGACGATGTCGGCGGCGGTCAGATGCTCGCGCAGACTGAACCGGGCGGCCACGAACTGTAAGGTGGTGATTGCGACGACCGCCACCCCTGCCCATATCGCCAGCCGCCGGCTGCGGTCGCCCTCCCCCATCGTAACACTTTGCACGCCCGTCTCTCCACATTGCGGAAGCCTTACCCGGCGGCTTCGACAGAAGCACCGTATTGCGCGAACGGCCGCGTCAAAATACACTGATTTCGATGAATCTAAGCGATTATCACTCTTTCATGGACAAAATAGCGTGAAGAACGAAATTGCAGGCCTCGACACCATCGATCGCACCTTGTTGAGATTGCTGCAGGAAGATGGCCGGCGGACCACACTGGAGCTGGCAGAGCGTGTCGGCCTGTCGCCAACGGGCACGAGCCAGCGCGTGAAGCGCCTCTTCCGCGAGGGCTACGTGAAGGCCGTGCGAGCGATCCTCGATCCGAAGAAGATCGGCCGGGGCACCGTCGTCTTCATCCAGGTGCGCCTCGACCATACCGCCCCGCATATCTTCGAGCGCTTCTCCGACGCGGTTGCAAAGGCGCCGGAAGTTCTGGAATGCCACATGGTGATCGGCGGCTTCGACTATCTGGTGAAGGCGCGCATTGCCGACATGTCGCTGTTCCAGGATTTTCTCGAACGGGTGATTTTGCCCCTGCCCGGCGTCAGGGAGACGCACACCTACGCCTCGGTCGGCGACGTCAAGCCGGACGCGCTGCTACCGATCTGATGCTCAGGCGGGCTCCGGCCACGGCCAGGTTCGCCCCAGCAAAGCGGCGCAACCTCAAATCGGACGTGAAGTAGCAGGCCGCGGCGAGTCATTGGGGTGCCGGGCGTTATTATTCCTCGAGCGACTGGCGACCTAACGCGCGCGGGCCGCCAATCCCTTCGTCACAGGGTGCAATCTTCGCCCGGCAACGCTGCCCTGAAACCCAGGAGCACGCCGAGCGTCGAGCGTTTTTCGACGAGATCCGCAAGCGTGTACTTGTCGAAGACCGCGACGAAGGCGACCGTCGCTTCCGAAAGGACGGACGGCAGGCTGCAGGCCGGCGCGATGCGGCAACCTCGGCAATCGATCAGATCGGACAACTCCTCCGTGTGCCGGAGGAGAGCGCCGAGATTGATTTCGTTCGCAGCCCTTGCGAGCCTGATACCGCCGTTCCGGCCGCGTACAGCCTCCAGAAACCCCGCATTCGCGAGGTCTTGAACCACTTTCATCATATGGTTCTGCGAGACCGAGAAGGTATCGGATATCTCCCGGATGGAGCTGAGCCCAGTGGGCTGGGAGCCCAGATAGATCATCAGGCGCATCGCATAGTCGGTGTATTTCGTGAGCCTCATCGCGGGATCTGCGTCAAAAAGTCCGTTCAAAAAACATGCATTTAATTAGCATCTTTGATCGCAAGCGAATAGATGCATTTCAGATACATCTTTAAGGGTCATTTGCGATGAACGCGCGAACGGTAGCCGGAGCTGAGATCAGGATGATCGTCGAATGCTTCCAGGGCGAAGTCCGCATTAACAGGATTTTGAGCGCGGGATTCGCTGCCGCGAGAGATTGGGACACAGTTCCCGATCACCGGGCCCGGTGAATTGCCGGCTGCATTTCCAGGATCACCAACCTGCCCCCACTGATACGTCCCACCGAAAGGAAAAAATCATGCCGAAACCACTCTCCCCCGAGACTGTCCAGATCGTGAAAGCCAGCGCTCCGGCGCTCGCGGCCCACGGAACGGAAATCACGAAAAGCATGTATGCCCGCCTCTTCCGTGACGATCATATCCGCGCGCTGTTCAACCACGCCAATCAGGGCGAAGGCGGTTCACAGGTCAACGCGCTTGCCGCCGCCATTCTCGCCTATGCGCAGAACATCGATAATCTCGGCGTGCTTGGCCCGGTGGTCGAACGGATCGCCCACAAGCACATCGGCTACCATATCCTTCCGGAGCACTATCCCTTTGTAGCCAAGGCTCTTCTCGCCGCCGTCGAGGATGTGCTCGGAAGTGCTGCGACCCCTGAGCTCCTCAACGCATGGGGCGAGGCCTATTGGTTCCTGGCCGATATTCTCAAGGAGCGCGAAACCGCCATACGCGGCGAACTGATGGAGCGCTCGGGCGGTTGGAACGGCTGGAGAGATTTCGTCATCGTCTCAAAAGTTCGCGAGAGCGACGTCGTCACCTCGTTTATCCTGAAACCCAAGGACGGCGGTCGCGTTGCGCGCCACAGACCCGGCCAATATCTGACGTTTCGCTTCCAACTGGACAATGGCCTGGAGATGAAGCGCAACTACTCGATCTCCAGCGGGCCGAACGACAGCTTCTACCGCATCTCGGTAAAGCGCGAGGCGCAGGGGCAAGGCGGATCGCGATATCTCCACGATCAGGCGACCGTCGGCACGGTCTTGAGCGCGACCCCGCCGGCCGGCGACTTCTTCCTCCCCGAAGCGCCGGAAGCACCTGTCGTATTGCTGTCGGGTGGCGTCGGCCTGACCCCCATGGTCAGCATTCTCGAGACGATCGCCGAGGAACATCCGAACCTCGAGGCGCACTTCGTCCACGGCGCGCTGAACAGCGGCACGCATGCCATGGATCGGCATGTTCGCGAACTCGCCGACGCACACGGCAAGATCACGATCAGCAGCTTCTATAGTGCGCCTGCAAACGGGGATGCCGTGGGGCTGTCGCACGACTTCGATGGCTTCATCACCGCGGAATGGCTTCGCAAGCACACGCCGATCGCCAATGCCGAATTCTATCTCTGTGGCCCCAAACCGTTCCTTCGTGCGCTCGTCCCGGCTCTTGCCAGGGAAGGCGTTTCCAGCGAGCGGGTCCACTATGAGTTCTTCGGCCCAGCCGACGAACTCATTGCAGCCTAAAATGCCTTCGGTCGGCACTTTCACGGACCGTGGAAGAGCTTGATCTCCTCATTGCCGCGGCGCTGCCTTCGCGCCGCGGCAAGCCGACCTGCGCCGAGGATTGCGGCAGTCCCGCCTGTGCGTAAACGCCATCCGAAAGATCGCCCTTGATTTCGGACCCGCCATGCTGCATTGCAAAAAGAGCCGACACGGCAGGTCAAGCTTGGTCAGAATGCGGTCGTGGCATGCAGCACAGCAGACTAAACGTCCTGGTCATCGACGAGAATCGCATCCGCGCCGCCATCATCGAGGACGGGCTGCGCGACGCGGGCTATGACCATGTCACCGTCATCGACAATATGCACGGCCTGGCGCGGCGTATCGCGGACCTCAATCCCGACGTCATCGTGATTGATCTCGAAAACCCAAACCGCGACATGCTGGAAAGCATCTTCCAGCTTTCGCGCGCGGTGAAGCGCCCGATCGCGATGTTCGTCGACAAGTCCGACGAGGCCTCCATCGAGGCGGCTGTCGAGGCCGGGGTCTCGGCCTATATCGTCGACGGTCTGAAGCAGGAACGGGTGCGCCCCATCCTGAAGATGGCGATCAGCCGCTTCAACGCCTTCTCCCGCCTCAACCGCGAGCTGGAAGAAACCCGCGGCGAGTTGGAAAACCGCAAGGTGATCGACCGCGCCAAGGGCCTCTTGATGCGCTCGCGCGGGCTCTCCGAGGAAGAGGCCTATGCGCTGCTGCGCCGCACGGCGATGAACCAGAACCGCAAGATCGTCGACATCGCCCAAAGCCTCGTCACGGCGGCAAGCCTGCTCGATCCGGGAGGAAAGGAATGACGACGCGCCACGCCATCACCGCCGGTTTCGTGCCGCTCCTCGACAGCGCCTTGCTCGTTGTCGCCCGCGAGATGGGCTTTGCCGAAGAACAGGGGATCGACCTGACCCTGCTGCGTGAGCGCTCCTGGGCGAGCATCCGCGACCGACTTGCGGTTCGCCATGTCGATGTGGCGCATATTCTCGGGCCCATGCCGATCGCCGGCAATCTCGGCCTCAATGTGCCTGCCCCTGAAATGATCGTGCCGATGTCGCTGGGTCTCGGCGGCAATGCGGTGACGGTGTCTCCGGCGCTCTGGCAAAGGATGGCGGAAAACGGCGCGACCACGGATCTCGATGCGCGCGCGAACGGTGCAGCCCTGCGCAAGGCGATCGATGCGCAGGCGGGCGCGCCGCTGCGTTTTGCCGTCGTGCATCCCTATTCCGGGCACAATTACGAACTGCGCTACTGGCTGGCGGCGAGCGGCATCGATCCGGACCGTGATATCGAGATCGTCGTGCTGCCGCCACCCGACATGGGCGATGCGCTCGCCGAAGGCGTGATCGACGGCTATTGCGCCGGCGAGCCCTGGAACACCTTCGGCGTGCTTCGCCGCGGCGCACATCTCGCCACCGTCAAGGCGGCGATCTGGCGGTCGAGCCCCGAGAAGGTGCTTGGCGTCAACGCAAAGTGGGGGGAGGCCAACCCGGAGGCGATGGCCGCCCTGCTCGTGGCGCTTCATCAGGCGTCAATTTGGTGCGCCCGCCCGGATAACCACGAGGCACTCGCGACCCTTCTGGCAAAGCCTGCCTATGTGGGGCGCGACGCCGAACTGCTTCTTCCCGCCCTCAAAGGCACGCTGCCGGTCGGCGGCGGTGAGGTCCGGGTGGTCAGAGATTTCTTCGTTCCGAATGCCAAGGCGGCGACCTTCCCCTGGAAGAGCCATGCCCTCTGGTTCTACACCCAGATGGTGCGCTGGCGGCAGATCGAGCATGCGGCAGAGCGCCAGCGCATCGCCGCGGAAACCTACCGGCCGGACATCTACCGCGCCGCATTGAAGCACCTTGGTATCGCCATGCCGTCGGCAAGCGCCAAGGTGGAAGGCGCCTTGACCGTCGAAACCCCAGTCGGCTCATCGGGCGCGCTGACGCTCGGGCCGGATGGTTTCTTCGATGGCGGACGCTTCGATCCCGACGACCTCGATGCCTACATCGCTGCCCAGTCTGCAGGCTGAATGCGCGACGCCTAATTTATGCGCATTGCACAAAAAATGGCTTCGCACTGCACCAAGGAATGTCACCCACCGGGATGACGCCAGGCCGACGATTTCACTTTTTCTTTTAGATCAATAGCTTGCCAAAACTGGCACGCTGATTGCTTTTATATTCTCAGGCCCTCGGGCCAAGAGATCGGTGTCCAACGACGGGCGCCCTACCAGCAAAGCCGCTGATCAGGACTGCACACACGGAGCGAACCGTGTCGGGCATACCTGGCCAGCGGCTTTTTGTTTTTCACCCCCAAGATGGAGCGGCACGACCTTGTCGGGCCTCGGAGAAGCCATGTCTGAGAACAAGCAGCCATTATCCGCCAGCGAACCCGCCACGGCTTTGTGGATGTCCACTTTTGCCTTCACGATCTGTTTCGCCGTCTGGACGATCTTCGCCATCATCGGCATCCGCATCAAGCAGGACCTCGCGCTCACCGAAGCGCAGTTCGGCCTGCTGGTCGGCACGCCCATCCTCACCGGTTCACTGGTGCGCATCCTGCTCGGCGTCTGGACCGGGCGCTACGGCGGGCGCCTCGTCTATACGCTGACGATGCTGGCCGCAGCCCTTGCGACCTTTCTGCTCACCTACGCCACGACCTATCCGCAGATGCTGCTCGCCGGCCTCGGCATCGGTCTTGCCGGCGGCTCTTTCGCGGTCGGCGTCGCCTATGTCTCGCCCTTCTTTCCGCCGGAAAAGCAGGGGACGGCGCTTGGCATCTTCGGCGCCGGCAATGTCGGCGCGGCGGTGACGAAATTCCTGGCGCCCTTCGTCCTCATTGCCTGGGGCTGGCAGACGGTTGCCGAGATCTGGGCGGCCGCACTCGTCGTCACGGCGCTCGTCTTCTGGTTCACGACAAGCGACGATCCGGCCTTCCGCAGCCGCCGCGAGCGCCAACTGCCAAAGCGCAGCCTGCTCCAGGAGTTCGCCCCGCTGAAGAACGCCCAGGTCTGGCGTTTCTCGCTCTACTATTTCTTCGCCTTCGGCGGTTTCGTCGCCCTCTCGCTGTGGCTGCCGCGTTATCTCGTCGGCGTCTACGGCTTCGATATCGCCGTGGCCGGCATGGTCGCAGCCGCCTACTCCATCCCCGGCAGCGTCTTCCGTGCCTTCGGCGGCGTGCTTTCCGACCGCAAGGGCGCGCGTAGCGTCATGTACTGGATGCTCGGCATCTCGGCGGTGGCAACACTGATCCTGTCGCTGCCGGCCGCCGGCGAGGGCCACGGCTTCGGCATTACGCCTGCCGTCTTCATCGTCACGGTCTTCGTGCTCGGCTTCGTCATGAGCCTTGGCAAGGCCGCCGTCTACAAGCACATCCCGGCCTATTACCCGGAAAACGTCGGGGCGGTCGGCGGCATCGTCGGCATGGTCGGCGGGCTCGGGGGCTTCGTGCTGCCGATCGCCTTCGGCCTGCTCAAGGACGCGACCGGCCTGTGGTCGAGCTGCTTCCTGCTTCTCTTTGCCGTCGTCGTCGCATCGCTCCTGTGGATGCATCTTTCGATCCGCCAGATGGAACGCCGCGCGCTCACCCTGCCGACGGCTGCTGCCGCGTAAACAGACAAGGACAGACCATGACCGAGAAACTCGTCATCATCGGCAATGGCATGGCGCCGGGGCGCATGCTGGAGCACCTGCTGGAAAAGGCGCCCGGGCGCTACGACGTGACCATTTTCAACGCCGAACCACGCGTCAACTACGACCGCATCATGCTGTCGCCGGTGCTGTCGGGCGAAAAGGATTACGAAGAGATCATCATCCACGGCGACGGCTGGTACATCAAACACGGCATCACGCTTTACAAGGGTCATCGCATCGTCGCGATCGACCGCGATGCCCAAACCGTGACCTCCGACCATGGCGTGACCGAAAGCTATGACAAGCTGGTGATCGCGACCGGTTCGGTGCCCTTCATCCTGCCGGTGCCCGGCAAGGACCTGCCCGGCGTCATCACCTATCGCGATCTCGATGACGTGCAGGCCATGCTGCTCGCTGCCCAGTCGCGCGAAAAGGCCGTCGTCATCGGCGGCGGCCTGCTCGGCCTTGAAGCGGCCGCCGGCCTTGCCGGTCGCGGCATGGACGTCACCGTTCTTCACGTGATGCCGACGCTGATGGACCGCCAGCTCGACCCGGCCGCCGGCTATCTCCTTGAGAAGGAGCTGGAAGGCCGCGGCATCAAGATCATCTGCAAGGCCAACACCAAGGCGATCGTCGGCAACGGCAGGGTCGAAGGCATCGAGCTCGACGACGGCCGCATCATTCCGGCGACGCTCGTCGTCATGGCCGTCGGCATTCGGCCGAGTGTCGGCCTTGCGAAGGAGGCCGGCCTTGCGATCAACCGCGGCATCGTCGTCGACCAGGGCATGCAGACCTCGGATGGCCGCATCTGGGCGCTCGGCGAATGTGCGGAAGTGGGCGGCATGGTCTATGGCCTCGTCGCGCCGCTTTACGAGATGGCCCGTGTCGCCGCCTCGCATCTGGCTGGCGACCGCTCCGCCGCCTTTGTCCATTCCGACACGCCGACCAAGCTCAAGGTCACCGGCATCGAACTTTTCTCGCTCGGCGACTTTGCCGATGGCGACGACCGCGAGGAGATCGTTCTGCGCGACGCCACGGCCGGCGTCTACAAGCGGCTGGTGCTGAAGGGCAACCGCATCATCGGCACCGTGCTCTATGGCGAAACATCCGACGGCGCCTGGTTCAACGATCTGAAGAAGAAGGAGACCGACGTCTCCGAGATGCGCCAGACCCTGATCTTCGGCCAGGCCTTCCAGGGAGGCGCTCCGCTGGACCCTATGGCGGCCGTTGCAGCCTTGCCGGATGATGCGGAAATCTGCGGCTGCAACGGCGTTTGCAAGGGTAAGATCGTTTCCACGATTGCCGACAAGGGCCTGACGTCGCTCGACGAGGTGCGCGCCCACACCAAGGCATCGGCCTCCTGCGGCTCCTGTACCGGCCTTGTCGAACAGCTGATGACGCTGACGCTCGGCGAGAGCTACAGTCCGGCCGCCGTCCAGCCGATGTGCGGCTGCACCGATCTCGGCCACGACGACGTACGTCGGCTGATCAAGGCCAAGGGCCTGAAGACCATTCCCGCGGTCATGCAGGAGCTGGAATGGAAGACCTCCTGCGGCTGCGCCAAGTGCCGCCCGGCGCTCAACTACTACCTCGTCTGCGATTTCCCCGACGAATATGCCGACGACTACCAGTCGCGCTTCATCAACGAGCGCGTTCACGCCAACATCCAGAAGGACGGCACCTATTCCGTCGTGCCGCGCATGTGGGGTGGGGTCACCAATTCCGGCGAGCTGCGGGCCATCGCCGACGTGGTCGACAAGTTCGAAATTCCGCTGGTGAAGGTGACCGGCGGCCAGCGCATCGACCTGCTCGGGATCGAAAAGGAAGACCTACCTGCCGTCTGGGCCGATCTCGGCAAGGCCGGTTTCATCTCGGGCCAGGCCTATGCCAAGGGTCTGCGCACGGTGAAGACCTGCGTCGGCTCGGACTGGTGCCGCTTCGGCACGCAGGATTCCACCGGCCTCGGCATCCGCATCGAAAAGTTCATGTGGGGTTCCTGGACGCCCGCCAAGCTGAAGATGGCGGTTTCCGGCTGTCCGCGCAATTGCGCGGAGGCCACCTGCAAGGACATCGGCGTCATCTGCGTCGACTCGGGCTTCGAGATCCATTTCGCCGGTGCTGCCGGGCTCGACATCAAGGGCACCGAGGTACTTGGCCTGGTGAAAAGCGAGGACGAGGCGCTGGAACACATCGTGGCGCTGACGCAGATGTACCGCGAGCAGGCCCGCTATCTCGAGCGCATCTACAAGTGGGCGAAACGCGTCGGGCTGGACGAGATCCGCCGCCAGATCATGGACGATGCGGACAAGCGCAAGGCCTACTACGACCGCTTCGTCTTCAGCCAGAAATTCGCCCAGGTCGACCCCTGGTCGGAGCGCGTCTCCGGCAAGGACAAACACGAGTTCCGGCCGATGGCGACGGTCGGCTTCCCCCAAGCTGCGGAGTGAGATGATGAACATGACCTGGCACCCGATCGGCGACATCTCGGACATTCCGCTGCGAGGCGCGCGCTGCGTGAAGACGCCTCAGGGCAAGATCGCCGTCTTCCGCACAGCCGAAAACGAGGTCTTCGCCATCGAGGACCATTGCCCGCACAAGGGCGGGCCGCTGTCGCAAGGCATCGTCCACGCGAAGGCGGTCACCTGCCCCTTGCACAATTGGGCGATCTCGCTCGAAACCGGCAAGGCGCTCGGGGCCGACGAAGGCGCGGTGCGCACCATTCCGGTGCGTATTGACGGCGGCGCGCTGTTCATTGCGCTCGAAAGCCTGCTGATTGCGGCGGAATGACCATGGAAAAGGAGGTCAAGACCACCTGTCCCTATTGCGGCGTCGGCTGCGGGGTCATCGCGACGGTCGATGACAACGGCGCCGTCGCCGTGCGCGGCGATGCCGACCATCCCGCCAATTTCGGCAGGCTGTGCTCCAAGGGGTCCGCACTCGCCGAGACCCTCGACCTCGACGGTCGGCTGCTGCATCCGGAGATCGACGGATGCCAGGCTGGCTGGGACGAAGCCCTCGACCTTGTCGCTACGCGCTTTGCGGAAACGATTGCCGAGCACGGCCCGGATTCGGTCGCCTTCTACGTCTCCGGCCAGCTGCTCACCGAAGACTACTACGTCGCCAACAAGCTGATGAAGGGTTTTGTCGGTTCCGCCAACATCGATACCAATTCACGTCTCTGCATGTCCTCGTCGGTTGCCGGTCATCGCCGTGCCTTCGGTTCGGATACGGTACCCGGGACCTATGAGGATCTGGAGCTGGCCGATCTGGTCGTACTCACCGGATCGAACCTTGCCTGGTGCCACCCCGTCCTCTACCAGCGCCTTGCCGCCGCCAAGGCGAAACGGCCGGGCCTCAAAATCGTTCTCGTCGATCCGCGCCGCACCATGACGGCCGATATCGCAGACCTGCATCTCGCGATCCGGCCCGACGCCGATGTGGCGCTCTTCGTCGGGCTGTTCTCACATCTGGTTTGCAGCAATGCCGTCGACCAGAACTATGTCGCGGCGCATACGGCCGGCTTCGGTGATACCTTGCTCGCAGCGGGCGGTGTTTCGTTCGACGACGTGCTCGAGCGGACCGGTCTTCCGGCGATGCAGTTGCGCGAATTCTACCGGCTGTTTTCGACAACCGAGAAGGTCGTGACCTGCTACAGCCAAGGCGTCAACCAGTCGTCTTCGGGCACCGACAAGGTCAACGCGATCCTCAACTGTCACCTTGCGACCGGCCGCATCGGCCGGCCGGGCATGGGGCCGTTCTCGCTGACGGGGCAGCCGAATGCGATGGGCGGCCGCGAGGTCGGCGGGCTTGCGAACATGCTCGCAGCACACATGGCGATCGAAGATGCCGGTGATCGCGATCGCGTCCAGCGCTTCTGGCGTTCGCCAAAGATTGCCGAAAATCCGGGGCTCAAGGCCGTCGATCTCTTCCGGGCGATGGCAGACGGTCGCGTCAAGGCGCTCTGGATCATGGCAACGAACCCCGTCGTCTCGATGCCGGATGCCGACGCCGTCGAGGCCGCGATCAGGGCCTGTCCCTTCGTCGTGGTTTCCGACATCCTGAAAGAAACTGATACCGCCCGCCACGCGCATGTGCTGCTGCCGTCGCTCGGTTGGGGGGAAAAGAGCGGCACGGTCACCAATTCCGAACGCCGCATCTCGCGCCAGCGGGCGTTCCTCGCCGCACCGGGAGAAGCCCGGGCGGACTGGTGGCAACTGGCCGAGGTCGGTCGCCGCCTGGGCCATACCGATGCTTTCGCCTACGAAGCGCCCGCCGCGATCTTCCGCGAACATGCCGCGCTCTCGGCCTTCGAAAATGCCGGCAGCCGCGATTTCGACATTGGCGCCTATGCCGATCTTGCGCTTGAGGACTACGACGGGCTGACGCCCTTCCAGTGGCCCCAACGGGAAGGCCAGAAGCGCGCCGAAAGCCGTTTCTTTGCGGCGGGCAACTTCTATCACGCTGACGGCAGAGGCCGGTTCGTGGCCGTTCGCCCGGCAGAGACCGACCGCACCAATGCCGATTACCCGTTCACGCTCAACACCGGCCGCATCCGCGACCAGTGGCACACGATGACCCGCACGGGCAAAAGCGCGCGCCTCTCGGCCCATATCGCCGAACCGTTTGCCGAACTGCACCCGCGTGATGCGATGGAGATCGGCGTCGGCAACGCCGACCTTATCGAGATTGAAAGCCCTGAGGGCAAGGCGTTCGTACGTGCGCTCATCACCGACCGCCAGGCGCGCGGCAGCATCTTCGTGCCGATGCACTGGAACGACCAGTTTGCGGCGAAGGCACGCATCGATGTCCTCGTGCCGCCGATCACCGATCGTCTTTCCGGCCAGCCGGCATCGAAGAACATTGCGGTCGCCGCGCGAAAGTTCAAGGCGACGCACTACGCCTTCGCTGTCTCGCTGGCAAAGCCGGTCGATCCGGATGCTGCCTATTGGGCGCTGGCGAAGGCGGCTGGCGGCTGGCGATTGGAACTGGCTTTTGCCGAGCCGGTGGACGACTGGGCCGGCTGGTGCCGCCGCGTTCTTGCGATCCCGCAAGGGGTAGAGCCGCTCGGCTATGCGGATGCACAGACCGGCGACATCAGGCTCGCCTTCTTCGATGGTCCGCAGCTTCTCGCGGCCTTCTTCCTCGCGCGTGAACCGGTCGCCGTCGCGCGCAACTGGGCGATCGCACAACTCGGCGCTGACCACGCCAATCTGCGCAAGCGCTTCGCGCTCGTCGCGGGCCGTCCGGGGGCGGACAAACCGGATCCCGGCGCCACCGTCTGCTCCTGCTTCGGTGTTGGCGTCAACCAGATCGTCGCGGCCGTACGCGGCGGTTGCCACAGCGTCGAGGCCGTCGGCGTGGCGCTCAATGCCGGAACCAATTGCGGCTCGTGCCGCGCCGAAATCAGGGGGATCATCGATGGATGTCTTGCAGCAGCCGCAGAGTGACGGACCCGCCCGCATGGAGGCGCTCGCCAAGCTGCCCGTCTTCTGGGCGCTGGAGGGCCGGCGCGTCGTGGTGGCCGGTGCAACGGACGGAGCGATGTGGAAGGCCGAGCTTCTGGCCGCCTGCGGCGCCCGCGTCGACCTCTACGCTGAAGGGAACGACGAGGCGCTCGCGGCATTTGCCGGCCGTACCCCGCAACACCCCACCGCCAGCGTCACGCTAAACCGCCGGCACTGGGCGCCCGCCGATCTTGACGGTGCCGCGCTCGCCGTCGGCGATTGCGAGGACCAGGCGGAGGCGCGGGCATTCTTCGCCGCCGCCCGCGCGGCGGGCGTTCCGGTCAACGTCATCGACCAGCCGGACTTCTGCGAGTTCCAGTTCGGCTCGATCGTCAACCGCTCGCCCGTCATCGTTGCGATCTCGACCGATGGCGCCGCCCCGATCCTCGCCCAGACGATCCGCCGCAAGATCGAGACGCTGCTGCCGAAAAGCCTGAAGGCCTGGGCAGCGCTGGCACAGTCTCTTCGTGGAGCGGTGAACCACCGGATCGAACCCGGTCCCCGGCGCCGCCTCTTCTGGGAACGTTTTGCCGATCGCGTCTTTTCGACCATGGATACGCCGGAGGAGGGCGTAGGCGGGGTGCTTCTTGCTGATGCCGAAAGGCTCGCGGGAGCCCCCGCCATCGGTCACGTGACTTTGGTCGGCGCGGGACCGGGCGATGCCGAACTCCTGACGCTGAAGGCCGTGCGCGCGCTGCAAGCGGCCGATGTCATCCTTTTCGACGACCTCGTTTCTTCAGACGTGCTCGAACTCGCCCGGCGGGAGGCAAAGCGCATGCTCGTCGGAAAGCGCGGCGGCCGCGAAAGCTGCCGGCAGGAAGACATCAACGCCATGATGGTCAAGCTCGCCAAGGCTGGGAAACGCGTGGTGCGGCTGAAATCCGGCGACCCCATGGTTTTCGGCCGGGCCGGCGAGGAAATCGCCCATCTCGACCGCGAGAACATTCCCGTCGACGTTATCCCCGGCATCACTGCCGCAAGCGCCATGGCCTCCCGTCTCGGTCTGTCGCTGACCCATCGCGACTATGCCCAGTCGCTTCGGCTGGTGACCGGTCATTCCCGCCACGGCGGCCTGCCCGATGATGTCGACTGGGCAGGCATTGCCGATCCGCGCAGCACGGCGGTCTTTTACATGGGTGGCCGAACGGCGGGGCTGATTGCCGAAAAGCTTATCGGCGAAGGCCGTTCACCTGAAACACCGGCCGTGATCATGAGCGATGTCAGCCATCCGACGGAACGCAGCTGGCGAGGCACGCTCGCCACAATCCCGGAGGGCATAGGGGAGATCGGCTACGACAGCCCGGTCCTCATCGCTGTCGGCGGCGTGTTTTCGGCCCGAGACAAGCGGGCCGGATCGATCGAGCGCACGCTCGCCGGAGCATGCTGATGGGCATGTCCCTGGTGTTCCTCGTTCTCGCCATCGGCCTCAGCTGGCCGCGTTTCAGGCTCATCTTCCTGGCTCAATCGAACGCTGCGCTGGCCGCAGCGCCCCTCACCATGGTTGCGAGTGCCGTGAACCTCTGCGCCATCGGCCTCGCTGTTGCAGAACACGGTCTGCTTTTCGGCGGATTGCTCATCGCCGGCGGTATGTTCTTCGCGAAAATAATGCAAGCCGTGCCTTCAACGCCGGGCATCTTAGCTTCAGCCCTGTGCCTTGCCGCCTACATAGAAATGACGATGACGGTCGTGGCGTGACGAGCTCAATGCTGCCCCTGAACAGACACCAGCGTCTGCTGACGCGCCAAGGGATATTCGAAGGCGTCGCCTCGTATCGACGTCCCGAATATCCCAAGGTCGCCACCGTAGGCTGGTTCTAAGCGCGCAGGCAGATCACGGCCATCCCCCAATTGAGGAATGAATGCCTGTACCGAACAAGTAAAGCCGCTGCCCCGCGGCCGACATCAGTCGACTGCCGTTTCCGATCCATCGCCGCTTTCGTCGAGTACGACCGTCTCGCCGAGCGGGGTCGCTGCAATTGACCTGATCTCTTGGGCGAGCGACGCCAGCTTGCGCGCAATCTCCTGCAATTCGGCGGTCGAGCCGGTGGCCTCACAGGTATTTTCAACGCTCCGTTCGTCCATGTGCTCTTCCTCTTTCGAGTGGACGCAGGAGCGGAGCATATTTCTAATCTACTATATAAGGCCACAAGCCGTCGCGCGTTCTTCGTGCGGCGCACAGCCATAGGTATAGGCCGATCGATAAGCCGGCGATCACCCGCGACAGATCTCGATCCACGGCCGATTGGCCTTACCTGCAGCAATCAAGCCCATCGGCGATCTCGCAGGTCATCAAAACCTTGGAAGAGTGACATTCCGACGTTGCAGGAGGGAAAACTCGGCGACGTCAGGGTTTTCATCTGGATGCTAAATTGCTAGTTCTTTCTTTGTTCCTGCCCGTCTCTTGGATGCAAATCGATGCGGGCAGTGACTGAGTGCGACGAAAACGAACGGGAACGCATGAGCGCCGCCTATCTCGAAAAACTCAATGACCGCCAGCGTGAGGCGGTCGAGCACGGTATCGGCTTGCCGGAAGGACAGGTCGGCGGCCCGCTTCTCATCATCGCCGGTGCCGGCTCCGGCAAGACGAATACCCTCGCCCACCGCGTCGCGCATCTCATCGTCAACGGTGCCGATCCGCGCCGCATTCTGCTGATGACCTTTTCTCGACGCGCAGCAGCCGAGATGACCCGCCGGGTCGCGCGCATCTGCCGCCAGGTCCTTGGCGACAACGCTGCAGTCATGACGGACGCGCTCTCCTGGGCCGGCACCTTCCATGGCATCGGCGCCCGGATCCTGCGCATCTACGCCGAACAAATCGGTCTCGGCCCGGATTTTACGATCCACGACCGGGAGGACAGCGCCGATTTGATGAACCTCGTGCGCCACGAGCTCGGCTTCTCGAAGACGGAAAGCCGCTTCCCGACAAAGGGAACGTGCCTTTCGATCTATTCGCGCGTCGTGAACTCCGAAAGCTCGATTGGCGACGTATTGAAGTCGGCCTATCCCTGGGTCACCGGCTGGGACGAACAGCTCAAGGCGCTGTTTGCGGCCTACGTCGATGCCAAACAGGCGCAGAACGTGCTCGATTATGACGATCTCCTGCTCTACTGGGCGCAGATGGTTTCCGATCCGGAGCTTGCCGAAGATATCGGCGGACGCTTCGATCATGTTCTTGTCGACGAGTATCAGGACACCAACAGGCTGCAGGCGTCGATCCTGATGTCGCTCAGACCCGGCGGCCACGGATTGACGGTCGTTGGCGACGACGCCCAGTCGATCTATTCCTTCAGGGCTGCGACGGTTCGCAATATTCTCGATTTCCCGAACGCCTTTTCGCCCGAGCCTGCCGACGTCATCACCCTCGACCGGAACTACCGCTCGACGCAGCCGATCCTCGCCGCTGCGAACGGCGTGATCGGCCTGGCGCGGGAGCGATTTACCAAGAACCTCTGGACGGACAGGCAATCGGAGCAGCGCCCGTTGCTCGTCGCCGTCAAGGACGAAGCGGATCAGGCCGCCTACATCGTGGAGCAGGTTCTCGCTGGCCGCGAGATCGGTATCGCCTTGAAGCAGCAGGCGGTGCTTTTTCGCTCGTCCAATCACAGCGGAACGCTCGAAGTCGAACTCACCCGCCGCAACATTCCGTTCGTGAAATTCGGTGGCCTGAAGTTTCTCGACAGCGCCCATGTGAAGGACCTGCTCGCAGTCCTGCGCTTTGCGCAGAACCCGCGTGACCGCGTCGCAGGTTTCCGGTTGCTGCAGATGCTGCCCGGTATTGGCCCACAGACCGCTGGAAAGATCCTCGATGCGATCGCCGCCGATCCGGAACCGCTCGCGGCTCTTGCTGAGATCCCGCCTCCCGCCAAGACCGGCGAGAACTGGACCGGCTTCGTCGACCTGGTGTCCGGTCTGCGACGGGCCGAGCCTGGATGGCCGCAGGAGATTGGCGCTGCGCGCGCCTGGTATGAGCCCCATCTTGACCGGATCCATGAAGACGCCGACACGCGTAAGGCCGACCTGCTGCAGCTCGAGCAGATTGCCGGCGGCTACCAGAACCGCGAACGTTTCCTGACCGAGCTGACCCTTGACCCGCCCGATGCCACGAGCGACCAGGCGGGCGTGCCGCTGCTCGACGAGGACTATCTGATCCTGTCGACCATCCATTCGGCGAAGGGCCAGGAATGGCGCTCGGTCTTCGTGCTCAACGTCGTCGACGGCTGCATTCCGTCCGATCTCGGCGTGGGCACAACTGCCGAACTCGAAGAGGAGCGGCGGCTGCTCTATGTCGGCATGACACGGGCACGCGATCATCTCTCCCTGGTGACGCCGCAGCGCTTCTTCACCCACGGCCAGAACGCCCAGGGCGACCGGCATGTCTACGCCTCGCGAACCCGCTTCATCCCGGCGACATTGCTTCAGTTTTTCGAGACGACGAGCTGGCCGAAGATCTCGGCAAGCGCCAGCGAGCGAAGCGCCAAGCAGATCCGCATCGACGTCGGCGCCCGCATGCGCTCCATGTGGAAGTGAGCGAAGGCGGTGGCGAGCTCGCCAATTGTGCGCTCGTGTCTGCAGACAGACCAAGCGAGGAGCGCGCGCCGCTCGCCAACCGCCGGTCTGTAGCGTTGTTAGCCTGGCAAGCTCGGCGGCGCGATAAACTGATAGTACGACCACACCGCAACCAAGGCCGCTATCAGTGCCAGCCAAATCAACGCCTTCCGCGGCACAGGGCTGGCCGGCTTCGCCTCCTTTTTCGGCTTTGGTCGTTCAAATTTGATGATGTTGTTGTCGTCCATTCGCTCCCATCCCGAGTAAACTCATACATGTCCCGGTGCGTTCAGCCAGCGCACCGCAATGACATATGCCGCCTAACGTCCTGATTTGGCATCAATAAGATGTGAACGCAGGTTCGCGCCAATCCCAAGCAACATGGCATTCCAGCGCCGTCGTCAAGCCTTCAGGCCCAGTCGTGGCAAGCAAGGGACGTCTGCATCAAGCCGCGCCGTCGCGGCCGAGCCAGGGATCGGGGCCTGGATCGCGGCCCGACGCAACCTGGCCCAGCCGCTCCAGATAATGCGCCCAGCCTTCCGCATGGCCGGCGCATTGTTCGGCGCTGGGCAGACCCGTTTGCGTAAGGCGCAGCAATGTTCCGGGCGGCTGCTCGATCAGGTCGATCTCGATCAGGCTCGAGCCGGGCGGGACAATGTCGCTGCCTTCCCAGCCGAAGCTATAGGCGAGCCGATGCACCGGCACGACCTCGCGGAAAGACCCGCGGGCAAAACGGGCCCCGGTCACGTTGACGAGATAGAGACCGCCGGGCTCCGCCTTGGTGTCGGCCTCCGTTCCCATCCAGCGCAGGATCTTTTCCGGGTCGGTCAAAAGAGCGAACACTGCGGCGGGTGGCGCCGGAATATGCGCTTCGCGGCGGACGACGAGGGCTTCTGGCATCGGTCTTCCCTTTGCTGATTGGCCTGCCTGCGGCTTGAGAGTCCTTCTGCAGGCTGCCGCAATCATAGACCGCCGGGGCGGACGGCGCCACCGTCCGCCCCTGACTTGCGCGCAGCGCGGCGGCGGGAAAGGGCTTGTCCATAGGGCGCTCGACCCTATCCTCTTCGGCATGGATTTGTCCGCCCCCCTTGCCTGGCTCGTGGACGAGGCAAGCGCCTCGCAGGAGCCGGACCGATTCCTGTCCGACCTTGGCCGCCAGCTCGTCGCCGACGGTCTGCCGCTCTCGGGCGGCGCGCTTACGCTCGCCGTGCCGCATCCGATCATCGCCCGCCGCACCTGGCTTTGGCGAGCCGAGACCGGCGTGGTGATCGAGAGCCTGGGGTTTGCCGACGCCGTCTCCGACCGGGCGGGAGAGGAGTGGCTGGCCGGGCTCGGGCCACTGCTGCAACAATCGACCGGTTCGGGGAATGAACGCGCGTCGCTCGGCTGGGCCGGGACGCGCCCGTTCGGCCCGGAAGAGACGGCGCGGCTTGGTGATGTCGCGCGCTTTGCCGTCGCGCCCCTGGCGGTTCTTGCCGAGCGGGCCGCGCTCACCGCTCTGCTCGACGCCTATCTCGGCCGCCGCAGCGCCGCCCGTGTCCGCGCCGGAGCGCTCACCCGCGGCACCGGCGAAACCATTCGCGCGGCCCTACTCTATGCCGATTTGCGCAACTTCACGGCGCTGTCCGAAACATCGGAACCCGCCGTGGTGATCGCGGCCCTCGACGCCTGGTTCGATCGCCTCGCCGGCGCGATCCATGCCTTTGGCGGCGAGGTGCTGAAATTCATCGGCGACGGCGTTCTGGCGATCTTTCCGGTGAGCGGCTCGCCGAGCGAAGCCTGCGACGCGGCCTTGCGCGCGGTCACCGCCGCGCGCGCCGGCATGGCGCATCTCGACCAGGCCCGGCAGGCCGAGGGGCTACCGCCGCTCTCCTTCGGCGTCGCCCTGCACCTCGGCGACATTCTCTGGGGCAATATAGGTGCCGCCGATAGGCTCGACTTCACAGCCATCGGCCCGGCGGTCAATCTCGTCAGCCGCCTGGAGGGCCTGTGCCGGCCGCTCGGCTGCTCCGTGCTGATCTCCGGTTCCGTGGCTGAGGCCGCGTCGACGCCGCTGCTGCCGCTCGGCGAGCATCCCTTGCGCGGCATCGCAGCACCCTGCGCCGTCTTCACCTTGCCGGACGCGTGACGCAGCCCTTCCACGGCCATGCCGTGAACGGCGAAGCGTCCGTCTTCGACGGTTACACGCGCGTGCGCTCCGCCACCCAGTCGGCGACAAGCGGGCGGTAGAGCCAGGGGATGTTGTTGCAGACGTGGTTGCCATCCTCGAAGATGTGCAGTTCGGCTCCACGCGCACAGATATCTGCGCATTTTACCGCTTCGGAGGGTGGAAAGATCTTGTCGCGTCCGCCGTGGAGGATGAGCGCCGGGGCGGTCGGCGGCGGGCAGCGCGCCAGCGTGAAACGGTCGGCACGTTCGCGAACGTCCGCGCCCCCGAGCGAGAAGCGCATGTTGTCGCGATAGACCTGCGGCAGCGCGTCCCAGAACCCACCGAGATCGAAGAAGCCGTTGATGGAGACGACGCCGGCGAGCGTTGGCACGGACGCGGCGGCGCGCAGGGCAAGAAAGCCGCCGAAGGCCATGCCAACGAGCGCGACCTTGCCCGAAAGGCGCGGGTGCGCCTCTACCGACCGGATGGCCGCCTCAACCGCCGGACCGATGTCCGGGCGCAGCGTACCCATCGAACGGCCCTCACCCTGGCCGGGACCGTCGAGCGAAAGGGTCGCAACGCCGCGGGCATGAAAATGCCGCTCGAAGGCCGGGAATTCCTCCTTGGTCGAATCCGAGCCCGGGATGATCAGCGCCAGCGGGTGTGTGCCGTCTCCGTTCGGCACGCGAAGAACGGCCCGAAGTTCGCCGTCCTCAAAGGGCACAGCGACCATCTCGCCAGACGGATCAAGCAAGGGTGCCGCGAGACGGTAGAGTTCCACCTTTCGCGTGGCGGCCCTCGCCTTTGCCTCCAGATCCTCGAAGGCCATGAATTGTCCGAAATGATAAAAAAGGCTGGCGCGGGCATAGGCTTCGCCGGCGGTCACGTTGCGGCCGGCGACCAGAGCCGCAGCGCCGAGCTCTGCGTGACGCTCGCCCTCCTCGCTCCAGGCAGCAAGCCACTTCTGCCAGACGCCGGCTCGCTCGATGACGGCACGTGCGGTTGCCGACGGGATCCCGGCGACCTCCATGCGCGGGAGCCAATGCTCGACGACACTGACCAATCGGTTCTCATTCTGCGTCATGCATGTTCTCCCGCATGATGTAATTGCTTGGGTCCGCCCCCGACGATACGTGTTCGACGGAGACCGGCTGGAGATCCCCGGGATAGCTCCGGGCTTTCGCGCGATAGCGTTGCGCCCCGATCGACAAAGCTTCGGCCGTCTTTCCGTCAAGAACGCGCACGACCTGGGCGGGCACCCCGAGGACCAGAGCGCCGTCCGGGATGACCATGTTTTCCCGCACCAATGCGCCGGCGCCGATCAGGCATCGCTCACCGATCTGCGCGCCGTTGAGGATCGCCGCCCCCATGCCGACGAGGCTTCCCTTGCCGATCCGGCATCCGTGAATTGTGGCGTTGTGTCCGACGGTAACATCCTCGCTTATCTCCACGGGGTATCCGGGATCGGTGTGAACGACGCATCCGTCCTGGACGTTGCAGCCGCGCCGAAGGATGATCGGCTCGTTGTCGCCGCGCAAGACGGCGTTGAACCAGATACTGACATCCTCTTCGAGCCGCACGTCGCCGATCACCACGGCGCCGGGCGCGACGTAAAATCGTCCATTGGCGGGAACGCGCGGCGCGCGCGCGCCCAGCCGGTAAAGACCCGATGAAACCATCAAATATTCTCCGTTCTGCGGCGGCGCTCAGGTCGGCATGGCGAGCAGGATGGACGCCGGCGCATTGGTGCGGTTGGCGAGCGCACGCGCCTCGCCGGGCGCAAGCCGGCAACTGTCGAGAAAGCCGAGCGTGACGCTCTCGCTGCCGGTTTCGACCGTCACCTCTCCGGCAACGACGATGTAGATCTTCTCGACCGTGGCGTCCTTCAGCGACGTATGACCACCGGGCAGGAGGTGCGACAGGCCGATCCAGATCGTATCGGTTGCCGTCGCCTCCTTTCCCTGGAGCCGCAGGCAGTGCATGCCGTAGTGCTCCGGCGCCTCATAGGATCTGGCATCGCCGTAGCGCGTCACCTGCATCGTCCGCTCCTCCTCAGGGCACCAGCAGCACGCGCTCGGGCGTGCCGCGCAGCACCGAGGCGTAGGCCTTGGCGGCGTCGGCAAAGCCATAGACGGTCGCCGGATTGATCGGGAACGGCTTCAACTTGCCTTCCTCGAACTTCGGCTTGAGCTTGTCGAAGATTCGGGCACCCTCGACCGACGACAGCGCCAGCGTGTCGATGCCGATATATTTGTGACGCCCGCGGAAGAAGTTGAAGATATCGAACGGCACGGCGCGGTCGAAGGTGGAAATGAAGACCTGGCGCGCCTGCTTCGCCATCGCGTTGTTGGCGATCTCGAAATAGGGACTGCCGACCGTGTTGAAGACGATGTCGGCCCCGTGGCCGCCGGTCTTTTCGCGCACGATCGCCGCAACGTCATCCTTGGCGCTGTTGAGCATTTCGACCGGCGCGTTGGTGTGCGCCAGAAGCGGCTGCTCATTGTACTCGACCGCAAAGACCTTGGCGCCGGCCATGGTCGCGAGCTGGATGACCGCCTGCCCGACCTTGCCGTTGCCGCCGCAGACGAGCACGACATCCGTCGGCTGCACGCCGCCGGCTTCGCGCAGGCCCTCAAAGGCGGTGATGAACGGCACGCCGATCGAGCCTGCTTCCTGCATGGTGAAATTCGCAGGCTTGGCGCGCACCGCTTTCTGGTCGAGCACCATCCATTTG
Organism: Ensifer sp. YR511; assembly: GCF_900103045.1. Lineage (NCBI taxonomy): Bacteria > Pseudomonadati > Pseudomonadota > Alphaproteobacteria > Hyphomicrobiales > Rhizobiaceae > Ensifer > Ensifer sp. YR511. Next base: position 134,194 of record NZ_FNGR01000010.1, read on the forward strand.
GCGTGGCTGCCGTCCTGGGTGATGCCGAGTTCGCCGCCCCCGCCCCAGATTTCCATGCCGATCATCGACGACGGTCCTTCGCGCACGATGCCGCCGAAGTCGCGGCCCGGCGTGCGCGGCCAGATGGCGTGCGGCATGTGCCCGAGGGATGCCTTCACGTCGCTGGGATTGACCCCTGCCGCCACGATCTCGACCAGCACCTGCCCGGGACCCGGCCGCGGCACCGCGACATCGACGACGTCGATCTTGAGATTGTCGAGATCGGGGGATTTTTCCGTCACCCTCAGCGCTCGGGCGATCTTCGCGTCCACCTGAATGTTCATTCTATGCCTCCTTGCAGAAATCGATGCCTATGCACGCAGTCCGAGAATTTCGCGGGCCTGGGAGGGCTCGGCGATCCGGCCGCCGAGCTTCTCGATCAGGTCTCTTGCCCGCTCGACCAGTTCGCCATTGCCTTTGGCGAGCACGCCCTTGGCGATGTAGGAGTTGTCCTCCAGGCCAACCCGAACGTGACCGCCGAGCAGATAGGCCTGAACGGCCATCGGGAACGACATCCGCCCGACGCCGAAGCCGGTCCAGACGGCGTCAGCGGGCAGCATCCGCGTCGCGGTCGCCATCACGTCGGTGGTCGAGGGAAAGCCGTATTTGACGCCGGTGACGATCGTGAACATCGCCGGCGACTTCAACACGCCCGCCTTCAGGAGATCCTGCGCCAGCTGGATGTGGCCGGTGTCGAAGACCTCGAGCTCCGGCTTGGAGCCCGCCTCGTTGATAATGTCGGCCATGATCTTGACGTTGGCCGGCGTGTTGATGACGACCTCGGAGCCGAAGGTCATGGTGTTGAGGTCGAGCGTGGCGATATCAGGCTTCAGCGCGACGATGTGCTCGACCCGCTTTTCCGGCCGCATCAGCGTCGTGCGTGGTCCGGCGACCGCCGGGTTCTCGTCGCTCGGGTGGTAGCGGCCACCGGGCCCGGTCGTGACGTTGAGGATCAGCGCCGTGTTCTTGGCCCGGATGAGCTCGACGACCTCGCGGTAGTACTTTAGCTCCATGGAGGGCTTTGCCGTAACCGGATCGCGCACGTGGATGTGGGCGATCGCCGCGCCGGCATCGGCCGCCTCCAGGCAGGCATTGGCGATCTCTTCGGGCGTGACGGGAAGTCCGGGATGGTTTTCCCGCGTCGTAAGATTGCCCGTGACCGCGCAGGTGATGATGACGTTCTGCTGCATCACAAGCCTCCCGCGCCAGGGCGCGACCTGTTTGATCTCTCAGCCATGGTGCGCCACCTTCTTTCCGGAGATCGGAGGCAGCGGCAGGACCGATTGACCCTCCACCAGCTTGAAGTGATAGTTGCAGCTGTAGAAGGGCGCCTCGGCGCCCGGAAACTCCGGGTCCGGGCTATCGTGGCGGAAGAATTTCCCGACGATCTGCTGCTTCGCGCCGAAGACCACGTCGTTGACCAGGGCCTCGTGACTGTCGGAGAAGATCTGGGTGACGAGCGTCTTGTAGCCCGGCGCCGAGACGATGAAGTGGATGTGGGCCGGACGCATCGGTGTCCGCTTCTGCGCTCGCAGCAGGTCGCCAACCGGCCCGTCGGTCGGAACCGGATAGCCTGCCGGCTTCACCGACACGAAGTGAAAATGACCGTCGCCATCCGTGGTGAAACGGCCGCGCAGGTTGAAGTCGTCCTGGGTCTCGTCCTGGTTCTCGTAAAGCCCGACCGGGGACGCCTGCCAGACATCGAGGGTCGCCCCTTCGACGGGTCGGCCGGCTGGATCGGTCACTCGCCCGGTGAAGCAGAGCTGCGATCCCGGCGTATCCGAACGGGCGATGCAGTCGCCGTTTAAGCATTTCGGCGCACCCCCGCGATAGAACGGCCCCAAGAGCGCTGACAGCGTCTCGCCCTGCATGCCGTCATTGTTGATCAGGTCGATCAGCGTCGAAGCGCCGAGCACGTCGGCGGCAAGCACGGTCTCGTTGTGCGCCTCGTTGGTCGCCTGGCCGACCGCCGTGATCCAGCGCAGGGCGTACTCGAATTCCGCCTCGGTCGGGCGCGCTTCCAGCAGGAAGGCGTGCAAATGCCTGACCATCGTGTCCATGATCTGCTTGAGCCGCGGATCGTCGCCGCGCGACATGGCGGCAAGCACCGTCGGCGTGACGTCGGCCTCCTTGGAAATCAGTTTTGCCTCGGGGCTGATATGGCTGTTCATCCCTGTTCTCCTTTCCGCGTCACAGGCCGGACCCGGCGAGCCGAAGTTCGGGCTTGGCCGTCTTCAGGTGCGGATATTTTTCGGTCAGCAGCGACCCGTAGTAATAGGTTTCAGCGAAGGCGCCGGTTGCGCGGATGGCATCGAGCCATCTCTGGATCGCCGGCATCTCCGCCCACATCGAGGACAGTCCGATATCGTCCATCCGGACGATCACCGGCATGATCGCGATATCCGCCAACGTCAGCTGATCGCCCATGACCCACGGCCCGCCATTGTCGGAAAGCCACGCCGCCATGCGCTGAACGCCGCGCTCAAGGCGGCCGAGCGCTTCTTCCATTTCCGGCTCGGGAAAGCCGCTTCGCCCCATCTTCATCAGGAACTCGCGGCGAAGCGGCTTTGCATCGCAGACCGCCTGGAACTCCTCCGCCGTCATCGCCTGATAGTGCGGCAGGAAGGCGAGGTTGTAGGAAGGCACGCGGATCGCCGGTGTCGGCACTTCGTCGATGAAGCGCATCATTGCCCGCATCGTCGCCGCGCCGAAGGCGTCCCTTGGCCGAAGCCCACCAGGGAGAATGTCTTCCAGATACTCCATGATGACGGCGGAATCGGTGACCGCGCGGCCCTGGTGGACGAGCGAGGGCACGACGCCGTTCGGGTTGATCGCCAGATATTCGGGCTTGAGCTGGTCACCGGTGAAGAGATCGAGCTTGTGCTCCTTAAAGGCGAGGCCCTTGGCGTTGAGAACGTATCGCACCCGTTGGCTGCACGTCGATTGAGGGGCGTTGTAGAGGATGAAGTCCTGCATCGTCGCCTCTCAATCCCAGTTGAGGACGCGGGGCAGCTTGCCCTTGCGGGCGAGCGTTCCGATCACGCCGTTCGGGAAGAACATCAGCCCGAGAACCATGACGAAACCGGTCGCGAGAATGTTGATCTCGGAGGCGCCGAGGGTCGCCACGAAGATTTCGTTGAAGGCGACGATCAGGATCGCGCCCACGACCGGCCCCGCAATCGTGCCCTTGCCGCCGAGAATGCACATCAGCACCAGGTTTGCCGAAACGAGGATGATCAGGAAGATGTTCGGCCGGAGATAGGTGAGATACTCACCCCAGACTGCACCGGCCATGCCGACAAAGAAGGCGGACAATGCGAAGGCCAGCACCTTGTAGAAGCGGGTGTTGATCCCGGCGCTTTCCGCTTTGACCTCGTCCTTGGAGAGCGCGCGCAGGCCAAGCCCGAACTTGGAATGCTTGATGCGATAGGTCGCCCACACGGTGAAGGCAGCCATCAGCACGAAGGCGTAGTAGTAGGGCAGCTTCGCCGTCTGAACGGGCAGATCGGTTACCGGCAGCGACAGGCCGTTGGCGCCGCCGATGAACTCCCAGTGGTCGAACAGAATACGGGCGATCATCAGGAGCGCGATCGACGAGATGATGAAGCTCGGGCCACGAACCTTCAGCGTGATGAGGCCGACTAGATAGCCGCAGGCCGCGGCCGCCAACCCGGCGAGCGGTGCCGTCAAGAGCGACGAGATGCCGTATCGCGCCAGGAGCACGCCTGAAAAATAGCCGCCGATCGCGAAGAACACCGCGTGGCCGAGCGAGATATAGCCGGCGAACCCGCCGATGATGTTCCAGCCGCTGGCCATGACCGCATAAGAAGCCGTGAACAGGACAAGGTGCAGCAGGTAGTTGTAGTTGCCGGTTAGTTGCAGGAGCGGCAGGGCGAGCAGCACACCGAGAACGGTGAGAGGGAACCATGTGGCGCGGGTCTGGTCATGCTGGCGCGCAAGCTTCTGGTTGTGAATGCGACGGGCCTCGAGCACCGAGCTCGCGTCGGCTTGTTGTAGGTTTACGGCCATTATGCCAACTCCGGTTTTTCGCCGAACAGGCCCTGGGGACGGATCAGCAGGATGACGAAGAGTGCGAGGAAGAAGGTCATGGTCGACCAGGTGGCGCCCACCCAGGTGCCGACGAATGCGGCGATGACCGACAGGAGAAGAGCGGCGACGACGGTGCCGAGCACGCTGCCCATGCCGCCAAGGACGACGACCGACATCAGCATTGCAATCCATTCCCACTGCTTGGCGGGGAAGAAGCTGAAGACGAAGCTCACCAGCGAACCGGCAGCACCTGCAAGCCCGATGCCTATTGCAAAGGCGATCATGCTGATGAGGTTGACGTTGACGCCGAGCAGTTCGGCGGCCTCGCGGTTCTGCGTGGTGGCGCGGATGGCGTAGCCGAGCCGCGAGTAGTTGAGGAACAGCGTCAGCGCGCCGATGATCGCGAGTGACACACAGCCGGCATAGAGTTGCCCTTTCGGGATGAACAGGCTGCCGATGAAGAAGGCGTCCGTCGCATATTCCGGCGAGGTCACGCGCTGGGTGTTGGTGAAGGCGGCGCCGAGGAAGCCTTCAACGATCATCGCCAGCGCGAAGGTAAGAAGTACCGTCATTTCCGAGTAGCGGGCGCTTTTGGCCTGGCTCTCGAACATCAGGCGATAGAGCAGCACGCCGATCGCCGCCATGATCAGTGCCGCGATCGGCAGCGTGGCGATCGGGTCGAGGCCCCAGAGCTTGAAGGCCCAATAGCTGACATAGGCGCCGCAGATGATCAGCGACGGATGGGCCAGGTTGACGATGCGCATGACGCCGAAGACCAGCGAAAGTCCGGACCCCATCAGCGCGATTACGCCGCCGAGCGCGAGGCCGAGTATCAGTATCTGAAGAATGTCTGTCATCACGTCCTCCGCTACGCGACCTTGCGGCCGCCGAGGTAAAGTTCCTGGATGCGCGGGTCCGCCAGAACCGCCTCGGCCGGCCCCTCGAAGAGGGTGCGGCCGAGATCGAGCACAACGCCCCAGTCGGAATTCTTGAGGCCCATCATCGCGTTCTGCTCGACGAGCAGGACGGTGACGCCCTCCTGAGACATCATCTTCATGATGTCGAACATCTCCTGGACGATCTTCGGCGCCAGCCCGAGGGAGGGCTCGTCGAGCATGACGATGTCGGGCTTGACGATCAGCGTGCGCGCCATCGCAAGCGTCTGCTGCTGGCCGCCCGACATGGTGCCGGCATGCTGGTCGGCGCGCTCGCGCAGCACCGGAAAGCGCTCGAGGATTTCGTCGATGCGGCGGTCACGAAGCTTTGCGTCGTTGAGCACATATCCGCCCATGCGCAGGTTTTCGCGCACCGTCATCTTCGGAAACAGCGCCCGTTCCTGCGGTACGAAACAGATGCCCTTGCGCAGGATCTGGTCAGGGCGCAGGCCGTTCAGCCGCTCGCCTTTGAAGATGACGTCGCCCTTGCGGATCGTCAGCATTCCGCAGATCGCTTTCAGCAGCGTCGATTTGCCGGCGCCGTTCGGGCCGATGATGCAGTGGACCTTGCCTGGCTCGACCGTCAGCCGCGCGCCATCGAGAATGGCCGGGCCGTCGCCATAGCCGGCGGTGATATTGGTGACTTGCAGGAGATCGCTCATCAGGCCGCTTCCTCTTCCAGTACGCCGCCCAGATAGGCTTCGAGCACATGCGGATCGCGACGCACCACATCGGGCGTGCCGTCGCAGATCACCCGCCCGTGCGCCATGACCACGACGCGGTGCGAGAGCCGCATGATCAGGTCCATGTTGTGTTCGACGATCAGCACCGTCAGGCCCTTGGCGTTGAGCGCCCGGATGTGGCCGACGATCTCTTCGAGCAGCGTCGGGTTGACGCCGCCGGCGGGCTCGTCGAGCAGGATGATTTTCGGATCGGCCATCAGCAACGCTGCCAGATCCATCAGCTTCTTCTGGCCGTAGGACAGGTTGTGCCCATCCTCGTAGGCAATGCGGGTGATCCCGAGGAAATCGAGGATCGACATTGCCTTGTCGCGCTCTTCCGCCGAGACCGCCGGCCGGAACAGGTCGGCAAAGCCGCGGCAGCGCGCCTGCACGATCACGTTTTCCAGCACCGTCATGTCAGCGAGGTTGCGCGAGATCTGGAAGGTCCGGCTCAGGCCCTTTGCCGTGATCTTGTGCGGACGCAGATTGTCGATCCGCTCGCCATCCAGCCAGACCTCGCCCGAGGTCGGGACGACGGTGCGGCTGATGCAATTGAAGGCCGTGGTCTTGCCGGCGCCGTTCGGCCCGATGAGTGCCGTGATCGAGCCTTTCTCGACCTTGAAGCTTGCGCCGTCCACGGCGCGAATTCCGCCGTAGTGCTTGCACAGGTTCTTAACCTCGAGCATCCGCGCGATCTCCTTGTACTAGAAATTGGGTAGTAGATGCCTGCCGATCGGGAGGGCGCCTCGCGAGCGAAACACCCTCCTCTGCCTCGCAAAGGGTCAGAAACCGGACTTGGGATAGCGGAAGGGCACGATGCCCTCGAACTGGCCGGTCGGGTAGACGAAGGTCAGCTTGCCATCCTGCCACTGGGTCATGATGTGCGACTTTTCGACGGGCAGGCCGAGATCGTCCCAGCTGAAATCGCCGAGCACTGTCTGGACAGGCTGTTCCTTGGTGCGGGCGTGCAGCCATTCGCCCATCTTGGCGTTATCCGTGCTGCCGGCGCCAACCATGGCCTGCTCGATACCCTGGCAGACGGCGAAGGGGATGGCGCTGTCTTCATCCGGCTCGACACCATATTCGGCTTCGAACGCCTTCACAAAATCGGCGTTGTCGAAGGGCTTTCCGGCAAGCGTGCTCTTGAACGGAACATCCTTGTGCCAGGTGGTGTGGATGACGACGCCATCGGCCGCGTCGTTCCCCACACCCTCGATGAACTCCGTCTGGGCACCCTGGCTGAGATAGACGAGCTTTGCCGATGCGCCGACGGTCTTGAGCGCCCGCATGAGCTGGACCGCCTCTTCCGCAGAAGCCGTCAGGCCGACGATCATTTCAGCGCCGGAGCGCTTGATCGAATTGGCAAGGTTCAGCCAGTCGTTGAAGCCTTCCTCGGGCCACTTCTCCTCCATCACCACCTCGATGCCGGCTTCCTTGAAGTAACCGGGCGCGAGGTCGGCGATTTCCTTGTCGTTGGCGGGATCGATCACCTTCTGGCCGAGAAGGCCGGTGGCGATCGCATTGGCGAAGAAGTCGTCGGCATGGACGACGGCGACTGTCTTCGGCGCATCCGCCGGATCCTTGACCTCCTTCAGGAGGCCGATCACGTCCTTGCCGGTGTATTCGGCAGCATTGACCTGGAAATAGAAGAGGTTCTTGTAGCCCTGGGCATAGATCCGGAGCGCACCGCCCGAGGGAACCGGGTGAACCATGTTGTACTTGGACAGAACGTTGCCGACCGGAAAGGTCAAGCGGCTCGAGAACGTACCGTAGACGGCATCGACCTTGTCGACATTGATGAAGCGTTCGTACTGATTGATGGCCGTCGCAGGGTCGGAGCGATTGTCGCTGACGATCAGCTCCACCTGCTTGCCGAGAATGCCGCCCGCTTCATTGATGAGCTTGTTGCAGAGTTCGTAGCCCCGCTTATGCTTCTCGCCGCTGACCGAAAGGCCACCGGTGATCGGCAGCGATGCGCCGATCCGTATTGTTTCCGCAGCGCTCGCAACGGTGCTTGCCGAAAGCACACTGACGGTTGCTGCCGCGATCAGCCGATTGAGTCCCATTTTGTCTCCTCCCAGACATTTGCGCGCAATCGTTTGCATTGAAGCGAAAAACAAATCGCCCGGCCACGCCGGACGACACTTGCGCACTGTTCGATCGACGGCAGGCCAGCTCCTCAACTGCCCCGCCGCAAACTGAATATGCAAACGATTGCACATGGGCGATTATGCGCACCGTTTGCGCTTTGTCAAGCATCCATGCGAACGATTGCAAAACCTCCGGCAAGATTTTAAATGGAGGCGAGAGGTGACACATGCAGAAGAAACGAACCACGCTGAAGGACATTGCGCGCGCGACCGGCGTTCATGTGTCGACCGTATCGCGCGCCCTTGACCCGACCGAGCGCAAGAGCATCACGCCAGAGGTTGTGGCGAAGATCCAGGCCGCGGCGGAACGCCTGGATTATCGCCCCAACCGCATCGCCTTCGGGCTTCGCACCAACCGGACGATGACGGTCGGCGTCGTCATTCCGGATATCACCAACCCGATTTTCCCACCGATCCTGCGCGGGATCGAAAGCGTTCTGGAACCGCTCGGCTATGCGTCGATCATCGTCAACACCGACAGCGAGCGCGAGCGCGAGGTTCGCCTTCTCGAAGTGTTGCGCGATCGCGGTGTCGACGGACTTATCCATGCAGCGGTGCTCAGAAGCGACCCCTCGATCGCCAAGGCCGCCCAGGACGGCCTGTCGGTGGTGACGCTGAACCGGCGCGTGGAGAATTCGAACATCCCCTATGTCATCAATGACGAGGACATGGGCATCTGCGAAATGCTGCGCCACCTGACGAAACTCGGCCACCGGCGGATCGCGCATCTGGCCGGGCCGCAGGATCTCTCGACCGGGCAGCTACGCCTGGCCGCCTTCCGCAACGCCGCCAAGAGAATGTCGATCGACATCGACCCGCAGCTCATCGTCACCGCCATGCGCTTCGATGAGGACGAAGGCGCCCGCTGCACGCGCGAGCTGCTCGCCTCCGGACACGACTTTACCGCCGTGCTCTGCGCAAATGACCGCCTGGCGCTCGGCTGCATCGACGTCTTGCGGGAGAACGGCCTCGACTGTCCATCGGACATTTCCGTCAGCGGCTTCAACGACATGCCGTTCCTGCAACTCGCGCGTCCAAGGCTCACCACCGTCCGCATCCAGCAGTATGATGCGGGCATCACCGCCGCATCGATCCTGCTGCGCCTGATGAATGCCGGCGCGGACGACGACATTCCGCTCGAGACCGTGCTGCCGGTGGAGCTCCTGGAACGCGAAAGCACGGGACCGGTGGCAGCGCAGAAGCGCTGACAATACCCAGACGGCAGTTCGCGACGGATCGGCGGTTTCGGCCCCTTCGCACCGCTTTTCCCCTGCGAACGCCTCTGCGCGGGCGTTCGCCGCGAACCTTTATGCAATCGATTGCCTATTGTTTCATGCAATCGATTGCCCTAAGGTCGCATCGATCAACCGTCAAATTGCCGGGCGGACGTTTCCGTCGGCTTGAAAGACATCACGTCAAGAGGGAGGAACTTATGGCGTATCCGCGGTCCTTGGTTGGAAAGACAGTTCTCGTCATCGGCGGAAACGGCGCAATCGGCGCCGCGACAGGGCGCCTGTTTGCAGATGCGGGAGCGACCGTGCTGATCACCCACACGCCGCGTGAACAGGGGGCCGCAAGCGCGGACGCGGTGATTTCCTCCCTTGCGAATGCTGAACGTCATGCCCGATATGCCGTCGACATCACAGATTCCCGCGCTCTTGGCGACCTTGCCCGCACCATCGAACAGAAGTTCGGCAAGCTCGATGTGCTGGTCAATGCCGCGGGCTTCACCAAGCCTATCGCCCACCGGGATCTCGACGCGCTGACGGATGAACTGATCGACGACATCTTCAAGGTGAACTGGCGAAGCCAGTTCGCGGCGATCCGCGCCTTCGCGCCACTTTTGAAAAAATCCGGCGACGGGCTCGTCGTCTCCATCTCGTCGATCGCCGCCTTCACCGGTATTGGCTCGAATATCGCCTATTGCGCCGCCAAGGCCGGCATCGACGTGCTGACCAAGGCGCTCGCCCGCGCCCTTGCCCCGGAAATCCGGGTCCTTGCAGTTTCTCCTGGTGTCGTCGACACGCAATTCGTCCCCGGGCGAGGCTCGGACTTCAACGACAAGGTCGCGTCCTCGACCCCGCTCGGCCGCATCGGCGAAGTCGACGACATCGCCGCCGCCATCCTGGCGAGCGCGACGTTGCTCGGCTTTTCGACCGGCCACATCATCCAGGTGGATGGCGGCCGGGCGCTCTGAGACCACAGAACTCCGCATCCGCGCGACAGAGTGGTCGCGCGGATGTCTCGTCCCTCCTATAGTCCAGGGCACAGCGACGGCGCGGATAACGGTTGCAGGAAGGTAGGGACGAAATGGTCGAAAAGGTCATCGATAACACTCAGGCGTCTCGATTCGAGCTGCCGATCGGCGACGAGATCGCCGTTGCCTACTATCGGCTGGAGGACGGCCGGGTCGTTCTCACGCACACGGAAGTGCCGCAGACCCTGTCGGGACAGGGGATCGGCACGCGGCTTGCGACCGGCGTCTTCGACATTCTTCGCGCGCGAAACGCACGGGTGATCGCCAAGTGCCCGTTTATGGCCGCTTTTGCGGCCAAACACCCCGAATATATGGCGCTTCTCGACGGCTGAGCGCCCGGCAATGCTGAGCCAGACGGTGGCCGTGACCACCGCCTGGCTGGATGACGGGCAGCGCGCCCAGGACCTCAGTCTTGAGGCGGCGTCTGGTCAACCCCGTCGAGCAAGGCGCGACGGATCGCGAAAAGCGCTGGAGGCAATCGTTGGCCGAAGGACTGCAGCAAGGCGTCGTGGCTTTGCAGCTCCTTGGCGAGTTCGGCCGGATCGAGCTTCATCAGCGCGTCGAAGGTCTGGCGGTCATAGTCGAGGCCATGCCAGTCGATGTCGTCATAGCCCGGCACAAGGCCGATCGACGTGGCTTCTCCATCGCCGGTGTTCTCCGTCCTCTGCACGATCCATTTGAGCACGCGCATATTTTGCCGGAAGCCCGGCCAGAGAAATGCACCGTCCTCGTCACGCCGGAACCAGTTGACGCGGAAGATTGCCGGCGCATTCACAAGCCGGTCGCCCATCGAAAGCCAGTGGGCAAAATAGTCGGCCATGTTGTAGCCGCAGAAAGGCAGCATCGCGAAGGGATCGCGCCGGGTCGCGGCCTGATTTTCCGCGGCCGCCGTCGCTTCCGACCCCAGCGTTGCCGCCCAGTAGATGCCCTCGCGCCAGTCCCTTGCCTCAAAGACGAGCGGAAAAGTGTGGGAAAGCCGCCCGCCGAAGATGAAGGCCGAGATCGGCACGCCGGCGGGGTGCGCGGCCGATGGGTCCATGCTCGGGCAGCGGTCGCGCGAAACGGTGAAACGGGCGTTCGGATGCGCGGCCGGGCGACCGGCCTGAGGCGTCCAGTCGAGACCGCGCCAGTCCACCAACGCCGGCGGCGCCTCCTCCGTCAAGCCCTCCCACCAGACGTCGCCGTCGGGCGTCAGCGCGCAATTGGTGAAGATGGTCTCGCGCGCGATCGCCGCCATCATGTTGGGATTGGTCTTCTCGTTGGTGCCCGGGGCAACCCCGAAGAAGCCCGTTTCCGGATTGATGGCCCGCAGCCTGCCGTCCGCATCCGGCCGGATCCAGGCGATGTCGTCGCCGACCGTCTTGACCTTCCATCCCGCAAAACCCTCGGGCGGCAGAAGCATGGCGAAATTGGTCTTGCCGCAGGCGGACGGAAAGGCGGCCGCGACATAGGTCGTTTTCCCAGTGGGATCCTCCACGCCCATGATCAGCATGTGCTCGGCAAGCCACCCCTCCTGTCGGCCCTTCAGCGAGGCCGTGCGCAGTGCCAGGCACTTTTTCCCGAGAAGCGCATTGCCGCCGTAGCCGGAACCGAAGGATGCGATCGAGCCGTCGTCCTGGAAGCTCACAATATATTTGTGCTCCGCGTTGCAGGGCCACGGCACATCGCGGTCGCCGGGCGCGAGCGGGGCTCCGACCGAGTGCAGGCAGCGCACGAATTCGCGCGTGCCAAGTGCGCGCAGGACCGGCAGGCCGATATGCGCCATCAACTTCATGCTGACCGCGACATAGGCGGAATCGGTGATCTGAACCCCGATCATCGCAAGGTCCGAGCCGGGTTCCCCCATGGAGAACGGGATCACATACATGGTGCGCCCGCGCATCGATCCCTTGAACAATCGCGAAAGCTCGACGCGCATGCTGGCCGGATCTGCCCAATTGTTGGTGGGCCCTGCGTCCTCCCGACTGGAGGTGCAGACGAAAGTGCGATGTTCGAGGCGGGCGACATCGCCGGGATCGGAGCGGCAGAGGAACGAGTTTGGGCGCTTCGCTTCGTTCAACCGGATAAAGGTGCCCGCGGCGACAAGGGTGCTGCACAGACGCCTGTATTCCGCATCGCTGCCGTCGCAGACATGGACCTGATCCGGTTCGCACAGGGCCCGAACCTCGTCGATCCATTGGCTGAGAACGGGGTTGGTTATGACAGTCGGGTCTTGCATGGATGCGTCTCTCGCTTGGCAATAATGAATTCGGTCCGCGCGGCCCGCCTCCCGAACTCACATGTTCGGATAGACCGGGCCTTCACCGCCTTGGGGCGGCACCCAGTTGATGTTCTGGTTCGGGTCCTTGATGTCGCAGGTCTTGCAGTGCACGCAGTTCTGCGCGTTGATGACGAAGACTTGC
>NZ_FNGR01000010.1:147593-223815 GCF_900103045.1 Ensifer sp. YR511
ATGCCGAACTTCTGGACGTCGCTGTCCCTGGAGAGATCGAACTTGGCGATCAGCTGCTTGGCGAGCGAACCGCGCACGCCCTCGCCGATCAGCGTGTATTTGCCGAGCAGCGCCATGCCGCGGGCGAAGTTCGGGCCCGGTTCGCCATTCCGCTCGATGCCCATGTCGCCGGTGGCAACCCCGATGACCGCACCCTCGTCGTTGTAGAGCACTTCGGTTGCGGCAAAGCCCGGATAGATCTCGACGCCAAGCTCTTCCGCCTTGGTCGCCAGCCAGCGACAGACGAGCCCAAGCGATACGATATAGTTGCCGTGATTGTTCATCAGCGGCGGCATCAGGAAGTTCGGCAGGCGGATCGAGCCGGCGGGTCCCAACAACAGGAAATGATCGTCCGTCACCTCGGTCTTGAACGGATGGTCGGCGTCGGCGCGCCAGTCCGGCAGCAATCGGTCGATGCCGATGGGATCGACGACGGCGCCCGACAGGATATGCGCACCGACTTCAGCGCCCTTTTCGAGCACGACAACCGAAAGCTCCGGATTGACCTGCTTCAGCCGGATCGCCGCGGCAAGACCCGCCGGCCCCGCACCCACGATCACAACGTCGAACTCCATGCTCTCGCGTTCAACCATCTGCATGCGCCTATCAGTTGGCGGCCCTAATGAGGCGAGCCGCGCGGAACGCGACGGCCGCCCTCGCCGAGGACCGCTAGAAGTTCGCACGGCGACGAGCCGAAGACGGGGCGTCGTCACCGTGCTGGAGGTTCGGTTCAATAGATCTGGTTCAGGAAGAACTCAGTCCTTCGGTGGCCAGGTCGGGATGCTCCCCCGGCCCGACGGAAACCGGACGTTCTTTGAGCGCGTGAACTCGCGCAGCGTTTCCGCCGCATTTTCCCGACCGAAGCCGCTTCCCTTCTGGCCGCCGAAGGGTGAGCCGAGGAAGGCGCGGCGCATGTAGTTGTTGACGAAGATCATGCCCGCTTCGAGCTTGGCTGCGATCTTGCCGGCATGGGCCTCGTCGGTCGTGCAGATCGCCGCCGTCAGGCCGTATTCACTGTCATTGGCGATGCGGATCGCCTCTCCCTCGGTCGAAAACCGCATGATGCTGGCGATCGGACCGAACATCTCTTCGCGCGCCGGGGTCATGTCAGGCGTGACATCTGCAAGAACCGTCGGCGCGACCCAGTAGCCGTCCTTCAATCTCTCGTCGGTCGGCAACCTGCCCTGGGTGACGAGGCGGGCTCCCTCCTTCAGCGCGATATCGAGATAGGACAGAACCTTGTCGCGGTGCTTGGCATCGACCATGGCGCCGATGTCGGTCGCCGGATCAAGTCCGTCGCCGACGACCAGCTTCTCGGTCGCCCGCGCGAACCGCTCCAGGAACCGGTCATGGAGGCTATCGTGCACGAGGATGCGCGATGTCGATGTGCAGGCCTCTCCCTGATTGTAGAACATGCCTTCGAGCGCAACGTTGATCGCGACGTCGAGATCGGCATCGGGAAGCACGATCAGCGCGTTCTTTCCGCCAAGCTCCATCGTGGCGTAGGTGAGGTTCTGCGCGGCCGACTGCAGCACGCGCCGGCCCGTCATCGTCGATCCCGTGAAGGTGATGCGCTCGACCAGCGGATGGGCGGCAAGTGCCGGGCCGGAGACCATGCCGGCGACCGCGTTGAGAACGCCCGGCGGCAGGATCTCATTGGCGAGTTCGACGAGGCGCAACACCGTCAACGGCGCCTGCTCGCCGGGCTTGATGACGACGGTGTTGCCGGCGGCGAGCGCCGGCGCGCACTTCTTGGAAAAGTGGATCGGCGGCCAGTTGAAAGGCAGAATCGCGGCCACTACGCCATAGGGCTCGTAGTTGATGCGCGCCTCGATCGGTCCCTGATCGAGGATCTCGCCGTGGATCGTGTCGGCGAGACCGCCGAAGTAGTCGAAGCAGGCATGGCAGAACGATACGTCGAAGCGGAGCGCATCGCGACGTGGCTTGCCCACTTCGCGCGCCTCGATCTCGGCAAGTTCGTCCACATGCTTGCGAATATGGGCGGCGACTTCGCGCAGGATCTGGCCGCGCTCGCGCGGGGACCGGTCGCGCCAGGCCTGGAAGGCGCCGCGGGCGCTTCTGACTGCCTGGTCGACGTCGGCCTCCGATGCATTGGTCACATGCGCGATCGTCGCCCCGGTTGCCGGCTCCTCGACGCTGAACGTGGTGGCGCTGCCGTCGTCCAGAAATTCCCCACCCACGAACAGGCCGGACATCCGGAGCGGCGCCCGCGCCTGATCCTCGACATTCTTAAGCATTGCTACTCCTCCCATGTTGCAATCAACCGCACATGCCGGACCGCATCCCGGTCAGGCTTTTCTCTGTCCGTCGGACAATCCCGTTGTCCGGCTGGTTTCGTGTGATCCGCTAGCTCCTGCTCGTTGGCATCAGGCCCGGGCCTGCGCGCCGAGACCGCGCCGCGTCGTCGCGGGTACGGCCAGGTCGCTCAACCGTTTCACCCGATAGGCCGTCGGCGTCATTCCGACCGACTTTCGAAACGCTCGCAGGAAATACTTCTCGTCGTTGTAACCGACGGCATAGGCGATCTGGCCGATCGGCTCGTCGGTCAGCACCAGGCGTTCGCGCGCGTCATCGATGCGCATCTCGCGGATGAGCGCGTTGAAGCTGGTGCCCGTATGCTGCCGCAACAGCGCGCAGAGGCGGCTGCGGGAAAGCCTGGCGTAGGCGGCCGCCTGATCGAGGGTCGGCGAGCGCAGGTAATTCTCCGCGATGAAATCTGAGATCCGGCGCATATGTCCGCTGTCCCGGCCGATCGCCGGCAGAACCGGTGACAACTCGTCGAAACGATCCTCGTAGGCCCGGCAGATCCTGCCGAGCATCAGCGTCAGCTCGGCGCGAATGATCTCCCCCGTGCAGATCCGATCTTCGGCATGCTCAAGGATCATCACCCGGCAGGCCTCCTCGACGCGCGCCGCCTGGGCTTCGTCCAGGTTAAAGTCGATGTGCCCCTGCCAGGCAAAGGGCGTGAGTTCGGGGGCAATGCGCACCAGTTCCTGTATCGGATAAGAGCGCGTGATGCCCGGCCGCAGGAAATCGAGGTCGAAGTAGATCACGACGGACCGCGACGCGCTGCTGAAGCGCATCTGATGCGGGGTCATCGGCGCGATGAAATAAACCGAGCCCGGCTGCGGTTTGTAGGATCTGAGGCCGACGCGCGCCGTCGGCGCTTCGGTCATGAAATAGACGATCTGGAAGTAGTCGTGCTTGTGCGCCGGATAGAGCCTTTGTGTCTTTTCGACCAGACGAATGTGGAAGCGAGGCGCATCGGCCCGTTCGAGCGCGTAGGAACGAAAGGGCGCCGACAGGGTGTCGTCCACGTCCTGATCCGGATCGCCGCCCGGCTGCCCATCTGTCCTTGCCATCTCGTCCTCCCCGTTTGCCTCAGTGCCGATGCCACCTGCTCAAGTCGCGCTTGCGAGCGTCCCTTTCAACTCGGGAACCGCCTCGAAGAGATCGGCGACGAGACCATAATCGGCAACCTGGAAGATCGGTGCCTCCGCGTCTTTGTTGATCGCGACGATCACCTTCGAATCCTTCATGCCCGCCAGATGCTGAATCGCGCCGGAAATGCCGCAGGCGATGTAGAGGTCGGGAGCGACGATCTTGCCGGTCTGGCCGACCTGAAGGTCGTTCGAGACATAGCCGGCGTCAACGGCCGCGCGGCTCGCACCCAATGCCGCCCCCAGCGTGTCGGCGAGCGGCGCAAGCACCGTCTCGAAATTGTCTGCCGAGCCCATACCGCGCCCGCCGGACACGACGATGCGCGCCGAGGTCAGTTCGGGCCGCTCCGAAACCGCGAAAGCATTGGCGACGAATGTCGAACGGCAGGAGCCCGGCGCAACGTCGACTACCTCGATTGGCTTCGCCTTTCCCTGACCCACGGGTCGGAATGCCGACGCCCGGATCGTCAGAACGCGCTTCGGGTCTTTCGAGCGCACCGTCTGAACGATGTTGCCGGCGTAGATCGGACGGCGAAACAGGTCAGGACCATCGATCGCAATCGCGTCCGAGATCTGCATGACGTCGAGCAGTGCCGCGACGCGCGGCATCACGTTCTTGCCGGTCGAGGTGGATGCCGCGACGATGGCATCGTAGTTTCCCGACAAGGCGACGATCAAGTCGGCGAGCGGCTCGGCAAGTTGGTTGGCAAGGCTTTCCCCATCCGCGACCAGGACCCTGTAGACGCCGTCGAGACGGGCGGCAGCCAGGGCTGCGTCGTGACACCCCTTGCCCGCGACGAGCACGTGAACGTCATCGCCGAGGCAAAGCGCGGCGCTGACCGCCCTTGCCGTTGCCTCGCCCAGTTGCGCATTGCCGTGTTCGGCCAAGACAAGCACGCTCATGCCAGCACTCCCGCTTCCGTTTTCAACCGTTCGACAAGCTCCGCCACCGATTTCACCTTGATGCCGGCGGCCCTTGTCGGCGGCTCTTCGAGGCGGACGACTTCCAGGCGCTCCTCGATGACCAGGCCGTAGTCCGAAGGTTGCCTTTCCTCCAGCGGCTTCTTCTTGGCCTTCATGATGTTCGGCAGCGACGCGTAGCGCGGCTCGTTCAGGCGCAGATCCGCCGTGACGATTGCCGGCAGGGCGAGCGCGATCGTCTGCGATCCGCCGTCGATCTCGCGAATGACGGTGGCGCGGTCGCGATCGACGGTGAGCTGCGAGGCAAAGGTCGCCTGCGGCCAACCGAGTTTTGCGGCCAGCATCTGTCCGGTCTGATTGCAATCATCGTCGACGGCCTGCTTCCCAAGAAGGATCAGGGCCGGCTGTTCTTCGCCGGCGACGGCGCTCAGCGCTTTGGCGACCGCCAGCGGTTCGGTCGTCGCCTCGGTCCGGACGAGGAGGCCGCGATCGGCCCCCATCGCCAGTGCGGTGCGTAATGTCTCCGTCGCCTTTTCAGGACCGACAGAAACGACGACCACCTCGGAGGCGATGCCCGCCTCCCTGAGACGGACCGCCTCTTCGACAGCGATCTCGTCGAACGGGTTCATCGTCATCTTGGCGGCGGCAAGGTCGAGACCGCTGCCATCCGCCCGTAGCCGCACCTTCACGTTCGGATCGACAACGCGCTTCACGGCGACCAATATCTTCATCCTTCGTCCTCCCTTGCCCGCCAACTCCTCCGACAGGCCCTAGTTTTCGGGGCCTGCGTATTTGCCGGCGGTTGCCGGGAACATGGTCTTGATGATCTTCATTCGGCTGACATCGACGGTCGCGTCCATGTGCAGGAAGATCGCGGCATCGCGGAACAGCTTCTCGATGCCGAACTCCAGCATCGCGCCGTTGCCGCCATGCAGTTCCAGCGCGTGGGTCGCGACCTTCATGATCTCCTCCGAGGCGTAGACCTTGGCCATGTTGCAAAGAACATCCATGTCCGGATGCCCCTCGTCGACGGCCCTCGACGCCCGCTCGATCAGCGCGCGCACCGCCTCGATCCGGGTCGCCATGTCGGCGAGCCTGAGCGCCACCGCCTGGTGCTTGATGAGAATACGCCCGCCCTGCACATAGTTCTGGACATAGTCGGCCGTGCGCTCGAAGCAGGCGACGCCGACGCCGAGGTTCTTGGCCGCCTGGATGATCTTGCCGGCGCGGAAATACTGCCCGGCGCTGCCAAGGGCTGTGTTCTGGACGAGAAGGTGATCCGCCGGCACCCGGCAGTCTTCGAACACCAGCTCGCCGTTGTTCATGAAACGGCAGCCCATGGTCTCGTTGCATTTCGTCACCGTCAGGCCCGGCGTGTCGCGCGGCACGAGGAAACTCGAGGTTCCCTGCAGCATGCCGACGGAGGAGTCCGTATTGGCATAGACGACGTAGAGGCTCGCATCGAAGCCGTTCGAGATGAACTGTTTGCGGCCGTTGATCACCCAGTGCCCGTCCTTGAGCACGGCCTTCGTGTGCATCGCCGCCTCGGGCACATTGTAGGGTAGCCAGCGGTCCGAAGCGCCGCGCGGCTCGGTAAGGCAATGGGCCAGCAGGAACTGCGGGTCCGCCAGAAGGCGCGGAAACCACTTGTCCTGCAGGTGCCTTGGCGCGAATTCGCGCAGGAGGATCGAAACCTTCCAGTTCTGCACCAGCTTGTCGGCAAGGCCGGAGTCGCCACGAGCGATTTCTTCGGAGATCAGCGCGAAGGTTCTAACCTCCGTCTCGCGCTCCAGGTCGACGCCGCCATAGGCTTCCGGCACGCCGAGCGTGCGGACGCCGATCGTTTCGGCGCCCTCCAGGATCGAGCGCGGCAGCCGCTCACCCGGGCTCATGTCCCATTCGCGCTGCCAGTTCGATCGAATGAAAGGCGTCACCGCGTCGTCGACGAAGGCGCGGCAGCTGTCGCGCATCATTCGCTGTTCCTGGGACAGTGAGCCGTCATCGGCGTGGATCATTTCTCGCTCCCTTGGTTCTGATCTGGCGGGTTCCTCATCCTGCCGACAGATTGGTAGCTCGCCGTTCCGGTGGAGATGAGGTCCAACTGTGCTCTTTTGGTGGACTATCGTCCAATTCGGCGTGGACTTTCTGCGCGCCATCGGAAGCAAGTGATCGCCGGCCTTCGCCTCGCCGGCTCCACCTGCGATCGCAGTCTGGATCGGCAATCGCCGAAATCCTTGTCCTATTTTTAAGACGCTGTGGCTCGATTTCGGCGCCTACCGCCGGTTTGTAGCGTCCGTATCTTTTTTAGGCCCGCTATCTCAGGCGTGGCGAAGAGGCTCGGCCACCATCCGACGCCGCACCTGCCGGAGAAAGCAACGCGAACCACCCGCGCCCTCCGCCAGTTTGGTTTCACCGATCCTGTTGAGGAGAGTGCCTTGATCCGCCGGTTTTCGACCTTCTGCCTCGCCGCGGCACAGCTTGCCGTTTTCACGCAATCGTCCTTGGCAAACGATAGTGCCGACCTCGTGCTCAGAAACGGGACGATCGTCACCATGGACGAGGCTCGACCGGCGGCGGAAGCGCTTGCCATTTCCGATGGCCGCATCGTGGCGGTCGGCAGCGACGAGGACATCGAGAAGCTGGTGCGACCTGATACGGAGGTCCTGGACCTTGGCGGCCGCACGGTCATTCCCGGCCTTGTCGATACGCATATCCACGCGATCCGCGGCGGCCAGACTTATCCGTTCGAGACCTACTGGCATGACGAAACGAGCCTTGCGAGCGCGCTTGAAGCCTTGAAGACTGCGGCGCGGGATCGTGCCAGCGACCAGTGGGTCGCGGTCGTCGGCTCCTGGCATCCGGACCAGTTCGCCGAGCGCCGAGCGCCTGACGTCGCCGACCTCGACAAGACCCTCCCGCAGACGCCGGCCTATGTGCAATATCTCTACGACTACGCGCTCGTGAACACCAAGGGGATCGAACTGCTTGCTCTCGACAGCGCTGCGCCGAAGCTGCCGCCCGGCATCACGATCGAGCGCAACGAAGAAAGCCGCGCAACGGGCAGGCTCTTCGGCAACATCGGCTCGTTCAACGTGCTCTTCGGACAACTCAGTGCGATTGGAATGAACGAGCGCAAGGCGAACCTGCAGGTCTTCTTCTCGCATCTCAACGCGGTCGGCGTCACCGGCTTCATCGACCCTTCCGCTGGGCCGGCCACCGGCTACGAACCGTTCTTCGCCCTCCGGGACGAAGGCGGCCTGACACTGAGGGCCGGCTACCGAATTCCGGCGGCCCATCCCGGCAAAGAAGCCGAATGGTTCCGCGAAATCATGTCGTTCCGTCCCGCCGTCCACGACGACGGCACGCTGAGCTTCCTGGGTCTTGGCGAATCCCTGGTCTTTGCGATGAACGACGGCGTGCAGATGGGGCCGGGTTTCGCTCCGCCAAAGGAAGCGCGCGACGAACTCTTGAAAGTCGCGCAGTTCGCTGCGGAACGGCGTATCCCCATCGAGATCCACGCCTATACCGATGACGCCGCGAGCGCCATCCTCGACGTCTTCGAAGAGGTGCACAAGACGCACCCGCTCAACGACCTCCGGTGGTCGATCGCCCACCTCAACACCGGATCGGAACCCACCCTCGACCGGATGCAGAAGATGGGTCTCGCCTACACCGTCCAGATGGGTCCCTATTTCGAGGGGGCGGCCATCGCAGACGCCAATGGCACGGCTGTCGCAGCCGTTTCGCCACCGACGCGCCTTGCCATCGACAAGGGGTTGCTTGTCGCCGGCGGCACCGACTCCACACGCATCGGCGTCGCCGGCGTCTGGCAGGCGATAGAGTACCACCTGACGGGCCGTTCGCTTGGAGGCACGGTGCAGAAGGCGAGCGACCAGTTGCTCACGCGCGAAGAAGCGCTGCGGCTTTACACGCGAAACGCAGCATGGATCGCCTTTGCCGAGGAGGATCGCGGCACGCTTTCCGCAGGCAAGCTCGCCGATCTCGCAGTGCTCGACAAGCCCTACATGACGATGCCGGTCGACGAGATCGATACCATCCGATCGGTATTGACCCTGCTTGGCGGCAAGGTTGTGTACGATGCCGGCGCGCTCCGGTCTGCCGAGCAATAGCCGGGGTCAGAAGCGCACCCCAACCGTCACGCCGTGGCGAGATCGTGCCTCCGCATCCATCTTGTTGCGGCCGACACAGCCCGGCCGCAATACACCGATCATCGCCGGGACCAACCCGTCCCGACGAAAGACGTTGCGACCACTCTGGTCGACGCGAGATTTGGCTTAGAGAGACGCAGCCAAGCTCGGCAGGGCCGGGTAAGCGCCAAAGGCTACGCGATCACCAATCCCGCCGGCCCGGCCACAGTTTCCCCGATCACCGCCGCGCCGAAACCGTGCTTGTCGAACAGGTCGAGCACCGCCTGCGCGGACGACCGGTCACAGGCGACGAGCAAGCCGCCGCTCGTTTGTGGATCGCAAAGCAGCGCCTTGTCGATCGCACCCATCTCGCGGGCAAAGGCCACGTCCTGCCCATAGCTTGCCCAGTTCCGCCCGGAGGCGCCGGTGACAAAACCGGCGGCAGCCAGATCGAAAGCACCTTCCAGAAGGGGAACGGCGGACCAGTCGACCCGGACCTGGCAGTTCGACCCGCGCGCCATTTCGAGCGCGTGGCCGGCAAGGCCAAAACCCGTCACGTCCGTCATGGCATGCACGCCGGAAAGCCGCGCGAGATCGGGTCCGGCCGTGTTGAGGCGCGTGGTGCTTTCGATCATCCTGATATAGCCGGCTTCATCGAGCGCGCCCTTTTTCAACGCCGCGGAAAAGATGCCGACGCCGAGCGGCTTGCCGAGGATCAGCACGTCACCCGGCTCGGCTCCGCTGTTGCGCTTGAGATGGGCCGGATCGACGAGCCCGATCGCGACGAGACCGTAGATCGGCTCGACGGAATCGATCGTGTGGCCGCCGGCGATCGGAATGCCGGCCGCCCGACAGGCCGCCGCCCCGCCGTCGAGGATGGCGCCAATGGTTTCCGTCGAGAGCACGTTGACCGGCATGCCGACCAGCGCCAGTGCGAAGATCGGCGTTCCGCCCATGGCGTAGATGTCGCTGATGGCATTCGTCGCGGCGATCCGGCCGAAATCGTGGGGGTCGTCGACAACAGGCATGAAGAAGTCCGTGGTGGCGACCACCGCCTGGTGATCGTTTAGGCGATAGACCGCTGCATCGTCCGAGGTCTCAATGCCGACCAGAAGTTCCGGCGGGACCGGCAGTTGTACCCGTCCGCGCAAAATGTCCTGAAGCACGCCCGGGGCGATCTTGCAGCCGCAGCCGCCGCCATGGGCAAGCGAGGTCAGGCGCGGTTCGGCAGAAGCGGAAATACTGCTCACGGTTGGAACTCCCTTCATACGGTTGCGTCAAAGGCGGCCATGTCGCAGCTCGCGATCATGACCGATGATCCCGGGCAAGACCATGACTTTTCGGGGCAAATGCCATTCAATTCCTTCTTGACACCAGGGCCTTGAGGTTCGACCATCCCGGTAAGACCGATACGCATGGAAGAGGATGACCTCCAATGAACATCGATCTTTCCCGCCGCAGTTTCCTGAAGCTCGCTGGCGCAGGAGCCGCGGCCACCACGATCGGCGCCATGGGCTTCGGAGCGGCCGAGGCCGCAACAGCCGCCCATGTGCGTGCCTTCAAACTCGCAAGCACCACCGAGACCCGCAACGTCTGCACCTACTGTTCGGTCGCCTGCGGCATCCTGATGTATTCGAAGGGCGATCTTTCCGCCGGCGAGAAGGCGGAGCTCATCCATATCGAGGGCGATGCCGATCATCCGACCAACCGCGGGACGCTCTGTCCCAAGGGCGCGGCGCTCAAGGACTTCGTGAAGTCCGAGACCCGCGCCACGAAGCCGCGTCACCGCGCTCCGGGCGCCGACACCTGGCAGGACATCTCCTGGGAAGAGGCCTTCGACAAGATCGCCCGAGCGATCAAGGACGACCGCGACAAGAACTTCATCGAGAAGAACGCGGCCGGCGTGACCGTCAACCGCTGGACGACGATGGGCTTCCTTGCGGCGTCGGGCGGCACCAACGAGACGGGATGGCTGACCTACAAGACCGTCCGGTCTATGGGAGTCGTCGGCTTCGACAACCAGGCACGCGTCTGACACGGCCCCACGGTAGCCAGTTTGGCTCCAACATTTGGCCGCGGCGCAATGACGAACGCCTGGACAGACATCAAGAACACCGACCTCGTCATCGTCATGGGTGGCAACGCGGCCGAAGCTCATCCCTGCGGCTTCAAATGGGTGACGGAAGCCAAGCATCATCGCGGCGCCCGGCTGATCGTGGTCGATCCGCGCTTCAACCGCACGGCCTCGGTCGCCGATGTCTATGCGCCGATCCGCCCCGGCTCCGACATCGCCTTCCTGATGGGCGCGATCCGCTACTGCATCGAGAACGACAAGGTGCAGTGGGACTACGTCAAGAACTATACCAACGCCACCTACCTGGTGAACCCGGAGTTCGGCTGGGCCGATGGTCTCTTCACCGGCTATGACGAGGAGAAGCGCGACTACGATCGTACCGCCTGGGACTACCAGCTCAACGAGGACGGAACGGTCAAAACCGATCCGACTCTCACGGACCCGCGCTGTGTCTGGAACCTCCTAAAAGAGCATGTCGCGGTCTACACACCGGAATTCGTGGAAAATATCTGCGGCACGCCCAAGGATCGCTATCTGAAGATCTGCGAGATGATCGGCGCGACGTCGGCGCGCGACAAGGTGATGACCTCGCTCTACGCGCTCGGCTGGACGCAGCATTCGAAAGGCGCCCAGAACATCCGCGGCATGGCGATGCTGCAGCTCATCCTCGGCAATGTCGGCCTGCCGGGCGGTGGCGTCAACGCGCTGCGCGGTCACTCCAACATCCAAGGATTGACCGACATCGGCCTGCTTTCCAACTCCCTGCCGGGTTACATGAACCTCGCGACGGAAAAGGAGACGGACTACACCACCTACATGTCGACGCGCGGCAACAAGCCGCTCGTTCCCGGCCAGACAAGCTATTGGCAGAACACCCCCAAATTCATGGTCAGTTTCCTGAAGGCCATGTGGGGCAGCGCTGCCACGAAGGAAAACGACTGGGGCTTCGACTGGTTGCCGAAGCTCGATGTGCCCTATTACGACATCCTCAGGATGTTCGACATGATGAGCCGCGGCGAAGTGAACCTCTACTTCTGCCAGGGCTTCAACCCGCTTCTGTCCTTCCCCAATCGGGCGAAGCTGACCGAGGGTCTGTCGAAGCTGAAACTGCTCGTGACAATCGACCCGCTGCAGACCGAGACGGCGCATTTCTGGGAAAACCACGGTATCTACAACCAGGTGGACTCCGCCAAGATCATGACGGAGGTCTTGCAACTCCCGGCGACTTGCTTTGCCGAGGACGAGGGCGCCACTGTCAATTCGGGCCGCTGGCTGCAATGGCACTGGCCGGGGGCGACACCGCCTGGTGACGCCAAGCACGACACCTGGATCATGGCCAACATCTTCCTGCGAGTGCGTGAACTCTACCGCAAGGAAGGCGGGGTCTGTCCCGAGCCTATCCTGAACCTTGCCTGGGATTACAAGGACCCTTACGAGCCGGAACCGGCTGAGCTTGCCCAGGAGATGAACGGACGCGCGCTGCAGACGCTCTATGACCCGACCGATCCGACGAAGGTGCTGGTCGAGGCGGGCAAGCTCCTGCCGAACTTCGGCGTGATGCGTGACGACGGTTCCACC
The DNA here is from genome assembly GCF_900103045.1 of Ensifer sp. YR511. Classification (NCBI taxonomy): domain Bacteria; kingdom Pseudomonadati; phylum Pseudomonadota; class Alphaproteobacteria; order Hyphomicrobiales; family Rhizobiaceae; genus Ensifer; species Ensifer sp. YR511. Next base: position 159,815 of record NZ_FNGR01000010.1, read on the forward strand.
ATGTCGGGCTGCTGGATCTATGCCGGGTCCTGGACGGAAGAAGGCAACATGATGGCCCGGCGCGACAACAGCGATCCGGGCGATGTCGGCACCTTCCTCAAATGGACCTTCGCCTGGCCGGCCAATCGCCGCATCCTCTACAATCGCGCGTCCTGCGATCTCCAGGGCAAACCCTGGGATCCGGCGCGTAAACTGATCGAATGGAACGGCGAGCGTTGGGCCGGCTTCGACGTTCCCGACATAGCGGTGACGGCAAAGCCCGAGGCGGTGATGCCGTTCATCATGACGCCGGAGGGCACCGCCCGCCTCTTTGCCCGCAAGCTGATGCGGGACGGGCCGTTCCCAACACATATGGAGCCGTTCGAAAGCCCGGTCGAAAATCCGTTCAACGCCAAACTTCGCGGCAATCCCGTCGCGCGCATCTTTCCAGGCGACCTGCAACAGCTGGGCACGAGCACCGACTTCCCCTTCGTTGCCACATCCTACCGCCTCACCGAGCATTTCCACTTCTGGACCAAGCACAGCCGGGTCAACGCCGTGCTGCAGCCGGAATTCTTCGTGGAGATCAGCGAGGAGCTGGCGGCTGAACGCGGCATCACCAAGGGCGGGCGGGTGCGCGTGTGGAGCGCACGTGGCGAGGTCTGGGCGAAGGCAGTGGTGACGAAGCGAATTCGTCCGCTGATCTGCAACGGCAAGCCGGTCCATGTGGTCGGCATTCCCTTGCACTGGGGCTTCATGGGTGCGGCCCGCAAGGGCTTCGGCCCGAACAGCCTCACCCCCTTCGTCGGCGACGCCAATATCGACACGCCGGAGTTCAAGGCCTTCCTGGTCAACATCGAACCGGCGGCGGAAGAAGGAGCTTCGGCATGAGCGAACGCGCACCGGAACCGGTAACGGCCGCCGCCAACCCGCCGCTGCAACCGCTGGCGTCGAACCTGTTGCCGAGCGACGTCGTCAAGGCTTCGGCAACAAGCAACGTGCCGGCACCCGAACGACAGCTGACCCCGGTCGCCAAGCTGATCGACGTGTCGAAATGCATCGGCTGCAAGGCCTGCCAGTCCGCCTGCATCGAATGGAACGACACCCATCCGGACCTGGAGGAAAATGTCGGCGTCTACGAGAACCCGCATGACCTGACGGCTGATATGTTCACGCTGATGCGGTTCACTGAATACGAGAACCCGGTTACCAACGAGTTCGAGTGGTTGATCCGCAAGGACGGCTGCATGCACTGCGCCGATCCCGGCTGTCTCAAGGCCTGCCCGGCACCGGGCGCCATCGTGCAATATTCCAACGGCATCGTCGATTTCATCTCCGACAACTGCATCGGCTGCGGCTATTGCATCGCCGGCTGCCCCTTCAACATTCCGCGCATATCGAAGACCGCGCATGTCTCGAAGAAATGCACGTTCTGTTCCGACCGCGTGGCCGTCGGCCAGGGCCCGGCCTGCGCCAAGGCCTGCCCGACCAAGGCGATCTCCTTTGGAACGAAGGAGGACATGGTCACGCTTGCCAACGAGCGCGTCGAGGACCTGAAGTCGCGCGGCTACGACCATGCCGGCCTCTACGACCCGCAAGGCGTCGGCGGAACGCATGTGATGTATGTGCTGCACCATGCCGATCAACCGTCGCTCTATTCCGGGCTGCCGGAGGATCCGCAGATTTCGCCGGTGGTGCGCGGCTGGAAGGGTCCGGCTAAGACCGTCGGCCTCGCCGTTGCCGGACTTGCCGCCGCCGGCGCCGTGCTGCACGGCATCTTCGCCCGGCCGAACGAGGTGACCGCCCATGAGGAAGGCGAGGCGGAGGAACTCGTCGAGGATCGCAACCGCCCGCAAGGCGGCAGGGAGGCGTGATGGCTGACAAACGTATCTATTCGGCCCCCGGCGACAGGATCGAGACGAAGCATCCGGTCACCGTCAATCGCTATCGTGGTTATACCCGTCTCAACCATTGGGTCACCGCCGCCTGCATGATCGTGCTTCTGATCTCCGGACTTTCCTTCTTCCACCCGTCGCTGTTTTTCTTGACCGGCCTCTTCGGCGGCGGCCAGACCACGCGATGGCTGCATCCGATCGTCGGACTTATCCTCGTCGCAAGCTTCCTCCTCCTGTTTGCGCAGATGTGGAAGCTCAATCTGCCGCGGCGCGAGGATGTGGAATGGAGCCGCAAGTTCGGTGATCTACTCCAGGGCAACGAAGAGAGCTTGCCCGAACTCGGAAAATACAATGCCGGCCAGAAGATGGTCTTCTGGGGCATGTCCGGTCTGATCGTCGTACTCGTGACGACCGGCATCATGATCTGGGAGCAGTACTTCCCGGACCTCGTTTCCATCCCCGTTCGCCGCATCGCGGTCGCGGTGCATTCGCTGGCGGCGCTTTTCACGATCCTGATCTTCATCGTCCATGTCTATGCGGCAATCTGGACGCGCGGCACGATAAGGGCCATGACCCGCGGCACCGTCACCGGCGGCTGGGCCTTTCGGCATCATCGCAAATGGCTGCGCGAACTGGCTGGACGCCAGGGCTCCGACCCGTCAAAATGAAGGTCTCCTACAGCGCCGCGCGTCCTGTCAGGCGCGCAAAGGTCGCTGTAGCACCGTGAATGCTGCTTGATCCGGCGTCTCTGTCGGATCGCCGGAGATGCGATGGCAGAAGACGTACAACCCGATCCCTCCCTTATTGGCGGCGTGCCGACACCGCCGCTGGCCTTCCTGCCCGAGCCGGTCAAACTGTTCCAGACACGCGCGCGCCGCTTCGCGTTTCTCGCCGAAAGCAACGCGCTTGCGCCTTATCTCACCTTCCTCGCGGCGCTCTCCAAACTCCAGGCTCGCTTGGTCGTGACCCTTCCGCCCGTCGCGGCGCCCACATCGGCGCGCCTCGCCGAGGCCGCACGCGCCGCCATGCCGCCGTTCGACCGAATGGCGCTTGTCGATGACCCCGGCCTTTCCGCAACCCTCGACGCGCTTCTCGAAGGCGCTGCCGATCTCGCCATGCCCGACCCGGCCCGCCTGGCGCTCGATGCGGTACGCGCAGCAGAGGACGGCGACCGGCACTGGTTGCTCGCCAACACCCTATCGGATCGGGTTCCGGAAGACAGCGCCGCTCCCCATCTCTTCGTCGCGGCCGCGGTGCAGGTGCACATGGCGCGGCTCGCCGCGACGCTCGATGCGGAAGCGCTCGTCCCTGTCGCCCTCGGCATCTGCCCCGCTTGCGGCGGCCGGCCTGCCACTTCGTCCGTGATGGGCACGCAGGGCGTCGAGAACGTCCGCTATGCCGCCTGCGCCTGCTGCGGCACGCAATGGAACGAGGTGCGGGTGAAGTGCCTCTGTTGCGGTTCGACCAAGGGCATCAGCTATCGTTCGGTCGAGACCTCGGAGGCGACGGTAAAGGCTGAGACCTGTCGGGAATGCCATGCCTGGGTCAAGATCTTCTACCAGGTGAAAAATCCGAGCCTGGAGCCGATCGCCGACGACGTCGGCAGCCTTGGCCTCGATATCCTGATGAAGGAGACCGAGTTTCGCCGCGGTGGCTTCAACCCCTATCTCGCGGGGTATTGATGCAGGATTTTCGCGTGCTTCCCTCGGTCGACCAGATGCTGACCTCGCCAGAGGGACTGGCGCTGACGGAAGAACATGGCCGTCTCGCCGTCGTCACCGCCGTCCGCGCCGGGCTTGAGATCGCGCGGGAAAAAATCCGTGCGGGCGACGATGGGGCAACGCTTGCGGCCGACCTACCGCGCCGCGTCGCCGAGGAGCTGGCGGCCGCCGCCCGCTCCGCCCTTCGCCCGCTCATCAACCTCACGGGCACCGTGCTGCACACCAATCTCGGCCGCGCCATCCTGGCCGAAGAAGCCGTCAGCGCCGCAACCGCCGCGATGGCCAACCCGCTGGCGCTGGAGTTCGACCTTGACGGCGGCGGGCGTGGTCAGCGCGACGATCATCTGCGTGGCCTGCTCTGCGAACTGACCGGCGCCGAGGACGCCACAATCGTCAACAACAATGCCGCCGCCGTGCTGATTGCGCTCAATACCCTGGCCGACGGACGCGAGGCGATCGTCTCGCGCGGCGAACTGATCGAAATCGGCGGCGCCTTCCGCATGCCCGACATCATGGCCCGCGCCGGCGCCAGGCTGGTGGAGGTCGGCACCACCAACCGCACCCATCCGCGTGACTATGAGGGCGCGATCGGGCCTGAGACCGGCGTCATCCTCAAGGTCCATACCTCCAACTACCGGATCGAAGGGTTTACCGCCGAGGTGCCGGCGCCAAGACTGGCCGAGATTGCCCGCAAGGCCGGTGTGCCGCTCTTGAACGACCTCGGCTCGGGCTCACTCATCGATCTCTCCATCTTCGGATTGCGACGCGAGCCCACGGTGGCGGAAGCCGTCGCCGAAGGCGCGGATCTCGTCACGTTTTCGGGCGACAAGCTGCTCGGCGGGCCCCAGGCGGGCTTCGTGGTCGGTCGGCGCGATCTCATCGCCGCCATCAACCGCAATCCGCTCAAACGCGCCGTTCGTCTCGACAAGATCCGCATTGCCGCGCTCGAAGCGACACTGAAGCTCTATCGCGATCCCGATCGGCTTAAGGAGCGGCTGCCGACGCTGCGCTTTCTTTCCCGACCGGAGGCCGACATCGGCGCACAGGCGGCCCGTCTCGCTCCGGCAATCGATGCGCTGCTCAAGCCGCACGGCTATTCGGCAGCAGCTTGCACGTGCCAGAGCCAGGTCGGCTCCGGCGCCTTGCCGGTCGATACGATCCCGAGCGCCGGCCTGCGGCTGATAGGCAGCGGCGGCGACGCGCCGGAACGGCTTTCCGCACGGCTTCGCGCCCTGCCGATCCCGGTCGTCGGCCATATCCGTGATGGCGCGCTGGTCCTCGATCTGCGTTGCCTGGAAAGCGACGAGATGCTCATCGCGGCCCTGGCAGCACTATGATCGTCGGGACGGCAGGGCATATCGACCACGGCAAGACGGCGTTGGTGAAGGCCCTGACCGGCACGGACGCCGACCGCCTTGCCGAGGAAAAAGCCCGCGGCATCACCATCGACCTCGGTTTTGCCTATGCCGACCTCGGCGGCGGGACGGTCACCGGCTTCGTTGACGTGCCGGGTCATGAGCGGCTGATCCATACGATGCTTGCCGGCGCTGGCGGTATCGATTTCGCGCTGCTGGTGGTCGCAGCCGACGACGGCGTCATGCCGCAGACGCGCGAGCATCTCGCGATCCTCGACCTGCTCGGCATCACCAGAGGTTTCGTCGCGCTCACCAAGGCCGATCTGGCCGGGCCTGAGCGGCGCGCGGAGGTAACCGCGGAGATCCAGACCGCCCTCGCCGGCACCGGTCTGGAAAAGGCGCCCATCCTTGCCGTCTCCGCCCTTACCGGCGAAGGCATCGAGGTCCTGCGCGCGGGGCTCGCCGCCGCCGAAGCGGAAACCGCCGCACGCAACGATGCCGGCCTGCTGCGCTTTGCCGTCGATCGCAGTTTCACGCTTGCGGGCGCCGGCACGGTCGTGACCGGCATGGTGCTCGGCGGCCGTGCGAAGCTCGACGATAGCGTCACGGTCAGTCCGTCCGGCCTGACCGCCCGTATACGCGGGATCCATGCGCAGAACCGGAAAGCAGCGGAGGGGCTTGCCGGCCAACGCTGCGCGCTGAATATCGCCGGCGAACGGGTGACGAAGGACGCGATCCGGCGCGGCGACGTGGTCCTCGCCCCGGCACTGCATGCACCGACGGACCGGATCGACGCGGAGGTCCGCGTGCTTGCCTCGGAGGCCAAGCCGATCGGCATCTGGTTTCCCGCACGCTTGTACACCCATGCGACAGAGGTCGGTGCGCGGATCGTGCCTCTTGCCGGCCCGCTCGATCCCGGGACACAAGGCCTCGTGCAACTGGTCCTCGACCGCCCCATCGCCGCGACCATCGGCGACCGCTTCATCCTGCGCGACACCTCGGCCATCCGGACCATCGGCGGTGGCCGTTTTCTCGATCTGCGCCCGCCGGCGCGAAAGCGTGGCACGCCGGAGCGCCTGGCCTTCCTTACCGCTTCCCGCCACGAGGACCCGGCGGCGGCCCTTTCCGACCTGTCCGACCTGGCACCGATCGAGCTTGCGGCCTTCCTGCGCGACCGTGGCCTGGGCGAGGACACGCTTTCCCGGCTGCTGATTGCCGCCGGGGCGAGGGCCATCGGCGACCACGCGCTCTCGTCCGCAGCAGCGGACGGATTGCGGGCGAACCTGACTGACACACTCACAGCCTTCCACGCAGAAAACCCGGAGCTTGCCGGCATCGGTCGCGAACGGTTGCGGCTCCTGCTCAAACCGCGCCTGCCGACGACAAGCTTCCTCGCGTTCCTCCGAGACGAAGCCGCGGCAGGTCGAATCGTGCTTGACGGCGCCTTCCTGCGCCTGCCGGGCCACGAGCTTCGGCTGTCGCCGGCGGACGAGGACCTGTGGCAGCGGATCCATCCGCACCTCGTCGACGATAGCCGCTTCCGGCCACCGCGCGTGCGCGATTTCGCGGCCCTTCTCAATGCCGACGAGCGCGACATACGGCGCGTGCTGAAGCTCGCCCAGAGGCTCGGGCAGACCCACGAGATCGCGCACGACCATTTCTTCGCCCGCGCGGTCGTTGAGGAGATGGCGGCCATCGTGCTCGATGTGGCGGCACAGGCGGAAGACGGCTGGTTCACCGCGCCCACCTTTCGCGACCGGGTCCACAACGGCCGCAAGGTCGCCATCGAGGTCCTCGATTTCTACGACCGGCTCGGCCTGACCTTGCGCAGGGGAGATCTGCGTCGCATAAATCCCCATCGCAGCGACCTGTTTCAGCGCTGAGGAAGGGAATCGTCTCCGGTGGGACGGCCGGACTTCAAATCCGGTTGGGGCAGCGAGCCTGTCCCGGGTGGGTTCGACCCCCACTCCCCTCCGCCAGCGCTCACGCATTGGAGCTCAGGCTGCGGGATGCGCGGACGTTCAGGGATCGCTTCGCCTTCAATGCGCGATTGCACGCCCCGTCCCCGCCGTACAGCGACTGTCCCCCGATGTGAGAAGCGCAAGCGCGGCTGGGCTAGTTGCCCAGCCCCTGGATGGCAAGATCGACCTGCTCAGCTGTTGGAAGAGCCACGTCGACGACGACGCCATCCTCGTCCGGACCGAGCGGCTCGAGGGTCGCAAGCTGAGTGTCGAGCAGGGAAGCAGGGAAGAAGTGTCCCGCCCGATGCGAGAGCCGGTCGGCCAGCACGGTGCGGTCGCCGTGCACATGCACGAAGCAGACGCGCGGCGCGCCCGTGCGCAGGATGTCGCGATAGGACCGTTTCAGGGCCGAGCACCCGACCACCGAAGGGCTGCCAGCCGCCTCGTCCTTGGCAATTTCTGCGGCCAGCGCCCGCAGCCAGGGTTCACGGTCATTGTCGTCGAGCGGAATGCCCGCGGACATCTTGGCGACGTTCTCCGGCGGGTGAAAGCTGTCGCCCTCGACAAAACGCCAGCCGAGCCTTGCGGCCAGCGCCTCGCCGACAGTGGTCTTCCCGCTGCCGGATACGCCCATCACCACGATATGCTGAAGGTCCTCACTCATAGCAGCCACCATCCCACAAGCGCGAAGGCGAAACCAATCACCCCGAGCAGGGTTTCCATCACCGTCCAGGTCTTGAGCGTCGTCCGCTCATCCATCTGAAGGAAGCGGCCGACGAGCCAGAAGCCGGAATCGTTCACATGGCTCAGCACCGTCGCGCCGCAAGCGATGGCGATCACGAGGAAGCACAGGTCGAAGGGGCTAAGCCCCGTCGTTGCCGCGACCGTTGGAGCGAGAAGGCCCGCCGTCGTCGTCAGTGCCACGGTCGCCGACCCCTGCGCCACACGCAGGGCCGTGGAGATGAGGAAGGCGGCGACGATCAGCGGCATGCCGATCGCCTCGAGGCTGCCGGCGAGCGCCTGGCCGATGCCGCTTGCTCGCAGCACGCCGCCGAACATGCCGCCGGCTCCGGTAACGAGAATGATGCCGCAGATCGGGCCTAGCGCCCCGTCCATCAGCTTTTCCATGTCCTTGAGCGTACGCTCGCCGCTGAGGACCCACATGCCGACGAGCACAGTGATCAGCAGGGCGACGGGCGTCTGCCCGGCCATGCGCAGGATGCTGACCCACAATGCGCCGCCGTCGATCATCTTGGCGGCGGCCAGCGTCGATAGGCCGGTATTGAGGAAGATCAGCACGAGCGGCAGCAGCAGCACCAGCATCACCGTGCCGAAAGACGGGGGCACTTCGTCGTGCGCCGCCTCGTTCGGCGACCCGAGAAGGGTTGGCACCGGCAGTTCGAAGCGTTTGCCTGCCCATAGGCCGAAGAGATAGCCGCCGAGATACCATGTGGGCAGCGCCACGACGAGGCCGACGAGCACGAGCAGGCCGATATCCGCCCCCAGCAATTCGCTGGCGGCCACCGGGCCTGGATGGGGCGGGAGGAATGCGTGCATGACCGCAAAGGCGCCTGCCGAAGGCAGCGCATAAAGCAGAACCGAGCCGCCGAAGCGGCTTGCGACGCTGAAAATGATCGGCAGCATGACCACGAGGCCGGCGTCGAAGAAGATCGGAAAGCCGAACAGCAGCGAGGCGACGCCGAGCGCGAGAGGCGCGCGCTCAGGTCCGAACTGGCCGATCAGCCGATCCGCGAGCACCTGCGCGCCACCGGAGACCTCCAGCATCCGCCCGATCATCGCGCCAAAACCGACGAGCAGCGCCACCGAGGCAAGCGTCGAGCCAAAGCCCTGCAGGAGGGTCGGGACCACGTCCGCGAAGGAGATGCCGGTCACCAGCGCCGTCAAGAGGCTGACCAAAACCAGAGCGACGAAGGCATGCAGGCGCAACCGGAGGATAAGAAAAAGAAGCAGGCCAACGGCTGCCGCCGCGATCAGCAGGAGCGTCGCGGTTCCGTAGGCGGGTTCGATCGAAGTCATGTGTCCTCCTTGTTCCGGAAGTGAGGTCAAGGGCCATATAGTCTATGGCCCTTCACAGCAACCTACCTGAAAGAGGTGGGCACAGGAGATACGGCCGTATGAAGAAGGGCTTGTGGCCTGGCGCTAACGATCGCCTTCGACAGGCGATCGCGCGCTTGAGGCGCGGCGCATTGCCATAGGCACACATCGCCACACGCGCTCGATCATACTCCACCGGGCGTGTTAGGTATGGCAGCAACTCGGCAGCCTCTGTCGTGATCATTCAACTGAAAGGTAGAATAAATGCGCGCTACAATCCTGTTGGCAATGGTTCTCGCCCTCGCCGGATGCTCCCAGACCGGCGGCGGCGGCGGTGGCGGTGGCGGCTACGCCGCCGATTATGAAGCTGGTGACGGCGACTATTATCACGGGATCGTAGCGCCGAGATAAGGCCCGACCTTCTGCACGAAAGACCACCTTTCGTGTTCCAGCGGGATGGACGCTCGTTCAAGTCCATCCCGGCAATACCCCCTAGGCACACCCGCAGCCGCCTCGGCTATGATCAATCGAGGGACTGCCGACTCATCCACCCGAAATCGCGAGTGCTGCGACGAGGCGTCCGGACCCGTTTCATCGCCGCGGAGCATGCCGATTTGTGCAATCAGAGCCAGCGCCTGACGCGCGCCTTGTAGGCCCGATAGACGTCGCCGAACTTGCGCTCGAGATAGGCCTCCTCGCGTGCCACGACGCCATAGCGGATGATAAGGTAGAAAGGCACCAGCAAGATCAGCAGCCACAGGCTGTCGAAGACGATGGAAAAGCCGATCAGGCCGAGAAACATGCCAGTATAGATCGGGTTGCGGGTGAAGCGGTAGGGACCGGCTTCGACAATCGCCGATGTCGGGCGATGGATCTGGATTTCGGTTCCCGCACGCCTGAAGCTCACCGCCGCCCAGATCAAAAGCGCGAGACCGGCGAGAAAAATGATGCCGCCGACGAGGACGTCCGGCACGGTCGCGGGCACGAACGGCAACGGGTAGAGCCGGTCGAGCACGAGGCCACCGCCCACCGACATCACCCAGGCGATCGGCGGATGGATCACGGCGCCGGAACGGTCAGGCGCATTTCCCGTCGTGTCGTTCATCAAAACACCTTTGGCCTGGTTTCCGCGCCGTCCGTTCCCGCACCGATGGCGCTGGCTGCCATTTTAGAGGATGCGGGCCATTTGCGAAAACCCTCCAAGACGCTATGTGAACGGAGGATCATCGGCTCTGTCTGGGTCCGTGATCATGCCATGGCTACAACAGGACGAGACACATGAAAGCACGCGTCAAATGGGTGGAAGACCGGACCTTCGTCGGAGAGTCTGGTAGCGGCCACAAAGTCGTATTGGGAACCGCCTTCGGCGAAGAGGGGCGCACCCCGGGACCGAGCCCGATGGAACTGGTGCTGATCGGCACCGGTGGCTGCTCGGCCTATGACGTCGTGCACATTCTGGAGAAGGGCCGCGAGCCGGTGGAAGACTGCGTCGTCGAACTCGACGCCGACCGCGCCGAGACGGAACCGCGCGTCTTTACCCGCATCCACATGCACTTCATCGTCAAGGGACGCGGACTTGCGGTCAACAAGGTCGAGCGCGCCGTTTCGCTCTCGATCGAGAAATACTGCTCGGCCTCGGCCATGCTCGCCAAGACCGCGACGATCACCCACGATTTCGAAGTGGTCGACACCAGCGCCGGCTGAGAGCCGACCTGGCGCTCGCATCCCCAGCGGTGCGAGCGCATCGACGACCCGCGGGCGCGCGGGTCGCTATCGTCGCGCGGGCTGAAACAGTTCGACAACATTTCGGGAGGGATCGATCAAAAGGATCTGCGCCCCTCCGGGACCGGTGACGATGTCATTGCGGAACATGACGCCGGCACGGCGCAGCCGCTCCACTTCGGCGTTGAGGTCATCGACGAGGAGATGGATGCGGTTCCAGCCGCCCGGCCCCGGCTTCTCGCCGTCCGGCATCGGCCGGCCGGCCGAACTCGTCGGTCCGCTCAGCAGCAGCCGCAGCGCACCGCGCTGCACATCTGCGAAAGCCGGTGCATAGCTCGACAGAAGCGAAAAGCCGAGGTGGGTCGTGTACCAGGCGATCGCCGCCTCGACGTCGTCGACCATGTAGCGGACATTGACTGTTTCCGACATTGCTTTTCCTCCAAGTAAACCCGGCCGGCCGATGCGGCTCCCTCACGCCGTTCCGAACTCACTCCGGCAGTCCGGCCAGCCGCAATCCTTCAACGTAACGCGCAAGCAAGGCCTTATCCCGGTAGGGTGCACGGGAACCGTATCGCTCGATCGAGAATTCCGGATTGAGTTTCAGGAGCTCCGCCGCGGCGCGACGTGCATCCTCAAGGCGCCCGAGTTGCGCGTAGGTCGCCGCCAGCAAACGGTAGGCCGAACCAAGATCGGCCATCTTCTCCAGCAGAGCCAACGCTTCGGTGTACTGGCCGGAGAGATACCTGGCAGCCGCGATGTTCCAGAAATACCAGTCCGGACGACTGGGGTTCAGCCGCAAGGCCAGTTCCCCGATCCTGATCGCGTCCTCCAACAGACCGAGATACCCCAGGGCATCGCAATATTCCGCAAGAAGATCGCAATTGTTCGGCGCCAGTTCGCGCCCACGCTCGTAACAACCGATGGCGCGTTCTGCCTCTCCCCTCCACAAATGGACGACGCCGAGCGCCCAGTGAACATCGGCGTCACAGGGACTGAGCTCCAAAGCCTTGCTTGCCGATGCGAAGGCACTGGCAAGCGTCGCTTCCATGTCGGCACGCTCGTTCCATTTCAGTTTGCGTATATCCAGCCAGGCCAGCCCGAGATATCCGCGGGCGTAGGCTGGATCAGCGTCGACCGCGGCCAGGAACATCTCCTTTGCCCGCCTGACCTCATCCGGTTTCAGGCTTTTTTCAATGTGCCGGCCACGCAGATAGAAATCGTAGGCGCTTGATCCTTTGAGCGGCTCGGCGAGAATCCGGTATCGTTCGGCCTCTTCGATTTTGACATTCAAGGCAGCCGGAATGGAACGGGACAACTCGTCCTGGACATCGAACATGTCGACAAGGTCGAAATCGTATTTCTCCGCCCAGATGTGTTCGCCAGTGGCATTGGTCAGACTGGCATTGACCCTGACCCGGTCGGCAGCGCGCCTGACGCTGCCTTCGAGCGTGTAGTAGGTTGTGCGTGCCTGAGGTTGCGGCTCGGGACGCGGCAACCGAACGATCACGTTCAAACCGGAGAACCGCGACAATGCCGCGACGACGTCCTGCGTGATGCCGGCCGCGAAATAATCCTCATCGGGATTGCCGCTCAAATTCGCAAAGCGCGACACATAGAGATGCGTCCGGCTCGACTTGACGGGGGGATTTTCCCGTATCTCCTGTGTCGGTGGCGCCATCAGCGCCGCCCCCTCCGATCCGCCGTCGTCGATGACGATATTGTAGATGTGGACGGGGCGGCCGATGTTCTTCAACGCCTGCGCGCCCGTGTCTTCGAAGCGGATGTCCAGGCGACCGCCCAGCGTGTCGTGAACCGAGGCGGAGACGGATATGCCACCCGGCTTGGCGAGGCTCTCGATGCGCGCCGCCACGTTGACGCCGTCACCGTAAACGTCACCGTCTTCAAACAGGATATCGCCGAGATTGATCCCAATGCGAAATTCGATCCGGCGATCCCGCTGCGTACCCGCGTTCCTCGTCTGCATTCCCCGCTGGATCTCGACCGCGCAGAGAACTGCGTCTTCCACGGCACGGAACTCCATCAGCATGCCGTCACCGATGAGCTTGACGATGCGCCCGTGATGCGCGGCGACCGCGACGTCCCACAGCTCCTGCCGATGAGCCATGAGGGTCGCAAGCGTGCCCTTCTCGTCGAGCTCCATCAGCCGACTATAGCCGACCACGTCCGCGGCCATGATGACGGAGAGCTTTTGTTCCATCGGCGCCCCCAGGCTCCAGCACCCCTATGGATAGCATATCCGGACGGGCGAGGCACTGAAGACGCGGCCACGCAGCCGACAGATCCCTGGGAGCGTCGATGACAGGCGGCGAAACGGCGGCTTCAATCCCGATAGAAGTTGCGCCGCCAGCGGTGGGCGGTCAGTTTCGCCCGCTGCGCATCCGGCAGGCCGGCACCGTCGCCGATGGCGCAGTTGCGCTCGACGTTGCGCACCGAACGCATGCCGGGAATGACCGTCGATACGGCCGGGTGGCTGAGAACGAAGCGCAGCGCCGTCTCGGCCAGTGCGTCGGGCTTGATTTCCAGATCCTCGACGATCTTCTGCGTTCGTTCCTCGACCTCGCGCTTGCGCTCGCCCCGGAAGTAGGTTTCCCGGAAGTCACCCTCGGGAAAGACGGTATCGGCGCGGATCTGGCCGGTCAGACCACCTTCGTCGAGCGCCACGCGGACGATGACGCCGACATTGTGCTTCAGGCACGCGGGCAGCAGTTTTTCTTCCGGCGCCTGCTCGAAGATGTTGTAGATCACCTGCACGCTGTCGACGACGCCGGTCTCGATCAGCCGGAGCGCATTGTCCGGCTCGTAGTCGTTGATCGAAACGCCGAAGAAGCGGATCTTGCCGTCGCGCTTCAGCCGCTCGACAGCCTCCAGCCAGTCGCCGCGGCCTACCCACTCGTCCGACCACACATGGAACTGCTGCACGTCGATCGTCTCGACACCGAGATTGCGCAGGCTCGTCTCGGTGCAGGCGATGACGTGGTCGGCCGGGAAGGTCTGCTCGGCCGGGGTGCCGGCGTGCGCCGGCCATTGCATGTTCTTAGGTGGGATCTTGGTGGCGACATGGATCGTCTCCGACCGCTCGCGCAGCAAGGCGCCGATCAGCTTCTCGCTGTGGCCCTGGCCGTAGCCGAGTGCGGTGTCGATGAAATTGAGGCCGAGGTCGACTGCGCGGTTGAGGGCGCGGGCGGACTCGTCGTCGCGCGCGCCCTGCCAATGGCTCTTGCCGATGCCCCAGGCACCGTAACCGATTTCGGAAATGCGCAGGCCCGTACGGCCGGAGGTTCTGTAGTGCATGGCGCTCTCGCTGGCATTGGGGAAGGAGGACGGGATACCGCCGGTTATCTAGGCTTCAGCGATCGACCGTCAACCGGGAAAATGTCACGGCCACGGCGGCTTTGTTGCCTCATACGTCCTAGGCAAGAAACCAGAAGAAAACGGCCGACAGGAAGATGAAGGCGAGCACGAGCCCCATGAACTGCCGCATGCCCTCGCTCGTATTGTCGCCGAGCAAGGCGACCCAGATCGGCCCGCCGCTGCAGTCTTCGTCGCGCATGTCGCGGATGGAAGCCAGCGCATCGCGACCGACCGCCGGACGGCTGTAGTCGTGCGGCGGCGGCTGCCGGTTGCGATGAGGGGCGAGAGATCCCGAAAGATCCGGCGCCACCAGGCCGCCGTCGCCGGCGTCGACCACGGGAGACAACCGTTCCTGCGTCGTCGACCCGTCGCGGGTCGCGTCTCCTGCCCGCAGGCGCCCTGCGCCATGGTGAAACGCCCAGCGCTGTGGTTTCGACTGCGGATCGGATTTCACGTGCCGGATAGACATCACGCACCTCCACAGGCGTAACCGCTAACCGGGCACTTTGGTTCCGTGCGCGGGCATGCATTGTTGATCACGGGGGCGTGGCGTCGACGAATTCGACACTTGAAGGACGCAATTGCCGGCAGCGTCTGCCGAAAAACAAAAGAGCCCGCCGCGGGAGGAGCGGCAGGCTCTCTAAAAATCGATCAGCAGCCTGGGAGGAGGAGTGGCGCTGATCTCGTGAACGATCCATGGGAGGAGGAGATCGTTCACCGCATCGAAGCTCTGCGGGAGGAGATGCATTGCTTCGATGAGGTGAATATACAGGGTTTCTGCCCAAATCGTAGGCGGATTTTGCGCAAGCCAGCTATGCGCTATGCGCGCAGCGCAATACCGGCGCATCGGTCCAGAGCCGCCGTAAATGCGATCGAACGGCCGGTGATGCCGGCGAAACGCGGGCAGGCGGAAACGGGTTTCACGCCGCCCGTATTCCGACGTCGTAGGCGCTTCTGCCGCGCGAAACCGTCAGTTTTCCATGAAGGCGCGCGCCATGCTGTCGCGGATCGGCTTGGTGAGATAGTCGAAGAAGGTCCGCTCCGCCGTCTGGATCAGAATTTCCGCCGGCATGCCGGGGGTCACGACGAAATTGTGAACTCTTGCAAGCTCGCTTGCCGGAAGGCTGACGCGCGCCAGGTAGACCTCGCGCGTGCCCTCATGCGTCTGCACCGGCAGGGCGTCCGCCGACACGTAGAAGACCTGCCCATTGAGGACCGGCGTCGTGCGCTGGTTCAGCGCGGTCAGCCGCACCGTCGCCTTCTCGCCGACCCGGATATTGTCGACGTCGGTGCGCAGCACCTGCGCCTCGATGATGAGCGGTACATCGGCCGGCAGGATTTCCATGATCGGCTTGCCGCTCTCGATGACGCCGCCGGACGTATGAAAATGCATCCTGATGACCGTGCCGGTCACCGGCGCGTTGATCGTCGCGCGGCGGAGCACATTGGTGGCGCCGCGCAATTGTTCACGCACTGTGTCCAGTTCACCCTCGGCCTTCTGCAATTCGTCGAGCGCAGCCTCTTGGTAGCTCTGTTCGGTCTGGTTGACCTGCTGCTGCTGCTTGAGGATCTGGGACCCGGTCTCCGAGACTTCGGACATCAGACGGCCAATCTGGCCCTCTGCATCGGCGATCGCGCGCTGGATGGTCTTGATCTCCGTCTTGCGGATCAGGTCCTTGGCCAAAAGCGTCTTCTTGCCGATGTATTCCTCCTCGAGCAGGACTCGTTGCTCGCGCACCGATTTCAGCTGCTCCTGAAAACCTTGCGAGCGGAACTCCAGGCTCTCGATATTCCGCTTCAACAGTCCGATATCGCTGTCGAGCTTGCTCCTCCAGGTCTGAAAATTGAGCTCCTGGCTCTGCACGATCGGGACAATCTCAGGATCTTTCTTGACGTGCTCCGTGAGAACCGCGGGCAGCACGATCTGCTTCAAACCGTGCGCCTGCGCGGTCAGCCGGGCGACGATCGCCTCCAGCCGCGCCCAGCGCAGAAAATACTGCCTCTCATTCGCTTGTGCGGCCGTTTCGTCCAGCCGCACCAACGGCTGATCCACGGTTACGCGGTCGCCCTCGCTCACCAGAATATCCTTGATGATCCCGCCTTCGAAGTGCTGGACCACCTTGTTCTGCCCGGTTGCGACAAAGCTGCCCTGGGCGATGATGGCTGCCGCCAGAGGCGCGGTGAAGGCCCAAAGGCCAAAGCCGCCGAAGGTCACGACGATCAGCACCAGGCCGATCATCGTATGCTGCCAGATTGAACGCGGAACCTCTGCGTACCAGGTCAGATCCTGTACTTTGGCCATGTCGCTCATGATCGCCTACGGAAGCTGGTTTTGTTCGAGCGGGTTGCCTTCGGTATTCACCCCACGCGAAGCGAGTGCCTTGAGAACGTCCTGGCGCATGCCGAAGAGCGCCACCGTGCCGTTGACGAGCAGCAGAACCTTGTCGACGCTGTTCAAAAGCGCCGGTCGCTGAGTGATGGTGACAACCGTGATCTTCTCACGCTTGGCATGCGTCAGCGCCCGCGTCAGCGCCGCCTCGCCGGCGGTATCGAGATTGGAGTTGGGCTCGTCGAGCACAACCATGCGCGGGTTGCCGAAGAAGGCGCGGGCAAGGGCGACGCGCTGCTTCTGGCCGCCCGATAGAGGCGAGCCGTCGGCGGCCACCACGGTCTCGTATCCGTGCGGCAGCATGGCGATCATGTCGTGAACATCGGCAAGCTTGGCAGCGGCGTAGATGTCGGCGTCGGTGGCATCCTCGCGCATGCGGGCGATGTTGGCCTTGATCGTGCCGGGAAACAGCTGCACGTCCTGCGGCAGGTAGCCGATGCTTTCGCCGAACTGCCGCTGGTCCCAGTTCCTCAGGTCCATGAGATCCAGCCGGACGTTGCCCGACGTCGGCAGGATGGATCCAACCAGCATCTTGCCGAGCGTCGTCTTGCCGGCACCGGAACTGCCGATCACGGCAAGCGAATCGCCGGGCTCCAGCGCAAAGGTAATTCCGTTGAGCACCACGCGCTTGGTGCCCTGCGGAACGAAAAGCAGGCGCTCGACATCAAGGCGCCCTTCGGGCCGCGGCAGCTTCAACCGTTCGAAATTGAGCGGTGACGTCTTCAGCAGCGCGGAAATGCGCCCATAGGCAGCACGCGACTGGATGACCTGGCTCCATCCCTCGATCGCGCCCTCGATAGGTCCAAGCGCGCGGCCCGCGATGATGGAGGCCGCAATCACCATGCCACCGGTGAGCGAGCCATTGAGGGCGAGATGGGCGCCCCAACCGAGCATCGTCACCTGTGTCAGGAGGCGCACCGCCTTGGACAGCGACGCAAAGGCGATGTTGCGGTCCTGCGCCATCACCTGGGCCTTGAGCGAACCGGCCATGTCCTTGCCCCAGATGTGCACGGCCTCCGGGATCATCGCCAGTGCGTTGATGATCTGGGAGTTGCGCGACATCGAATCGAGGTGAAGGTTGGCCTTGGTCTGGAAATTGGTCGCTTCGCCGAACGCCGCAGCCGTCGCTTTCTGGTTCAACAGCGTAACGATGAGGAGGAGAACGGCTGAGGTGACGACGATTATCCCGAGATGCGGATGGATGAGGAAGACCGCCACCAGAAAGAGCGGCGCGATCGGCGCATCGAGAAACGAAAGCAGCGTGCCGGAGACGAGGAAGGAGCGAAGCTGCTGCAGGTCGCCAAGCGTCTGGTACTCGCGCCCGTTGCTATGCAGGGCGGCTCTCGCTGCCGCGCTCAGGATCGGCGCGCCGAGTTGCGCGGCCACCTCCACGGCGGTGCGCATCAGGATCATGCGGCGAATGGCGTCGAAAACCGACTGCAGCAGCACCGCGCCGACGATGATCGCCGTCAGCATCACCAGCGTGTCGACGGAGCGGCTGGTCAGCACCCGGTCCGAAATCTGGAACAGATAGACAGGGATCGAAAGCACGAGGATGTTGGTGACGATCGTAAACAGCATGACGATCATCAGGTTCTGCCGGATCGCCTTGAGACCAGCGCTGAGGCTCGCCGAAAAATCGACCGGGCCAAGGCGCTTGTGGAACACGCCCCCTCCACCGCCTCCGCCGCCGCCCTTGTCGGACGATCCGCCACCTTTGTCGGGCGACCGCGGCTCGGCCTTGATCGGCCCACGGTCGGCTTCGATCACCACCATGCCCGAAGGCGAATATCTCTCCTTCATCTCCGCGGTCGGCCAGGCAACCGGTTTTCCGACCGGCTTTTCGATGCAGGGTTCCGGCTTTGGTTCCTCCTGCAACGGGCGGCGCTCGACCGTCGCCTCGCCGCGCAGAGCCGGCTCGGGTCTGGCCACGGGCTCGGTCTTTGGAGGCCACGGCCGCGACGTGACGTTGACCGTCTCAGCGGCATCCGCCCGTGGCGTTCCCATCTGTGCGCGTGACGCCTGCGCGACCCCGATCGGTGCGGCCGGTGCAGCAGCGCGCGCCGGTGCGAGGCCGGGTGTCGGACCGGTGATCTGTACCGGCCTTGCGGCAACGCCCGATCCGGGAAGAGGCGAAACGGGTGAAGGGGTCCAGTTGCCATCCTCGCCGGCGCCGTTTGCCGCCACTCTTCTTATTTGGTCCGCCACCCCGTCGATCTCCCTAACAGCACGGTCCAGAACGTGTTCCTGATGATTGAGCTTGCGCAGAAACTGCCGTCGCGCGGCGTCGGCGCCGGATGCTTCCGGCCGTGTTCCGTTTTCCTCCGCACGCGAAGCGGCATCGGCGCCGGTTTCGGCAGACACTGGCCGAGACGGATTGGTGCGGTCGGTCATGACTATCCTCCCGCACTCCCATCAGGCGACCATGCTGTGCATGGGGTCGGCACTGGCCGTATCGATGCCGTGCCCATGGCTCGGCGAGATCTGATCCTGCGGCTGGTGGCCGAAATCCGGAGTGAGCATGTCGTCGCCGAGAAAGACGACCGCTTCGCTGACCAGCGCATCCGGGTTCTGACTACCGAGATAGGGATCGTTCTTGACCAGCTCCGCCTGGATGAGCACCTCGTCCGAATAGGCGCCGCCGCCGGCATAGATCGTCTTGCCCGTATCGACATCGACGATCCCGGCATAGTTCAGCAGAGCATTCGAGCCCGTGGAAATGGTCCAGTCCGCGTCCGGGCGCGCCTCGAGCGCGTTCATCGCCAGCGTCACCTGATCGCTGTCGCCGAGAATGTTGGTCTGCTGGATGTAGTTGAGGCTGATGAGGTCGCCGGAAATGTAGAGCACCCTCAGGCCATTCAGCCCGGCAAAGGCGGGATCATGCAGAAAGTCGTCGCCCGACGGCTTCTTGCCTTCCGACAGATCCTGCAGCGCGGACAGGTAACCGTCCGACATCGGATTGACCGGGCCTGCACTGCCAGCTTCGACGATTCCGGCATAGTTCCAAAGCAGGTTTCCGCCGGTCGAGACCGAACCGGCGCCGCTGGTGTGAAAGCCGCCGACGGCACCGATCAGATCGTTGTCGAGCAGGATGTTCGTCTGCTGGATGATGTTGGCGTCGAAGACGCTGCCGCCGACGAAGATCAGGTCAAAGCGGTATCCGAGCTCCAGCAGCGATATCTGGTTGGCCGCCGTGTTGTCGCCACCGACGATCGAAAGCTTCGAGCCCGAAGCCGCGAGGATCGCCGTGTCCTGGTCCGACATGAAAGTGAACTGCTGGAGCCAGTTGACCATCATCAGGTCGCCCTTGACCTCGGTGATGGCCCAGACCTTGGGGAAGTCGGCGGTGTCGGCATGCGTCGTCTGCGCCGGCTCGACATGTTTGAACATGGCGATGTTGAACGCCTGGGTAGCATGCTGCTCAATATTGTTGCCGCTCAGCGCGGAACTGACGAGGTCGCTGTCATAGTGGGTGTTGACCTGAACGATCGCGTTGAGTTCGACGTGGTCGCCGGCCACCGCCAGCACTTCGGCCTGCAGCCAGTCGCTGGTGATGACGACGGAGTTGACCAGCGTGTTGCTGCCCGCTTCCAGCTCGACCGAAGTGTCGACCGCGACGGCACCCTCGCCATAGGCGATGCCGCCCTCGACTTCGACCCCGTCGTTCGACAGTTCGGGCTCGTCCGGCGCATCGGAAGCCTCGTCCGGGTCCGGCAGGTGATCCTTGAGAACCGGCGCTTCCTCAACGATCACGCCGTTCACATAGATGCCTTCGAGCGTGCTGGCCCTGGCTGAAAAATGGGTGACGCTCAGCCCCCCGGCCTCCGCTTCGCCGCCGGTGGAGAATGCCTCAAGCCTCTCGGCCGTGCCGACAACGAGGCTGGCGATCGCGTCACTGGAGCCGGCGACATCCGTCTCGCCGAGCAGCGAAATACTCTGCGTCGCGTCGATGAGCTCGGCCATCGTCGCGCTGTTGTCGATCTGCAGGCCGGACTTCAGGCCATGCCCGCCGACACTGACGAAATCATTGTCCGAAAGCTCGGCGGTCTGGTTGCTGTAGACCACCACCGAGCCCGGCGGGTTGATGTGCGGCTCGACCACCTGCGAGGCCGATCTCGGCGATGCGCCCTGCAGGAAGGCTTCCGAGCTGGCGCGGCCAAGGGAGCCGCCAAAAATCGGGTATTCGGGGAAGGACACCCCAGCATAGCCGTCCGGTATCGGCATGAAGATGTCCGGTCCGACCGGCTTGTACGGGACGTCGGGGTTGAAGTCGTCGAGATCGTAAGGTGCGTGCACCTTGACCGGCGCAGAAACGAGCTCCTTCGGATCCTTGTGGACGTCGCGATCCGGGTCGAACTTCTCATGGATTTCACGCAGACGCGCCTCTTCGGTAGAGAGTTCGAAGAGACCGATGAAATGGGCAATGGCCTCGGTGATCTTTGCGGAATACAAGGTCAGGCCCTCCTCTTGTCGTCGGCAGTCCCCGCCGGCTTGGCGGGTCGTGCCTGACTGCGCGAGAGCTTCCCGCGCAGTCATTCTCGGGTCGATCCCGCGAGACGCGGATCGACGCCCCCTCACCGATCAGGTGTTGTCGTCGTCGCCGACGGCAGTGGTCGTGTAATCACCACCGACGACCGTCATGTCGATCGTGTTGCCCTGCAGGTTCGCGCCGAGCACGATCTGCTGGTTGAAGGCGTTGGTGTCGATAACTGCGTCTGCCGAAGCCGAGGAGAGCCCTTCGACGAAGCTGTCGTCACCATTGTACGAGCCCCACATGCCGGCGCTGCCACCCGCACCGCCATCACCGTTCGTCGCGAAGCCACCCGCGCCGCCGGCACCGCCGGCACCACCGAGTGCATGGCCACCGTAGGCATCGCCACCGTCGCCGCCGGCTGCCCACGAACCCGTGAGCGCGAGGCCGCCGAGGCCGTGACCACCGGTCGCTGCACCACCGGTACCGTCACCACCGGTCGAGTCACCCGTAGAGCCGCCACCGGCATAGGCATCGCCACCACCGCCGCCGGCACCGCCGACGCCTGCACCGGCGCCGAAGCCAGCACCCGCGCCAAGACCAGCACCCAAAGCGCCGCCGCCGTCGCCGGCATCGCCGGCATCACCACCGTCAGCACTGCCGGTATCGCCAACCGCTACGCTGTTGCCACCGTTGCTGTCGCCACCGTCGCCACCGAGGTTCAGGATTGGAAGGATGAAGCCGCCGGCATCGCCGCCGTCACCTGCATCCGAAGATCCTGCCGGGCCGCTCGTGACGTCGCCACTTGTGCCACCGTTGCCGGCACCATTGCTGCCGCCGTCGCCGCCGGCTGCCGCGCCGACACCAAGGCCGACACCGAGACCGAGGCCGACGCCGAGGCCGGCACCACCGGCACCACCGGCACCGGCTGTCGCCGTACCGCCATTTGCGTCACCGCTGGAGCTGCCGCCGCCAACGCCAACACTGGCTGCAATGCCGCCAAGGCCGGCACCGCCGGTCGCATCGGCATTGTTGTCTGCGTCGCCGCCATCGCCGTCGCCAGCGCCCGCGAAGCCACCAACGCTATGGCCGCCATCGCCGCCGTCGCCACCGTTGGCATAGGCCTTGCTTCCGCCTTCACCACCGTCTGCGCCGGCCTGAATGCCGTCGCCCGAGCGGGCGTCGCCGGCATTGGCGTTGCCGTTCTGGTTAAGCGTGCCGCTGTTGTTGATGTCAGAGGCGCTGTCGTCATCCGACATGATGGCGTTCTGGCTGAACACGTTGGCAACGTTGCTGTTGCCGTTCATCGAGCCGTTCAGGATGTCCTTGAAGCTCGTGTTCGCCATGCCGTGGATCGAGGAGTTGTCGATATCGGCAAAGTCGTCGTCGGACGGCTTGTAGCCGCTCAGGTCGAGATCGACGTCCACGTCGACGGTCGTCTTGCTGTCGACGTCGACATGGGTGCTGTTTTCGTTGAGGTTGGCATTGAGGTTGGCGTTGCCATTGCCGTTCAGGTTGGCGTTGCCATTGCCGTTCAGGTTGGCATTGCCGTTGCCGTTCAGGTTGCCGTTCCCGTTGGCATTGGCGTTGCCGTTACCATTGAGGTTGCCGTTGCCGTTGAGATTGCCGTTGTAGGACTCGCTGTACTGCGATTGTCCCTGATCCTGGCCCTGACCTTGGTCCTGGCCCTGTCCCTGGTCTTGCCCCTGGCCCTGGCCTTGTCCCTGTCCCTGAAGCTGGCCTTGCAGCTCCGCCTGCAATTGTCCCTGACCCTGGCCCTGTCCTTGTCCCTGGTCTTGATCTTGAGACTGGCTGTCATCCCATGGCCACAGGATATTCTTGTCCTTACTCATGACGATTACCTCGAGTTGAGGCCGCGACAGCCGAGCCGCATTCTTCTCTTACGCGGATTTGGGCCATGCGCGGGCTACGTGTTGGACTTGTTGAACTCAGTAACGGTGTTTTCCTCCGGGCGCCTAGTCGCCCATCTGTCGATACTTTGATCGCTTTTGTTGCCTCTCCCCTTACTTGGTCGAGAGGACCGGAACAGGTTCCCAACTGGGTATTCCATTCGATGCAGAGCTTGCCCAAAGGGGGCCTGAGTGCGTCCTGCTCGCCGGTTGCAGAGGAGACTCTGTCTAAAACCGACACGCATTGTAAGTTGTCAGTTCGGGCTAACCTTCGCGGGCTAGCGACGAGACGCAGAAACCTTCACCCGTGGGCTAGGCAAAATATGGCCGTCACCCGACGGCTGGCCACGCGCCGGAGAGGGCCCGAGCGCCGCATTTCCGGGCCTGCGCGACCATCGTCGGAACGAATTTACTGGACGCAGGAATGCAGTATTCTGACGAGCAGTGGTGTGGCATTTGGCAACCGGCGAGCACTGGAAGGCCCATGGCAAGATTTCACGAAATCCTCCTCTTAATCGGACAACTCAACTACACGTGGACGAACACGGAGAGTTTGCTCATCTACCTCATCGCCGGCCTCGCCCGGGTCGACAAGGAAACCGCGATCGTCATCTTCCTGACGCTGAACACGACGCGGGCCCGCATCGAACTCGTCGAGCGGCTGACCAAGATGGGAAAGACGCCTGCCGCGCAGCGGCAGGAAATTCTTTCGATTACCCAACAGCTTGGCCGGCAGGCAAAACTCCGCAACAAGTACAGCCACTGCATCTATTCCTTCGACGAAACCGGCGATCAGGCGAGCACGCAACTGATGGCGATCTTCGACAGCAAGGACACGATCAAGTACGGCAAGATCGAGCAGATCAACGAGGCGGAGATCGCGCGGATCAACGAGGTGATCGAGCAGCTGCAGGAGGTCAACCGGGAAATCTGGGCGATCGTCGACCGCTACGCCTTCCCGCGCTGATCACCCGCCACGAGCGCAGACGACGGCATGCCGCAATCCTGCTGCCGCCGCTGGTGGCGGATGCGCGGCAGCCACCTCCACACGGCCCGGTTTCCAGCCATCCACAATTCAACCGCATTGTCAGGCCATCGCAGCAGCGACGGCAAAAGGAGGCGATGCGGATGGTTGGACAACCCGAGGAGAGGCGGTTTACGAGCCTTGAGGCGCGCATCGACGCTGCGGCGCATGGCGTGCTCGACCGGCTTCCGGCAAGCGGCTTCCTTGGCGGCCTGACCGAATTTCTGGTGTTCGGCATCAAGCAGGCCTTCGCCTGCCTCTTCGGCGGCGCGATGCTGGCCCTGATGCTGGCAACGAAATTCTACTGGCCCGAAGGTAGTGGTCTCGCCCGCTACGACTTCCTGTTCCTGAGCGCCATCGCCATCCAGATCTCACTGCTCGTCTTCAAGCTCGAGACCATCGCCGAGGCCAAGGTCATCCTGATCTTCCACGTCGTCGGCACGCTGATGGAAATCTTCAAGACCTCCGTCGGCTCCTGGATCTATCCGGAGCCAAGCTTCTTCCGCATCGGCGGCGTGCCTTTGTTTTCGGGCTTCATGTATGCCGCCGTCGGCTCCTATCTGGCGCGCGTGACCCGCATTCTCGACATGCGCTACAGCAACTATCCGCCGCTCATCGCGACCCTGCTTTTGGCCCTTGCCATCTATGTCAACTTCTTCAGCCACCACTACATCATCGACCTTCGCTACGCGCTGTTCGGATTGACCGCGATCCTCTTCCTTCGCACCACGGTGCATTATCGCGTCTTCCGCTTTCGCCACCGCATGCCGCTGCTCGTGGGCTTCCTGCTGGTCGCCCTCTTCATCTGGTTCGCCGAAAACATCGGCACTTGGTCGCGGGCCTGGATCTATCCCTCGCAGCATGCCGGCTGGACGCTGGTCTCCGTGCAAAAGCTCGGCGCCTGGTATCTGCTGATGATC
Source organism: Ensifer sp. YR511 (assembly GCF_900103045.1). Classification (NCBI taxonomy): domain Bacteria; kingdom Pseudomonadati; phylum Pseudomonadota; class Alphaproteobacteria; order Hyphomicrobiales; family Rhizobiaceae; genus Ensifer; species Ensifer sp. YR511. Next base: position 184,589 of record NZ_FNGR01000010.1, read on the forward strand.
CTGTCGTTCGTGCTGGTCACGCTCGTGCATCGTCCGCGCGCGGTTGCCGCTCCGGCAGCCGTGGCCGAGAGTACAGCCGTCGAGATGGGCGATGCAGCCATCGCCGGAAAGGGTGTCGGCGCGCGATAGCGCAACCGTACGACGAGAAGGCAGATCGCCCCAGGAGTTGCAAAACGGCGCGCGCTGGAAAACGATACCGAATCAATCGCTTTCGCAACGAGGGGAAACATGCGGCGTTTCTTTCTTTGCCTGCTGGCGCTCGGCGTCCTCGCTGTCGTTTCAGTCATGATCCTGCCCAGCTTCGTTTCGAGCGACTGGATGCGCGCCGAACTGGGACGGCAACTCTCGAACGCGACCGGCAGCGCGATCGCGCTCAACGGCCCGGTCAGACTTTCCGTCGTCCCGCATCTGGCGGTGGTGGCCGAAAACGTCTCGCTCGATGCCGACGGCATGACCGCCGAGATCGGCGAAGTCGCGGGCTCCGTGACGCTCTCCTCGCTATGGTCCGACCGCCTGCACGTGAGGGAAGTAAGGCTTGTACGCCCTGTCGTGGCGCTGCGGCCGAAGGCAGAGGCCGCAGCGGTTGCGCAAGACGGGGGGGCTGAGGCGGGACAGGCGAGCACGGGCGAAACGCGCGATCCGCTCGCCGCCCTCGTCGCCTTCCTCGAGAAAAGCGCCATCGACAAGATCTCGATCAGCGAGGGAACGCTGCGGCAGGAGGGCGCCGGCGGTTCGGTCGACGTCGTCAGCGATCTCGATCTTACGCTCGCCGTTCCGGATATCGATGGCGAATTGTCGCTCTCGGCCGGCGCCGGCGTCGATGGCCGGCGCTACGATGTCACGCTTGCCGTTTCGCCTTTGCGTCCGCTGCTCGAGCACAAGCCTGCCGAACTCAGCCTTTCCCTGGAGGCCGAGCCCCAGCTTGCGGCCGGGCTCACCGAACTGACTGCCAGCGGCCAGGTAGCGCTGAATGCCAATGGCGGTTACCAGATCCGCGGCGGCAAGCTTACGATCGGCGACGAAGCGCTCGGACTCGACGCGCTGTTCGTGCCGGGCAGCCGCCCGCGGTTCCTCGCCGACCTCAACGCCGAGCGGCTGGATCTGAGCGCATTTCTCGATGACGGCGAGACGGCCGCATCCTCCTCGCAGCCCGAGGAACCGGCAGGCCGGACGGACAAGGCCAAGGCAGCTGCAGGCCTGCAGGCGCTGGCCGGTTTTGACGCCGATATCAGCGTCAATGTCGGCGCCCTTGCCGTTGGTGACATTTCCGCATCCGACGTCGCGCTGACGGCGACCCTCAAGGACGGGCAGTTGACCGGGCGGCTCGAGCATCTCGGCATCGACGCCGGCAGTGTTGCCGCCGATCTCGCCGCCGACGTCGGCGCCGCCGAGCCGATTTTCCAGGGCCGCGTCGTCAGCAACGGGCTCGACGTTTCCAAACTCGCGGCTCTGGTCGGCCAATCGGTACCGCTGTCGGGAACCGTGACGATGGACACGGCCTTCGCGTTTCGCGGACTGAGCGCGAACTCTGTGCGCAAGACGATCAACGTGACCGGCGGCGCAAGCCTGCGTGACGCGACCATCGTCATTCCCGGCATCGCCGATCCGGCCATGGCCGAGGTGAAGGCAAAGAAACTCGCCCTCAAGATCGAGGGCCTGGCCAAGCCAATGCGTCTTGCGGGCAGCCTTGAGTGGCGGGGCAAACCGGCCGAGATCGATCTTACCCTACCGGTCCGCGACCTGCTCATGGACGCCAATGCCCGTGCGGGCGACATCCCGCTGAAGCTCGACCTGCGCACGAAGGAAGCGACGCTTGCGCTGGATGGCAAGGCGGCGCTTGCGGGCAGCTACGCCGGCAAGCTGAACTTCGCGGCCGCAGACCTGCGAGCGCTTCTTGCCTGGATCGGTCAGGCCGACGCGGGCGGCATCACGCAATTCGCCTTCAATGGCGACGTGAAGGCAAGCGCTGCGGGCGTCGCATTCCAGAAGGCCACGCTCTCGGTCAACGGGGTCGAAGGAAGCGGCAATGGCGCGGTCGAACTCGGGACACCGCTCAAAATTTCGAGCGCGCTCCATTTCAAGGAACTAGACCTCGCGCGGTTGGCCGGCGCGCCTTCGGCCGCGCCGCAGGCGAAGGCCAAAAGCAAAGCGAGTGGTGGCCCTGCCCCGGATGGTCCGCTGGATCTGTCCGCACTTCGCTCCATCGATGCCTCCATCAAGGTCGATGCCGAAAAACTCGCCTACGGCCGCGTCGTCGTCGGGCCGGTCGCAACTTCCCTGAAGATCTCCGAGGGCATCGCGAACCTCGACATTCCGGATAGCCCCTTCTATGGCGGCCAGGTGGCCGCGAGCCTGACCGCCGACGGATCCGGCACGGAGCCGTCTATCGCCGTGAAGGCCTCGATATCGGGCGCCTCGGCCGCACCACTGCTCACCGACCTTGCAAACTTCAAGCATCTCGAAGGCGCGCTGCAGACGACGTTCGACATTGCAGGCGCCGGCGGCACGACCAGCACGCTCAAGCGATCGCTCAAGGGCACGGCTGAGGTCCGTTTCTCCGACGGCGCCATTCGCGGGATCGACGTTGCCGACGTCTACAACAATCTCGTCGGCCTGATGTCCTCCGGCTTCAAGCAGAACGACAACAAGGCGACCGGCTTTACCGAACTCGGGGCATCCTTTGCCATCGAGAACGGCGTTGCGCGCACCGACGACATCAAGCTCGTCGGCCCCCTCGTGCGGATGAGCGGCAAAGGCGAGGCAAACCTGCCGGAGGACCAGTTGAACTTCCGCCTCGATCCCCGCGTGGTCGCATCCTTGCAGGGCCAGGGTGCCGACATCGCCACCGAAGGCATCGGCGTGCCCGTCGTCATCGAAGGGTCGTTTGCCGCTCCGCGCATCTATCCCGACCTTTCGGGCCTTCTGAAAAACCCCGATGCCGCGCTTTCGACCTTGAAGAAGCTCGGATTGCCGACCGGCAAGCTGGGGCTCGATGAGCTTCTGTCCGGGGACGGCAAGGGAGGAAAGCTTCGCGACATCCTCAGCGGTGCGATCGGCAAGCAGCCGAAGGACGAAGGCAGCGAGCTCTCCATCGAGCAGATCATCGGCGGTGGCGGCACCGAGCCCGAGGCGGCACCGCCCGTCGATGGGCAAGCTCCGCCCGACACGGCTGCCGAACAGCCGGCGCCGGAAACGCCGCAGCCGGAGCAGCAACCCGCTGCAGAAGCCGAGCAACCGGCACAGGACAGCGGCACTTTGGGAAAGCTGTTCAAGCTTCTTCAATGAGCGAGCGTCTCAGATGATGCAGCCCAAAACCTGAGGCATGTCCACAAGACCACACGTGCCGGCTTCCAACCACGGCCGGCAATGCTAAAGCTGTCGGCGATTGCTTCGAGGACAGAAAGACCATGAGACACGACCCGTTGTTCGAGCGTCTGTGGGACGGCACGGCTCAGATGGAAGAATGGACCGCCGCGGTCTCGCACGGCGCCATCACCCATGTCGCCGACAACATCATCACCGTCCACACGACCTACTTCTGCGGCAGCGTGACGGCCATCCGTACCAGCGAAGGTCTGGTCCTAATCGACACCGCGAAGCCGGAAACGGCAAAGCAGACCCTCGACGTCATACGCTCCTGGGACGACAGCCCCATACACACCGTCATCTTCACGCATGGCCATATCGACCATACCAGCGGGATCACGGTCATCGACCAGGAAGCGGATGCGCGTGGGCTAGCGCGCCCGCGGATCGTCGCCCACCGCAACGTGAAGCGGCGGATGGAGCGCTACGAGGCTTCGCATGGCTACAACAGCATCGCGCAGAGCCAGCAGTTCAACAAACCGGGCTACATCTACCCAATCGGTCAGCGGCGACCGGACGCGGTCTATGACGATACCCTGTCACTGTCCGTCGGTGGCGAGCGGATCGAACTTTTTCACGGCAGAGGCGAAACCGACGATGCCACGTTCGTCTGGCTACCGGAACGACGTGTCCTTGCGAGCGGCGATTTCGTCATCTGGGTGTTTCCGAACGCCGGCAATCCGCGCAAGGTGCAGCGTTATGCAGCCGATTGGGCGACGGCACTTCGGCGGATGGAGGCGCTCGCTCCGGCGGTCCTCATTCCCGGTCACGGTCCGGTCGTCTTTGGCGAAGAGCGCGCGGCCGAGATGCTGCGCCACGGGGCAGAGGCGCTCGAGCATCTCGTGCGTGAAACGCTCGCGCTCCTCAACAGGGGCGCCAGCCTCGACGCGGTTCTGCATGCGGTGAAGGTGCCCGAGGCATATCTGGGCAAGCCCTATCTGGCAGCGAAATACGACGACCCGGAATTCCTCGTCCGCGGCATCTATCACTTCTATGCCGGCTGGTTCGATGGTGACGCGGCCCATCTCAAGCCGCCGAGGACTGCCGATCTCGCATCGGAACTGGCCGCTCTTGCCGGCGGCGCCGAAAAGCTTGCGGAGCGGGCCACGCACCTATCGGAGGCTGGGAATTTTCGCCTCGCGGTGCAACTCGTGGAATTCGCCAGCGCAGCCGCACCCGACGACCGGGCCATTCAGGCAATTCGGGCCGCGGTCCTGCGAAAGAGCATCGAGAACGAGAATTCGCTGATGGGGAAGGCCTTCCTCGCGGTTTACGCACGCGAGGCCGAGCAGCGCTCCAAAGGCTAATGCATGTCGCGCAAAACTGTGCATCGGTTTTGCGGCAACGAGACGCATAAAAACAAGAGCTTACAGTCTGGCGTGTGAATCCTTTGTGACGCGACAGGCTTTAGGCGCCACGCGCTGGAGCAGCCTCACCTCAGAAGCCGAAAGACTGCTGTGCGGGCTTGGCCTGTTGCTCCTCCAAATGGACGCCTTCCAGTTCGAGCATGCGCGTCTTGGTGGTCGAACCGCCCGGCGCTGAAAACCCGCCGATCTTGCCGCCGGCGGCCAGCACCCGGTGGCAGGGGATGATCAGCGATACCGGGTTCTTCGCCATGGCCTGGCCAACATCGCGTGCTGCTTCCGGCCCGACGCCCAGTTCCTTGGCAAGCGCGCCATAGGTCGTGGTCTGGCCCCAGCGCAGCGCCCGCGCGGCCGCATAGATGCGCAGGAAAAATTCATCCTGGCCTTGCAGATCCACCGCGAAGCCGGAGAAATCGACCTCCCTGCCCTCGAAGTAGTGCCGCACGGCTTCCACCGCCGCCCGGATTACCGGCGTCGGCTCCGACGCCTCGCTGGAAGGCAGCCGCCGCAGCAACAGCCGCTCGGTCGCCTCTAGCGTGCCGGTCGGCAGTTGAAAGCGCGTGATGCCGACATCGTTCCAGGCGATGCCGCAGAAACCGGCCGCGGTCTCAAAGATGAAATAACGATGCATCGCCTGACCCATCGGCCTCGCCTCCACTTGTACGCCTCCCTCAAAAATCGTGCAGGACGCCGCCGAATTCAACCCGTTTCCTGCGTACGCGACCGCCGTTTTGGCACAGATTGCCCGGAGCCGCGCACGCCACCAAATGCCGTCATTTGCGAAAGCTTTACGCTTGTCGGGCATGGTTTCGCGCGAACATCAGGAGACGATGGTGGACATCCTGCATACCCCGACGATCATGCTCAGTTCGTTCGTAACGCTGGTGATCTTCGCCGCTTTCTTCGGTTTTGCCTGGCGGCAGGAGCGCAAAAGCCTCGAACTGCTTCTGTGGTCCTTGGCCTTCGCCATCGGCGCAGTCGGCTTCGTCCTGTTGACGCTGCGCGGCGACGGCTACAACTTCATCACCATCTCGCTCGGCAACGCGCTCGCGGTGCTGGGGCTCGCGATGATCTGGCTGGGCTTGCGCGCCTTTGACAATCAGCCGCTCAAGATCGCCTCCGCGCTCGTCGGGCCGCTCCTGTGGATCGTCGTCACCTATTCTTCAGACTATGTTCGCGAGAGCGTCACAAGCCGGATCGTGCTCTACTCGATCCTGATCTTCGCCTATTCGGCGCTGATCGCGCACGAGATCTTCCGCTCGGAGAATTTCCGCAAGCTCCCGAGCTCCTACATCGTCGCCTTCGTGTTCGCCACCCATGGCCTGCTCTATCTCGCCCGCATCCCGCTGATCCTGATCTGGCCGCTCGCCGGCAACACGGCCGCGGGAACTTCGCAGCCGCTCTGGTACCAGTTGCTGACCTTCGAGCTGTTTTTTCACAGCCTCGCCGGTGGCTTCGCCTTCTTCGCCATGGTCAAGGAGCGAACCCAGCAACGCTACAAGCTCGCCTCGGAGACCGACGCGCTGACGGGTGTGCCGAACCGCCGTTCGTTCCTTGCGCAGCTGGAGACCCATCTCGCCACGCAACCGGCCAAGGGAGCACTGCTCTATCTCGACATAGACCACTTCAAGGTGATCAACGATCGCTACGGCCATGCGGTGGGCGACCAGGTGCTCGTGGAATTTGCCGGGATCCTCTCGAAGGCCGTGCCGCGTGACGCCCTGATCGCGCGCATGGGCGGGGAAGAATTCGCCGCCTGCCTCCCGCAGGCGGATCGCGCCGACGCGATCGCCATTGCCGACAGCATTCGCACCGCGCTCGAAGCGCGCCGGCTGAGCACGACCAAGGGCGTGCTGTCGGCAACGGTCAGCATCGGCATTGCCTTTGCCGACCGGCAAAAGGATGTGCACGCGATCATTTCCGCCGCCGACGCCGCGCTTTATGCCGCGAAGGCCGCCGGCAGAAACAGCGTTTGGTCGGAAGATCCGTCGGGCGTGCCGCAGTTTGCAGCGGGCTCGATCGCACCCGCCGAAACGGCGGCGACGCTTCTATCATTAAGCCCTGCCAGAAGCAGTGCTGCGACACGGCGGCCCACCGGCTCCTGAACCTTCCGCATCCCGAAAACGAACGATCGGCCGGGCACCCCGCTATCGCGACCCGCCGCCTATCCGTTGACGCGCTTTACCAGCGCGAGCGAGGCAGCCGAGACAAGCAAGGCGCCGCCGCAGCCTCGTTCCATCCAGCGCCGCATCGACGAGGCGGCAAACTGCGTCGTCTTGAAGCCGACAAGAGCGTAACCGAACATGACGGCAAACTCGACGACGGTGAACACGGCGGTAAGCGCCAGGAACTGCGGCAGTTGCGGCGCGGCCGGGTTGATGAACTGCGGCAGCAGTGCGGAGAAGAACAGGTAGGCCTAGGGGTTGGTGATGGCCACGATCATGCTGTGGCGGCAGATCGCAAGCGCGGATTCCGTGCGAACGAGATCGCCGTTTTCGGCGCCTTGCGTTTCCGCTTTCTCGGCTCTACCGGGCCGAAGCATCTTGTAGCCGAGCCAGGCGAGATAGCCGGCACCCGCATATTTGACGACCGAGAACCAGAACTCCGACGCGGCAAGGATGGCGCCGAGGCCGGCTGCCACGGCGGCGATCAGGAAGAAGTCGGAAAGGAGCACGCCGATCATCCCGGCAACCGCCTTTTTCATGCCGAAACGAGAGCCATTGGCCATCGCCAGGATCACGTCCGGGCCGGGCGTGACCACCGCGATGAAGGTGACGGCCGCAAAGGCAGCCATGGTGCTGATGTCCATGAACGAGCTCCTCCCGTGAGCGGCCTATCTTTGGCCGTTCAGATCGAACGTGTAAAGCACCGCCCGCTCAACCACGCATCGGTTCTCACCTGGCGAATTGCGCGTTGCGGGAAGGAACACGCCCGTCGAAGGACAGTTGAACAGCCTTTCCGGATCCGGCATCGACGGCATGAATGTGCAGATGCGGCTCCGTGCTGTTGCCAGAGTTGCCGACAGCGCCGATCGGATCGCCGGCGAGAACCCGCGCCCCGATCAAGGCGGTCACGCTCCCCTTGCGCAGATGCGCCAGTTCCACCCGCATGCCGTCGCAGGCAACGATCACGTGGTTTCCAGCCGGGTTGCCCCGATCCGCCTCGGGCGGGGGCAGGTCGGGCAGCCCATCCACTGCCGCGACGATCTCTCCCTCGCACGGGCTGACGACGGTCTTGCCGAAGATGGCATAGTCAGCGGGATCCCTAGGTAGCAGGCCGAACGCCCGGAAGCCGGCGTCGCCGATCGCCGTGATGTCGAGGGCATGCCGTTGCACCGGGTGATCGCTGTGATGATTGAGCACGCCGATGCCGCCGCCCTGAGCGACGACGAAGCGACCACCGGCCAGCGGAAACGATAGCCCGCGCGGACCGTGCTGCGAGCCGATGCCCCAGGCGACATAGGCGAGTGCTGCACCGAAGACGAAAAGAGAGGCTACGGTCGGCACCAGGCTGCGCGCCAATGCTCCGCGATCCAGCGACAGCCAGGGCCGGCGCCAATGTCGGGGCAACGAAACCAAAGACGCCGCGACCGCGAGCGCGGCCAGCGCCGCCCGGGTCCAGAAGCCGGCGATGTCCCAGCGGTTGAGAAGTCCGATCAGGGTGAGCAGCACGACGGTCTCTGCAAGCGCCAGCAGCCAGCCAAGCCGCGTCGGTTCATTCAGCCGCCACAGTCGCCAGATGAAGGCAAGCGGCAGCAGGATGCTGAGAACAAGCAGAAAACCGACGACAACGACCATGATCCCTCCTGTTGCACATGACGGCGCTGTTTACACAGGGAAAAAATAGGGATATTTTTTGTCCTTAATAGATGCGGGCGGCATCTGCCGGACGAAAAAAAGATCGTTAGAGCGTATGATCCTTAAGAGCCAAGTCGAATGGGCGTTGCACTGTTGCGCCATTCTCGCCGGCCTGCCCGAGGGCCGCTACCTATCGACCAAGGCGCTGGCCGAATTCCACGGACTTCCGAAGGAGTATCTGTCGAAGGCGCTGCAGAGCCTGTCACAGGCGGGCCTCGTCCACACGACCCTCGGTCCTTCGGGAGGCTACCGGCTGGCGAAAGCGCCGGCGGAACTGACTTTCCTCGATATCGTCGAGGCGGTCGAAGGCCGGTCGCGCACCTTCGTCTGTACCAATATCCGGGCCAACAATCCCTGTCGGGCGCCTGGTTACTGCGACGAGACCCCCTGTGCGGTGGCGCGCATCATGTGGGAGGCGGACGAAGCCTGGCGCGACAAGCTGCGAAGCGTGCGCCTGTCCGACCTGATGGAAATCCTCTCGAAGGAAATTCCCGCCGATCTCTCGAAGCGAAGCTTTGCCTGGGTGCTAGAACGCGCCGGATGAGCGGCGCCGGCCGCGGTTTCAGCAGGCGAAGCGTAGAGATAGGCCTGCGCCGGCAGATGCTCGGCAAACTTGGCCGGCCCCAACGGTTGGGCCGAAAGAAGGGCCGGCTGCGCGATCGGCAGTCGGCCCTTGGCATGGCGTCACTTCGTCATCGGAAAGGTCAGTTCCTTTTCGGCGGTGTCGACGACGAAGACCGCCAGCAGCTTGGCGGGCGCGGTCTTGCTGCCGTTGGCGCTGACGCCGTGACGGTCGCCCGGCATCTCGGAGAAGCTCTCGCCGGCCTTGTATTCCTTGACTGGACCATCATTGACCTGGCTGAGGATCGAGCCTTCGAGCACCGTCGCATAGATGAAGGCCGTGCTCGCATGGGTGTGCGCATCGGACGAGCCGCCAGGCCCATATTCCACCAGAACGCCCTTAATGCTCTTGCCCGGAACGTTCGGCAATTCATGCTCATAGACGAGCGTCACCTTGGCAGCGTCACCGGCGACGGCGGTCCCGAACAGGGTTGCGGTAACGGCGAGGGTGGTGAGGAGAGACTTGATCATGTCGAAAATCCTTTCAGATGAGGGAGATGCGCGACGCGCGCGCCTCCGGTTCGGTTACTTGCGGGGTGCCGTTGCGAACCACTCTTCGAAGGTGATGCGGCCGAGGCGGGGATTGTTGTCGGAAACAAGCGAGCCGTCCTCGAGCAGAGCGCCGAAATAGCGCGCCTCCCGGTCCGGCTCGACCTTGCGATTGTCGCCCATCGCCCTGAGATAGCGGGCGACGAGATCGCTGAGGCGCGAGCGCTCCGGACCCGCAATCTCGATCGTGCCGTTGACGGGATCGGCGAGCGCCACGTCGGTCATGGCATCGGCAACATCGTCTGACGCGATCGGCTGCACATAGGCCGGCGACAGACGCACGAGGTCGCCGACGGTTCCCGATTACGCGATCCCGCTCAGGAACTCCATGAACTGGGTCGAGTGCACGATCGTGTAGGGGATGCCACCGGCCTCGATCAGCTTTTCCTGCGCAAGCTTGCCGCGGAAGTAGCCGCTTTCCTGCAGCCGCTCGGTTCCGACCACGGAAAGCGCGATATGGTGTTTGACGCCGGCAGCCTTTTCGGCGGCAAGCAGATTGCGGCCCGACGTCTCGAAGAATTCGAGCACCGCCCTGTCCTCGAACGAGGGGGAGTTGGCGAGGTCGACGACGACCTCGCAGCCGCTGAGCGCTTCGGTGAGCCCCTCTTCCGTGATCGTATTGACGCCGGTGTTCGGGGAGGCGGCAATCACCTCGTGTCCGCGCTTGCGCAGGCGTTCGACCGTCTTCGAACCGATGAGGCCGGTGCCGCCGATGATGACGATTTTCATGGGATCCTCCATCGGCGGCGCCCATCGCGCCGCCGTGCATGACGGTTGCTGCGGGCTCAGTTGAGCCCGGCCTTGTCGAGCCCATAGAGCTTGTCGGCCGAGCCGGGCACGGACTTGAACGCGACGCTGACGCGGTTCCAGGCGTTGATGGCCATGATGGAGAAGGTCAGATCGGAGATCTCCTTTTCCGAAAGCTGGCCGCGCACGCGCTCATAGAGCTCGTCCGGAACGCCGCCCTCGGGCAATTTCGTCAGCACCTCGGTCCAGGCAAGTGCTGCGCGTTCGCGCGGCGCAAACAGGTTCGATTCCCGCCAGATTGCCACGTGGTAGAGGCGCAATTCGCTCTCGCCGTGGATCTTCGCCTCCTTCACATGCATGTCGACGCAGAACGCGCAGCCGTTGATCTGCGAAGCCCGCAGATTGACGAGATCGCGGATTGTCTGCTCGATGACGCTGTCCTTCAGGCTGTGGCTGAAGTCGGAGATTTTCTTGAAGAACTCGGGTGACTGCTGGGCGTAGTTGAGGCGCTGGGTCATGGCTTTGCTCCTAATTAAGGACATCTGTTATCCTTATGGATACAAGATATCCTTAATCGATGGACAGTAAAGCGCGCCGGGGGTAAACTCGGCGCATAAGGCTTATGTCGAAACGTTTGGGGGAAGCCGGATGGACATCGTTTCTGCGCTCAGAGCCTTCCTGCGGGTGGCGGAGACCGGCTCGTTTTCCGCGGCTGCCAACGATCTCGGCCTGACCCAGCCGGCGGTATCACGCCAGGTCTCGGCACTCGAGGAGCACCTGAGCATGCGTCTTCTGCACCGGACGACGAATGCGCTGGCGCTGACCGCCGAGGGGGAACACATGATCCCGATGGCGCTCAAAGTTGTCGAGGCGGTCGATGCTCTGAACGAGGCTTCCTGCGGCGAGGCCGGCCTCGTGGCGGGCCGCGTGCGGCTCACCGTGCCCGCGCCGCTCGGCCTCTATCTGAGCGATCGCCTGGCCGCCCTGCTCGCCCGTCATCCGGGGCTTTCCGTAGAGATGTTGTTTCGCGAGGAACCATCGGAACTGATTGGAGAGGGCATCGATCTGGAGGTTCGCTTGGGTCCGGTGTCGGAGGCCGGCCTGATCTGCCGGCGGATCGGCTGGACGACCGCGTTTCTGGTGGCGGCACCCGACTATCTGAACCGGCGCCCCGCGCCAAAGATTCCCGACGACGTCGGGAAGCATGAATGCATCTGCTACAGCCGCGCCGGCGACGGCCGCCAGTGGACGTTTTCCGACGGGTCCGGCGACGTTTTCGTGCGCATCGCGCCCCGGCTCGTCGCCAACAGTGCCGTGGCCGTGCATCGCGCGGTGCTCGCCGGCAACGGCCTTGCGATCCTCTCCCATATCCTGGCCTGCCCGGACATCGAGGCTGGCCGCTTGGTCAACGTGATGCCGGCATTCCCGCCGGCGCGCCTGCCGATCAGCGTCGTCTATCCCTCGCGCAGAAACGTGCCGCTACGCGTGCGCACCGTTCTCGATTTCCTTGTCCAGGTGGTCCGGGAAGACCCGCTGAGGCCTCCGCCTCCTGACCGTCGTTTGGGTCAGCGCTGGCCGGCCGAGGCGCGCAGGGGCAGCCCGCCATAGGCCTTGATCTCCTTCAGCACGAAGGTCGTCTGCATCTCCTTGATGCACGGCAGGCGCCGCACGACCTTCATGGCAAAATCCGAATAGGAATCGAGATCGGCAGAGACGACCTGGAGGAGAAAATCCGCATCGCCGGCAATGCTGTAGCAGGCAACGACGCTGTCGAGTTTCATCACCTCCTCGGCGAAGGCGTCCGCCTCCGCCTCCGTATGGCTGTCGATCTTTACCCGGATGAAGGCGAGCACCCCAAGGCCGATTTCCCGGCGATTGAGTACCGCCATGTAGCCCTGGATGACACCGTCGTCCTCCAGTTGCCGTACCCGCCGCCAGCAGGGCGAGGTCGACATGCCAACCTCCTCCGAAAGCGCCTGGTTGCTCAGGCGCCCGTCACTTTGCAGCGCGGTCAGGATCTTTACATCGGCGGGTGTCAGGGTGGCGGGCATCTTCTATCTCATTTTCTGCTCTATCGGGATGAATCTACCCCATCTTGGCAATTTCTCGCAACATCAGAAAGATACTGCCTCGCCACACGGTCTATTCTCCCGGCCGACCCAGCCTTTGAGAAACAGAGAGGAAACAGACCACGTGCTTCAGGACACCCGCCTCGCCATCATCGTCAATCCCGAACTGACACCCGGTCATCTCGCCAACACGATCGCCGCGATCTGCATCGGCATCGGCTCGGCGATGCCCGGTCTCGGTAACCAGCGGCTGACGGACAGCAGGCAGAACACCATCGACATCAGCTCCAACCGGCCCGTGCCGATCCTCCAGGCCGATGGCGCGACGATCCGTGCACTGCTCCTGAAGGCACTGCCGAAAGAAGACGATCGTGTCGTCGTGCCGTTTCCAGCCTTCGCGCGTTCGCTGCACAGCTATGCCGACTACGAGACGCAATTTCCGGAACGGGATCTCGCGCAGGAGACGATCGACGGCATCGGTCTTGCCGGCGACGTGAAGTGGGTCAGATCGCTGACGGGATCGCTGAAATTGCTGCGATAGGACAAAAGCACGCGCAACGGCACGGCGGGTCGGAGCCCGCCGCTTCCGGCGTGTACATTTTTTTCACCGGAACCAGACCAATGTCAGGATTGGTGGCGACACATTCGCAACACCAACAGCCATTCGCTCGGAAAGGCAGCGCTTTCCGACTTGACGGCCTCTTCTCGCCTTGACGGGACCCACCCTGCGCGACAAGCTCTGAAAACAATTTTCAGAATATCAGAATTCCTTCACATACCGCATCGGCTCAACGGCTCCCGCCCGCTGCCGAGGGTGCATCGCGCGACACGCTATCCGGGGAACAATGCGCATGACCAACCAACGGCTCATCATGCTGATCTTCTTCCTGCAACCGATCGCCTTCGGCGCCTGGCTGCCGCGTATTCCCGACGTGCAGCAAAGGCTCGGCCTCGGCCCGGCGGAACTGGCGATCGCGCTGCTCGGCATGCCCGTCGGCATTCTGCTGACCCTGCCGTTTGCCGGCCGTTTTGTCGCCTGGATCGGCGGCCGTGCGACCATCCTCTACGGCTTCGTCGTCTTTCTGGCGCTCGTCTGGCTACCGACATGGGCCCCGAACATCGAGGTGCTCTTCGTGGCGCTCGCCATCGTCGGCGCAGCGTTGACGACGCTCGAACTCGGCCTCAATGTCGAGGCCGACGCGATCGAGAAGCACTCCGGGCAGCTGATCATGAGCACCTGCCACGGCTTCTGGAGCCTCGGCATCATGACTGGCAGCCTGGTTGGCGTCGGCTTCGCGGCGCTGCACGTGGCACCGGAATGGGCGGTGCCGCTGACGGCGGCAGGCATGTTGCCGATCAGCGTCTACTTCGCCCGGAAGCTGCCGCTCCTGAAGACCGGCGAGGCCGCGGCTGCCGAAGCGGCGCCCTCCAGACGCAAGCTGCCGGGCTGGGCATTGCTTGGCGTCTGCTTCTTCGTCTTTGGCATCACCATGACCGAAGGCGCCGTCGCCGACTGGTCGGCGGTCTTCCTGCGCGACATCTTCGGGCTTTCCAGCGCCAGCGCCGGTTTCGGCTACTCGATCTTCGCCTTCATGGTGGCTGCCGGGCGCTTTGCCGGCGACCGGCTGAAGGCGAGCTACGGCCCGGTTGCGGTGGCACGTGCCTGCGGTATCGCCAGCATTAGCGGGCTCATTCTCGTGGTGGTAAGCCCCGCCGCCTGGGCAGCGCTTCTCGGCTTTTCTGCCATGGGCTTCGGCGTATCCGTCGGCTTTCCCTTCGCCGTCACCGCCGCTGCCGACCAGAAGGACCGGCCGGCGGCCGCGAGTGTCGCCATTCTGTCCTTCATCGCGCTGCTCGGCTTCCTGCTCGGGCCGCCGCTGATCGGCCTGATCGCCGAATACAGCGACATGCGCTTCGGTCTTGGCGTGCTCGTGCCCTTCCTCGCCGTCAGCCTGCTCTTGACCGGCCGGCTCAAGCCCGCGGCCCGTCTGGACGTGCAAGACGACGCCCAGCAGGCCGCCAGCCGCGCATAAAGGCCACGGCAACAGACAACACGAAAAGCCCCGGCCATCCCAGGCCGGGGCTTTCGTCGTTCATCGTCTGGCGTGTCTTACTTGCGCGCCGCCATGGTGTTGTAGCTGGTGATGAGGTTGCGGTAGTCCGGGATGTGGTTCGAAAATAGCGTGCCGAGACCCTCGATGTCGTTGCGCCAGTCGCGATGCAGCTCACAGGCAACGCCGAACCAGGTCATCAGCTGAACGCCGGCGGCGGTCATGCGCGACCAGGCGGAATCGCGGGTCACCTCGTTGAAGGTGCCGGAAGCATCCGTCACCACGAAGACCTCGAAGCCTTCCTCGATCGCCGAAAGCGCCGGAAACGCCACGCAGACCTCGGTCACGACGCCGGCGATCAGCAGCTGCTTCTTGCCGGTGGCCTTCACCGCCTTGACGAAGTCCTCATTGTCCCAGGCGTTGATCTGGCCCGGACGGGGAATGAAGGGCGCATCGGGAAACTGTTCCTTCAGCTCCGGAACCAGCGGGCCGTTCGGGCCATCCTCGAAGCTGGTTGTGAGAACCGTCGGCAGCTTGAAGTACTTGGCGAGATCACCGAGCGCCAGGACATTGTTCTTGAACTTGTCCGGGTCGAAGTCGCGCACCAGCGACAACAGGCCGGTCTGATGGTCGACGAGCAGGACGGCAACATCATCCTTGTTGAGGCGTACGTAGGGCTTGGTCATCGGAAGTCCTTTCCTTCGTTTTGTTTTCATCACCGCCAGCGGCCTTCGTTGCCGATCTGCTGTGATTGAACGTAAGCTACTGCAGGACCGTTGCCGCCAAAAGATTGTGAATTTCGACGCAGCGTCCTATGAATAGAACGATGCAGGACCTGAACGACCTCTATTATTTTGTCCAAGTCGTGGATCATGGCGGCTTTGCGGCTGCGGCACGGGCAACCGGTACGCAGAAATCCCGGCTGAGCCGGCGCATTGCGATGCTGGAAGACCGGATCGGGGTTCGGCTGATCCAGCGTTCGCCGCGCCGGTTCTTCGTTACCGATGTCGGCCGCGAATATTACCAGCGCTGCGTCGCGGTGTTAATCGAGGCGGAAGCGGCCGATGCCTTCATCGCGCAGCATCAGGGAGAGCCGCAGGGCATCATCCGGGTGAGCTGCCCGACCGCATTGATCTCGTTCCAGTTCGGCCGGCTCTTTGCCCGGTTCATGACCGCCCATCCGCGGATCGGCCTGCAGCTGGAAAGCACCAACCGGCGCGTGGATGTGATCGCCGAAGGTTTCGACGTTTCGATCCGTGTCCGGTTCCCGCCGCTCGAAAAAAGCGAGCTGGTGATGCGCAAGCTCGACGACAGTTCGCAATATCTCGTCGCCAGGCCCGGATTTCTGAAGGCGCCGATCGCTGAGCCCGCGCAACTGACGGGATTGCCGAGTCTTGCCTGGACTTCGGCCACGCACACCTATGAATGGCGGCTGGAAAGCGCCGATGGAGAACGGGCCGTCATCCGCCACGAGCCACGTTTCCTGACCGACGATATGGCGGCGCTACGCGAAGCGGCGCTCGACGGCGCCGGCATCGTGCAACTGCCGACGATGATGATCTGGAAGGACCTGGCAGCCGGCACGCTGGTGCCCGTGCTGCCGCAATGGCGCCCGGCGTCCGGCGTCGTGCACGCCGTCTTTCCTTCGCGGCGCGGGCTACTGCCCTCCGTTCGCACCTTCATCGACTTTCTTGCCCAGGAATGCGCCGCCGATCGCCTGGCGATCGACGAAAGCCTGGCATGGCCGGCAAGGCCACCCCATATCACGGCCTAACGCATCCGGCGGTCAACGGGCTCCCTTGACGTGCTACCCCGGCGGCCGCCCTCCGCGGACCCATGCGCTGGCCGCATAGTAGCCATTCCTTGCATATCGCGCCGCAACGCACGATCTTATTGGAGAAGCCGCGTTCGACGCCGGCTCCCCTCCTGGACTCACCCCAGTCGTAGACTTTTCCCCCGGCTTCGGCCGGCGCGGCCATTTCGGCTTGAACAATAGGGAAGGTAATCATGCAGACAACTGCCAAAACTCCCGACGCCAAGACACTGGATGCCATGACGCTGGATGAACGCTCGAACATGATGGCGCTGGTAGCGGAAGCGCTCGAGGCAACGGCCGAGAAGGCCTACGAGATCGGCGACGACCGGTTCGCCGAGAACTCGATCAGCCTCGCCAACATCATCATCGGCTGTGCGGACGACCTGGTGGTCGGCGACTTGCCAGCCGCCGAACTGCTTTTGCAGCAGGGCATAGCACTTCTCAGCCTGTTTCCGGGCGAACCCCGGGAATTCACCTTGCACTAGCCCTTGCAACCACGGCCGACGGCCAGTCGGCCGTGGTCAGGCGTCCCCGAGCGCGAGGTCGACCGCAGCAAGCGCGTGGATCTCGGTCGTATCGAACACCGGGACCGGGCTATCAGCCTGTGAAATCAAAAGCATGATCTCGGTGCAGCCCATGATGATCGCTTCCGCGCCCGCATCGACAAGCCGCGCGATGATGGCGCGATAGGCGTCGCGCGAGCTGTCTTTGACGATACCGGCAACGAGTTCGCGGTAGATGATCTCGTGCACCTTCGCCCGGTCTTCCACCTCCGGCACCAGCACATCGAGACCGAATTTTTCCGCCAAGCGACCTTTGTAGAAGTCCTGTTCCATGGTGAAGGCCGTTCCGAGCAGGCCGACTTTGCGAAGGCCCGCCGCCTTGATCTTCTCCGCCGTCGGGTCGGCGATATGCAGCAGCGGAATGGAGACGGCTGCCGAAACGTCCGCCGCCATCTTGTGCATGGTGTTGGTGCAGATCATCAGGAAATCGGCGCCGCCTGCCTCGAGACGTCGCGCTGCGGCGATCATCTCTCCCGTCAGGGCCGGCCAGTCGCCGTGATGCTGCAGGCGTTCGATCTCGCCGAAGTCCATCGACCACATCAGCGATTTCGCCGAGTGCACGCCGCCGAGGCGCGCGCGAACCGTCTCGTTGATGATGCGGTAATACTCCGCCGAGCTCTCCCAGCTCATGCCGCCGATCAGGCCGATGACCTTCATTCTCTTCTCCCTTTTCAATCCGGACTCCGGGCTAACAAATCCCGCGCCTTCGCGATAGCTCCCGCCCACTTATGCACCCTCCAGGACAAGGGTTCCGGCCCGCCGCTGCCGGCGGTTGTGACAAGACGACGACAGCCGGTTGACATTTCCGGCTTCGTGCCTTTTTATATTCCAAAATAAAGAACGACATAGCATAACTATGGAATATGAGGAGGAGCAAATATGAAATCGACTAAACTCGCATTGCTTATTGGAACCGCATTGGTGGCATCGGCAACTCTCGCCTTTGCGCAGGAAAAGGGCGGCGTGATCAACGTCGCGACGGTCGGTGAGCCGCCGACCCTCGACCCGATGGCATCGACGGCCGACCTCGTCGGCATAGTCTCGCAACACATCTTCGAGACGCTCTACACCTTCGACAAGGACTGGAAGCCGACCCCGCTTCTGGCGGCAGCACTTCCGGAGATCAGCGCCGACGGCAAGACCTACACGATCAAGCTGCGCTCGGGCGTCAAGTTCCACGACGGCACCGATCTCGACTCGAAGGACGTCGTCGCCTCGCTCGAGCGCTGGACCAAGGTCGCCTCGCGCGGCAAGCAGACGGCAACGACGATTTCCGGCATCGAAGCGATCGACCCGCTGACGGTGAAGATCTCGCTCACCACCCCTTACGCGCCGCTCGTTTCGCTGCTCGCCTTCAACAACTCCGCGGCGATCGTGCTTCCTTCCGAAAAGCAGGCCGAGCCGATGACTGATTTCGTCGGCACCGGCCCCTACCAGCTGAAGGAACGCAAGGCGGACCAGTACATCCAGCTCACCCGGTACGATGCCTACAAGTCGCCGGAAGGCGAAGCCAACGGCTATGGCGGCGCCCGCCACCAATATGCCGACGAAATCCGCTTCGTGCCGGTTCCGGACCCGAACACCCGCGTCGAAGCGGCCGTTTCCGGCCAGTATGACTATGTCGATTCTCTGCCGGTCGAATCCTTCGAACGCGTCAAGGGTTCGAGCGCTTCCGAACCCGTCATGCTGCAGCCCTTCGGCTGGCCTGTCTTCGTCTTGAACTCCGGCAACGGCATGACCAAGAACCTCGACCTGCGCAAGGCGATCCGCGCTTCGCTCAGCATGGAAGACATGATGGCGGCAGCCTTCGGCACCACAGACTTCTATGCGCTCGACGCCGCTCTCTACCCGTCGCAGTTTACCTGGCGGACCGATGCCGGCACCGAAGGCGCCTACAACATCGCCGATGCGGAAAAGGCTGGCGAACTCCTGAAGGCCGCCGGCTACAAGGGTGAGCCGCTGCGCATCCTGACGAGCCGCCAGTATGAGTTCCATTACAAGATGGCGCAGGTCGCGGCCGAGTATCTGAAGCTCGCCGGCTTTACCGTCGATCTGCAGGTGGTCGACTGGGCGACGCTGACCCAGCGCCGTGCCGACCCGACGCTCTGGGACATCTACATCACCCACAGCCCCTTCCTGCCGGAACCGGCCCTCATCGGCATGATGTCGACCAAGGCGCCCGGCAACTGGGATACGCCGGCGCGCGCCAAGGCGGTCGATGCCTTCAACGCCGAATCCGACTCGGCCAAGCGCGTGGCGCTGTGGGCAGACGTGCAGAAGGTGATCTTCGAGGAAGTGCCATTCATCAAGATCGGCGACTTCAACGCGCTTTCGGCGAAGTCGAAGTCGCTCGACGGCGTCTCGCCGGCCCCGTGGCCGTACTTCTGGAACGCTTCGATCAAGAAGTAAGCTCCCCCTCCCAAGGGACTTCGGCGGGCAGCCGGGCCATGCGCCTGGCGCCCGCTCGAAGGGGCGCGTCACTCCACCCTTGCGGCGGAGCGCACAGGAAAGGTTCGAGGCCACCATGTTACGCTACATCTTCCAACGGCTGATGGGCATGATCGTCGTCATGGCGATTGTCGTCACGATCGTCTTCGTCATCGTCCGCGTGACGCCCGGCGATCCCGCCGCCGTCATGCTCGGTCCGGAAGCAACCCAGGAAGACATTACGGCGCTGCGCAGCCGGCTTGGCCTCGACCAGTCGCTCGGCCTGCAATATGTTTACTATATCGGACAACTGCTGCAGGGCGATCTCGGCCAGTCGATCTTCCTCAACCAGCCGGTCACGTCAGCACTGGCGGAGCGTGCCGAGCCGACCTTCTTCCTGACCCTGTTCTCAATCGTCATCGCCTGCGCCATCGCGCTGCCGATCGGCATCTATGCCGCCTACAGGCGCGGCTCCTTCGTCGACCAGGCGGCAACAACGCTTGCCATGCTCGCCGCCAGCATACCGAGTTTCTGGCTTGGCCTGATCCTGATCCAGGTCTTTGCCGTGCGTTTCGGCTGGTTCCCGGTCTCCGGCTATGGCGGCCCCGGATCCTCCTTCACCGAGCGCATGTATCACCTGACCTTGCCGGCGATCGCGCTCGGCGTCGTCTCCTCGGCGCTGATCCTGCGCTTTACCCGTGCATCGATGCTCGACGTGCTCGGCGACGATTTCATCCGCACCGCCCGCGCCAAAGGCCTCGGCGAACGCAAGGTGGTGATGAAGCACGCACTGAAAAACGCGCTGATCCCGATCCTGACGATCATTGGCCTCACCGCCGCCGTGCTGATCTCGGGTGCGGTTGTCACGGAAACCGTCTTTGGCCTGCCCGGCGTCGGCAATCTCGTCGTCTCCGCCGTGCTTCGCCGCGACTATCCCGTCATCCAGGGCGCGCTGCTCGTCATTGCCGCGCTCTACGTGCTGATCAATTTCGTGATCGACATGCTCTATCTCCTCGTTGATCCAAGGGTGCGCTACTGATGTCTATCACCGTATCTGCCCCCACCGAGAGCGAAGGCCGCAAGTTCGTCCGCCGGCTGTTGAAGCGCAAAACCGTTGCCTTCGGCCTGATCGTGCTCACCGTCTTCGTGCTGCTTGCCGTCTTCGCGCCGCTGATCGCACCCTATGCGCCCGGCAAGCTGTCGATCGTCAACCGGCTGCAGCCGCCGAGCCTGCAATGGTTCTTCGGCACCGACGAGTTCGGCCGCGATGTCTTCTCCCGCACCATCTATGCCGGCCGATTGTCGCTGCTTGTCGGTGCGGCGGTCGTCACGCTTGCAACCGTGATCGGCGTCGTGCTCGGTCTGCTCGCCGGCTTCTTTCCGAAGCTCGACACGCCGATCGCCCGCGTCATCGACGCGATGATGGCCTTCCCGGACATCCTGCTTGCGATCGCGCTGGTCGCGGCCTTGGGCCCCTCGCTGACGACCGTCATCATCGCGCTCAGCATCGTCTATGCGCCGCGGCTCGCCCGCGTGGTGCGCGCCTCGACACTGGTCATCCGCGAGCTTCCTTATGTCGAGGCGGCCCGCGCGCTCGGGATCTCGACGCCACACATCATGACGCGTCACGTGCTGCGCAATCTGCTTTCGCCCGTCCTCGTGCAGGGCACCTTCCTCTTCGCCCATGCGATGCTTGCCGAAGCCGGGCTTTCCTTCCTCGGCGTCGGCGTCAGCCCGGAAATCCCGACCTGGGGCACGATGATCGCCTCGGGGCGTCAATATATCGGCCAGGCCGACTGGGTAACGCTCTTCCCCGGCATCGCCATCGTGCTTTCGGTCTTGTCGCTGCAGATGGTCGGTGACGGCCTGCGCGATATGCTCGATCCCCGCCTCAGAAAGGACCTGTAAGTCATGACGACCGCAACATCGAACGCCGGTCCGGTGCTGATCCGGCAGGTGAAGCCCGTCGCCTTCGGCATGGCCGCGCCGGCTGAAACCACCGACATCCTCGTCGACGGCGAAGGCCGCATCGCAGCCCTCGGCCCGAACCTGGAGGCATCAGGCGACGTGCGTCGCATAGAGGGCAAGGGCGCCTGGATCTCGCCCGGCTGGATCGACCTGCACGCCCACGTCTGGCACGGCGGCACCGACATTTCTGTGCGCCCGCAGCTTTGCGGCATGGAGCGCGGCGTCACCACGATCGTCGACGCGGGTTCGGCCGGTGAAGCCAATTTCCACGGCTTTCGCGAATACATCATCGAGCCGTCGCGCGAGCGCATCAAGGCGTTCCTCAATCTCGGCTCGATCGGGCTTGTCGCCTGCAACCGCGTCAGCGAACTCTCCGACATCCGCTCGATCGACATCGACCGTATCATCGCCTGCTACCAGGAAAACCGCGAGCACATCGTCGGCCTGAAGGTGCGCGCCAGCCACGTCATCACCGGTTCCTGGGGCGTGACGCCGGTGAAGCTCGGCAAGAAGATCGCCAAAATCCTGAAGATCCCTGTCATGGTGCATGTCGGCGAGCCGCCGGCGCTCTATGACGAGGTTCTGGAAATCCTCGGGCCCGGCGACATCGTCACCCATTGCTTCAACGGCAAGGCCGGTTCCAGCATCATCGAGGACGAGGACCTGTTTGAGCTTGCCGAACGCTGCGCCGGCGAAGGCATCCGCCTCGACATCGGCCACGGCGGCGCCTCGTTCTCCTTCCGCGTGGCGGAAGTGGCGATCGCCCGCGGTCTGCTCCCCTTCTCGATCTCCACCGACGTGCACCTGCGCAGCATGAACCAGTCCGTCTGGGACCTGGGCACCACCATGTCGAAGCTCTTGAGCGTCGGCATGCCTTTCGAAAAGGTGGTCGAGGCCGTGACTCAAGCGCCCGCCTCGGTCATCCGCCTGCCGATGGACAATCTGCTTACCGTCGGCGCCCGCGCCGAATTCACCCTCTTCGACCTCGTCGATAGCGAGCTTCGGGTCTTCGATTCACTCGGCGCCGAAGCGCACCTCAACCGCCTCTTCGAGCCGCGCTACGCGGTCATGGGCACCCACGTGGTTGCCGCCAATCGTTACCAGCCGCAGCATATCGAGTGCCCGGACCACAGCCACGGCTTCAGCTACCGCTAAGCCAGGGCGACAGAATACAGAAATGACAGGACAACGCGTGAACAGTATGGACCCGAAAAACGACAGCCCCGTCGATGTCTCACCTTACGAACGCCTTCAGGCCCTCGGCATCAACCTGCCGCCGGCGCCACCGCCGATCGCCAATTTCGTGACGCATGTGCGCGAAGGCAACATCCTGTATCTCTCCGGCCAGGGCCCACGCGAGCCCGACGGTCATCTCTACGCCGGCAAGGTCGGCGGCGATGTCGACATCGACAGCGCCTATGACCACGCACGGTTAACCGGCATCAACCTGCTTGCGGTCATGCATGATGCGCTCGGAGACCTCGGAAAGGTCAAGCGCATCGTCAAGATCCTGGGCATGGTCAATGCCGTTCCGGATTTTGCCGAACATCCGCGCGTCATCAACGGCTGCTCGGACCTTATGATGGACGTTTTTGGAGCGGCCGGCAGCCATGCGCGCTCGGCGGTGGGTTTCGGGTCGTTGCCCGGCAACATCACCGTCGAGATCGAGGCGATCGTCGCTCTGCACGAGTGACGACGGGAGGTCGGATCAGTGGCTGCGCCAGCCCATCATTTTCTCGATCCGCTCGGCGGAAACCCTGACGTGATCGGCGTAGAACGCCCGATCGTCGAGGATTTTCTGCTCGGGCAGAACGATGGAGATCGTGGCGGCGCAATTGCCCTTATCGTCGAGGATCGGGGCTGCGACGCAGGCGACGGCATAGTCGGATTCGCCCGCCTGGATCGACAGCCTTGCGGAAAGCGCGCTTTCGGCCTGGGCGGAGAGCGCGGCCGGATCGATATCGGCGCGGCCGGTCGGCGAGGTTCGTGCACAGCGGCGGAACAGCTCCAGCCGTTCGTCGGCGGGCAGATGCCCCACCAGCAGACGGCCCGACGCCGTCCAGTTGAGCGGCACGCGGGTACCGACGCGCGAGGTCACCTGGAAATGGCCGGGACCATCGGCCATGGCGAGCACCTGCATGTAGTCGCCGTCGCGGCCGCAAAGCTGGATCGTCTCGGCAACTTCACGGCCGAGGTCGTGCATCTCGCGGGTGGCGACGCCGAGGAAATCGAGCGAGCGGGCATAGGCAAGGCCATAGTGATAGAGCCGGTCGCCGAGCCAGACGAGCCCGTCAGCATCGCGGCTGAGCAGGTTCTTTTCGACCATGTCGTCGACGATGACATAAGCGGTCGACAGCGGCGCGCCGACAGCCTTGGCAATCGCGTAGACGCCGCTCGGGGAACCCGTCTCATAAAGGAAATCGAGCACCTGCAAGGCGCGATCCATGCCGCTCACGCGCGAGCGGCGCGGCTTGCCGGTCGTTTCCATATCGTCGGTCGGCTCGACGCCGGTCATCGTCTTGTCCACTGCTTCACTCCTGCACCGCTCGAAGGGCGTGCTGCCGGTAAAATCTCGGCTTCCGCTGCCGCCGCGCCGCCGATGGCGGCCGCGTCAGATAGCGCAAAGCCTCACTCATACTTCATTACTATGGTAGATATTCCGCGAAGACGGAATAGTCTACCCGCTTCGACCGCCAGAAAATCATATGGAGACCACTATGCCTGACCGTGACATTCGCGAAGCTCTCGGACTTCGTCCCGTTATCAACGTCTCCGGCACGATGACCAGCCTCGGCGCATCGATCGTGGTCCCGGAAGCGATCGCGGCCATGACAGGCATACTGCCGCAGTTCGTCGAGATCAACGACCTGCAGCGCAAGGTGAGCCCGGTGATTGCTCGGCTGACGGGTGCCGAGGCCGGCTTCATCACGGCGTCCTGCTCCGCCGGCATCAGCCTCGCCATTGCCGGCACCATGACCGGAAGCGACCTTGCCGCCATCGAGCGCCTGCCGGATACGACCGGCCTCAAGAATGAAGTCATTCTGCAGATGGGCCATGTGGTCAGCTACGGCGCGCCCGTCGACCAGGCGATCCGGCTTGCCGGCGCCAAGCCGGTGATCGTCGGCCAGGCGACGTCGGCCTATCGCTACCATATCGAAGGCGCGATCAACGAGCGCACCGCTTGCGCCGTCTACGTCGTCTCGCATCACGTGGTGCAATACGGTCTCGTCGGCCTCAGGGAATTTGCCGAGGTCTGCCATTCGAAGGGTGTGCCGGTCATCGTCGACGCCGCTTCCGAATACGACCTGCGCATCTTCCTCGATGAGGGCGCCGACATCGTGCTCTATTCCGGCCACAAGTTCCTGGGCGGCCCGACCTCCGGCATCGTCGCCGGCAAAAAGGAAATGGTGCGCAACACCTTCCTGCAGAACCTCGGCATCGGCCGCGGCATGAAGGTGGGCAAGGAAAGCATGCTCGGCGTGATGGCGGCACTTCAAGCCTGGGAAACCCGCGACCATGCCGGCATCCGCGAGCGCGAAACCGGTTACCTGAACCTCTGGCGCGAGACGCTCGACGGCCGTCCCGGCATCAAGCCGGTGATCGAGGCCGACCCGACCAACAACCCGCTCGACCGGCTGCGCGTCAACATCGACCCGCAGGAAGCCCATATCACCGCCTGGGATCTCGCCGATGCGCTGGCCCGCGGCGCGCCGCCGATCATCGTGCGAGACCACGAGGCCGAGCACAATTACTTCTACCTCGACCCCTGTAACCTGCATCCGGGCCAGGAGAAGATCGTCGCCAGCCGCCTCGCCGAGGAGCTCGACAAGGCGAGAGCCTCGAACGAGATCATCGCCACGTCGCTCGCCGAACGCAACGCACGCCGCTTCGCCGGCCTGCTGCGCTGGCCCGACTGACCCGACGACCAACTAAGATACGCGCAGCATCTGACGGAGGAAACGAGATGACCGAGACCAAAGCCCAGCCGGACCGTTCGACGGCGCCCGTTCTCTCCGTCGAGAACCTGACGACCTCTTTCCTGGTCGACGGCGCCTGGAAGCCTGTCGTCCGGGACATATCGTTTACCGTCGCGCCCGGCGAAACCGTGGCGATCGTCGGCGAATCCGGCTCGGGCAAGAGCGTCACTTCGCTCTCGATCATGCGGCTCCTGCAGAAGGAGACGAGCCGCGTCGAAGGGCGGGTGATGATGGGCGGGCGCAACATCCTCGACTTGCCGGAATCTGAGATGCGCCGCGTGCGCGGCAACGATGTCGCGATGATCTTCCAGGAGCCGATGACCAGCCTCAATCCGCTGTTCACCATCGGTGACCAGATCTCCGAGGCCCTTCTCTGCCACAGGCCAATGTCGAAGGCCGACGCCCGGGCGGAAACCATCCGATTGCTCGAAAAGGTCCGCATTCCCTCCGCCGCCTCGCGCTTCGACGAATACCCGCACCGCTTCTCCGGCGGCATGCGCCAGCGCGTGATGATCGCCATGGCGCTCGCGAGCCGGCCGAAGCTCCTGATCGCCGACGAGCCGACGACGGCGCTCGACGTCACCATCCAGGGCCAGATCCTCGACCTGATCAAGGTGTTGCAGGAGGAGGAAGGCACCTCGGTGCTCTTCATTACCCACGACATGGGCGTGGTCGCCGAAATCGCTGACCGCACGGTGGTGATGTTCCGCGGTGACGCGGTCGAGACCGGCAACACCGAGGACATCTTCCTTCGGGCGAAACACCCCTATACCCGCGCACTGCTCTCGGCCGTGCCGATGCTCGGCTCGATGAAGGGCGAAAGCCAGCCGATGCGTTTTCCCGTCATCGACGCCGCGACCGGGCTGCCTTCGGCGACGGCGGAAGCCACCGATACGGTCCAGGCCGGCCGCAAGCCGATCCTCGAGGTCAAGAACCTCGTCAAGCGCTTCGACATCCACGCCGGCTTGCTCGGCAAGCTCAAAGGCCGCGTCCACGCCATCGAGAACGTCTCCTTCAGTCTGCAGCCGGGCGAGACGCTGTCGCTCGTCGGCGAATCCGGCTGCGGCAAGTCGACGACCGGCCGGGCCATCATGCGGCTGATCGAGCCGGAAAGCGGCTCCGTGACGCTCGACGGCCAGAACGTCCTCAAAATGGATCGCAGGCAGCTGCGCGAAATGCGCCGCACCATGCAGATGATCTTTCAGGATCCTTTCGCGAGCCTCAATCCGCGCATGACGGTGGGCGCTGCGATCGCCGAACCCTATCTCGAACACAAGCTCGGCACGGCACGGCAGGCGCGTGAGAAGGTCGCCGACCTGCTCGAACGCGTCGGCCTGCAGGCCGACATGGCCGCCCGCTACCCGCACGAGTTCTCCGGCGGCCAGCGCCAGCGCGTCTGCATCGCACGCGCCTTGGCGCTTGACCCGAAGCTGATCGTCGCCGACGAGTCTGTCTCGGCACTCGACGTCTCAATCAAGGCACAGGTCATCAACCTCTTGCTCGACCTGCAGGCGAGCCTCGGCCTTGCCTATCTTTTCATCTCGCACGACATGGCCGTCGTCGAGCGCGTCAGCCACCGGGTCGCCGTGATGCATCTCGGCGAGATCGTCGAAATCGGCTCGCGTGCGCAGGTTTTCGAGAATCCGCAGCATCCCTATACGAAGAAGCTGATGGCCGCCGTCCCAATCGCCGATCCGACCCGTCGCCATGCGCGCCGCAATGTCGCGAGCGACGAGCTGAAGAGCCCCTTGCGCGCGCCCAACTACGTTCCGGAAACGCGGCGCTTTCAGCAGGTCGCAGACGATCACTTCGTCCAGGTCTGACCGGGTTGCACCTATCGGGCCGCATCCGGCACGCTGAAGACGTACCGGGTCTCGCGTGCCCTTCGATGCGAAAGGCCAATCGTTCGACGACCGTCAGAACGGCAGCCGGGCGTTCTCCTTGACTTCCTTCATCACAAAGAAGGTGCGCGTCTGGCGTACCCCCGGTAGCGCAATCAGCTTCTGACCGTGCAGTTTGTTGAAGTCCGCCATGTCTCGGACCCGGATTTTCAAAAGATAGTCGAAGTCGCCAGCAACGAGATTGCAGTCGAGCACTTCCTTCATCTCCAGCACCGCGCCCTCGAAGGCCGCAAAGCTCTCGGGCGTCGAACGATCGAGCACAACGCCGACCATCACCAACGCTCCGAGACCGACCGCTGCCGGCGCGACCTCCGCCCTCACACCGGTGATATGACCCTCTTCGAACAACCTCTGTGTTCGCCGATGACAGGTCGCCGGACTGACGTTTACCCGCTCGGCAAGGTCGGCGTTGGTCAGCCGTCCTTCGGATTGCAGGGCACGCAGGATCTTGAGATCGATCCGGTCAAAATCATCATCGGAAGAATCTTTCATTATCTATCCCGTTTATTGAAGAAAATCAAAACTTGATCGGAACTGTATTCTATCCAGCGAAATTTTGACAGCAATTTAGAGAGCACCTTTCACGAGACTTCGCCTATCCTTCTCCTACAATTTTCACACGGAGGCCTGGATCATGTCACTGCTTGAGAAGTTCGAACGCTACCCCCTCACCTTCGGCCCGACGCCGATCGAGCATCTGCCGCGACTGACGGCGGCGCTCGGCGGAAAGGTCGCGATTTACGCCAAACGCGACGACTGCAATTCCGGCCTCGCCACGGGCGGCAACAAGCTCCGGAAGCTTGAGTATATCGTGCCCGACGCAATCGCTTCGGGCGCCGATACGCTGGTCTCGATCGGCGGCGTGCAGTCGAACCACACCCGCATGGTCGCCGCCACTGCTGCCAAGATCGGCATGAAATGCGTCGTCATCCAGGAAAAATGGGTGCCGCACTATGATGCGGTCTATGACCGCGTCGGCAACATCCTGATGACACGGCTGATGGGGGCGGACAGTCGACTCGTCGACGACGGTTTCGACATCGGTATTCGGAAGAGCTGGGAAGATGCGATCCAGTCGGTTAAGGATGCCGGCGGCAAGCCCTACCCGATCCCGGCCGGCGCCTCGGTGCACAAGTATGGCGCACTCGGCTACGTCGGCTTTGCCGAAGAGGTGGCGGCACAGGAAAAGGAGCTCGGCTTCACCTTCGACTACATCGTCGTCTGCGTCGTCACCGGCTCCACCCAGGGCGGCATGATCGTCGGCTTTGCCGCACAGGACCGCGCCAATCGGGTGATCGGCATCGACGCATCGGGCACGCTCGAGCAGACCCGCTCCCAGGTTCGAAAGATCGTCGACTCGACGGCCGAACTGGTTCGCCTCGGCAGGGCGATCCGCGAAGACGAGATCGTGATCAATCCCGATTACGCCTATCCCGCCTATGGCGTACCATCAGAGGAAACCAACGAGGCGATCCGGCTCGCGGCTCGCACCGAAGCGATGATTACCGACCCTGTCTATGAGGGCAAATCCATGCAGGGGATGATCGACCTTACCCGCAAGGGATTCTTCCCGGAGGGGTCTCGCGTTCTCTACGCCCACCTCGGCGGCGCACCGGCGCTCAACGGCTACAGCTACTACTACAAGGACGGCTGAGTCCTTGGCCTAGACTGTCACCTTACGTCCTTCTCCATCGGAACCTGGCGATGACCGACACGACCCATCTGAAGACCATTGAAAAGCGCCTGCTCTGGCTCTCCCACTGGATGATCCATCACGCCAACCACATCCGGCCGAAGGTCGACGGCATCAAGACTGGGGGGCATCAGGCCAGTTGCGCCTCGGTCGTCTCGATCATGACCGCGCTCTATTTCTCGGCGCTCAGGCCGGAGGATCGTGTTGCCGTCAAGCCGCATGCGGCGCCGGTCTTCCACGCGATGCACTATCTGATGGGCCGACAGACGCGCGAGAAACTTGAGAACTTCCGCGGCTTTGGCGGGGCGCAGAGCTATCCGAGCCGGACCAAGGATGTCGACGATGTCGATTTTTCGACCGGCTCCGTCGGTCTCGGCGTCGGCATCACCGCGCTCGCCTCGATCGTCCAGGATTTCGTCCGTGCCAAACAATGGGGCGAGGGCAAGATCGGCCGCATGGTCGCGCTCGTCGGCGATGCCGAGCTTGACGAAGGCAACGTCTACGAGACGCTGCAGGAGGGCTGGAAGAACGCCCTCAGGAACTGCTGGTGGATCATCGACTATAACAGGCAGTCGCTCGACGGGATCGTGCGCGAGGGCCTGTTCGAGCGCGTCGAGAAAATCTTCGACGCCTTCGGCTGGGACGTGGTGCGGGTGAAATATGGCGTGCTACAGCGCGCGGCCTTTGCCGAACCGGGCGGCGAGAAGCTGCGCGACTGGATCGACGGTTGCTCCAATCAGGACTATGCGGCGCTGACTTTCATGGGCGGTGCCGTCTGGCGCAAACGGCTTGCCGACGATCTTGGCGACCAGGGTGACGTCTCGGCGCTCATCGACCGGCGCAGCGATGCCGAGCTTTCAGCGCTGATGGAGAACCTCGGTGGCAACTGCGTCGAGACGATGGCCGAAACCTTCGCAGCGATCGACCATGATCGGCCGACCTGCTTCCTTGCCTATACCATCAAGGGCTGGAGCACGCCGATTGCCGGCCACAAGGACAATCACGGTGGCCTGATGACGACGACCCAGTTCGCCGAATGGCAGGCGCATATGGGTGTCGGGCGCGGCGAGGAATGGGAGCCTTTCGCCGGAGTGGCGGATCGTCAAGCGCTCCAGGCGTTCCTCGCCGCGGTCCCTTTCTTTGCCGAAGGCATACGCCGCCACGCCGAGCACCGACTCGAGGTGCCGCCGATCGCGTTTGAGACCCAGCGCGAGGTGTCGACGCAGATGGCCTTCGGCAAGATCCTCGGCGATCTCGCCAAGGGCAAGTCGGACCTGGCCGAACGCATCCTCACGACGTCGCCCGATGTCACCGGCACCACCAGTCTTGGCGCCTGGGTCAACCGGCGCAAGCTCTTTGCCCGCCAGCCGCTCGCCGACGCCTTCATCGAGCACCGCATTCCATCGACGGCAAAGTGGGAGTTCACGCCGGAGGGCCAGCATGTGGAACTCGGCATCGCCGAGATGAATCTGTTCCTATTGCTCGGCGCCGCCGGCCTCAGCCATTCGCTCTTCGGGAAAAGGCTGATCCCGATCGGCACTGTCTATGACCCCTTCGTCTGCCGCGGCCTCGATGCGCTCAACTATGCCTGCTACCAGGACGCCCGCTTCATGATCGTCGGCACGCCCTCGGGCGTGACGCTGGCGCCCGAAGGCGGCGCGCACCAGTCGATCGGCACGCCGCTGATCGGGATCAGCCAGGACGGACTGGCAGCGTTCGAACCAGCCTTTGCAGACGAACTCGCCGTCATCATGGAATGGGCCTTCGACTACATGCAGCGCGATGGCGACAACGATCCGGACGAGCGCACCTGGCTGCGCGACGAGACCGGCGGCTCCGTCTATCTGAGGCTCACCACCAAGCCGCTCGAACAGCCGCTGAAGCGCGTCGACGATGATTTTGGCCAGGGTTCAATCGACGGCGCCTATTGGCTGCGCAAGCCAGGGCCAAACTGCGATGTCGTCATTGCCTACCAGGGTGCGGTGGCCGACGAGGCGATTGCCGCTGCCGGACTTATAGGCGAGGTCCGCCGCGACATTGGCGTGCTCGCCGTCACCTCGGCTGACCGTCTCAATGCCGGTTGGACGGCCGCCCAGCGCGAACGCGCCCGTGGCAACCCCCGTGCGAAAAGCCATATCGAGCGGCTGCTCGATCCGCTGCCCGGCCACTGCGCGATCGTCACCGTGCTCGATGGTCATCCGGCAGCGCTCTCGTGGCTCGGTGCCGTCGCCGGCCACCGCACCATCGCGCACGGCGTGGAACATTTCGGCCAGACCGGCACGATCGGCGATCTCTACCGCCACTTCCGGCTCGACCGCAACGCGCTCGCGGCATCCGCAATGGCGCTGACGGCAGGCCGGCGAACCGCTGCCGGACAAGCGGCTCTCCTCTTCCCATAGTTCAGCAATAGCCGTCCGAACTATCGAAGACGCACCATCATGCGCCGCGGACCCCGCGGCCAGAGCATGCGTGCGCCTCTCAAAATCCAGAAGCGTCACCCGAAGAAGGCGCCGCTTGTCGGGGAACAATCACTCCGCTCTCAAGGAAAGGAAACCTAAGAATGCGAAAGATGAGAATCCTGGCTGCCACACTCCTGGCTTTGGCGGCGGCCCCGCTTGGGCATGCCCTGGCCGAACCCGTCAAGAATGTCGTCATCGTGCACGGCGCACTCGCCGACGGCTCGAGCTGGCGCAAGGTCTTCGACCTTTTGACCACCAAAGGCTTCACCGTCACGGTCGTCCAACCGCCGATGACCTCGCTTGGCGACGATGTCGCCGCAACCAAACGCATCCTCGACCTTCAGGACGGCCCATCGGTCCTGGTTGGCCACAGCTATGGCGGCATGATCGTCACCGAAGCCGGGACTTCCGAAAACGTCGCCGGCCTCGTCTATGTCGCAGCCTTTCAGCCGGATGCTGGCGAAACTCTGCTTGACCTGGCAGCCAGGAAGCCGGCTGCAACCAAGGGCATCGCGGCAACGGACGACGGATATCTCTATCTCGATCCGGAAGTCTTCGCCGCGGACTTCGCCGCCGACGTTCCCGAGGTAGAAGCCCGTTTCATGGCTCATTCCCAGGTCTTCCCGGCAAAATCTGCCTTCGAGACGAAGATCACGGCACCGGCCTGGAAGGGCAAGAAGAGCTGGGCGCTGATTGCGACCGAAGACCGGGCCATTCATCCGGACTTGATGCGGACGATGGCCAAGCGTGCCGGCAGCGATACGGTCGAGGTCAAGGCAAGTCATGCGGTCTTTCTGTCCCAGCCGGCCGCCGTCGCCGAACTGATCGAGAAGGCGGCGACAGCGCTTTCCGACTGATCGCGAAGATATCCAGGCAAGCGGGCCTCGCAGCGGATCACTGATCCGCTGCGAGGCCTTTTTCTCGCGAAGAACGAAACCGCTCGGCATCAGTCACCGCCAATGGGTTTCGCAAACTCGCTTTGAACCCTGACGCTGTTTCCCAGGGAACTTCAGCGAAACGATCCGCCGGTAGGTTGGCCGCGCCAAACCAAGAGCCGCGAAGGCCAAGAACTCCAGAAGGACCGACCGAATGCGCCTGATTGCCTCCGCCCTCCTCGCTTGCAGCCTTGCGGGCTCCGCCAGTGCCGCCGATCTCATCACCTTCTGGGACAAGCCGCAGCATGGCGGCAACAGCTTCAACCGGCTGCCCCCGGACGACGCCTATTTCAGGGCCTTGGCCGGCTACGGCGCCACCTGGGTGCGCCTGTCCTACGACAAGTGGGAGCCGGCCAAGCGCGACTATCTGATCGGCGACGCCGACAAATACGAAGGCATACCGGCGGCAGACCTCAAGACGCTGAAGGAGACCCTCGACCGGGCCGACAAGGCGGGCCTCAAGGTCGTCATCGCGCCGCTGTCGCTGCCCGGCATGCGCTGGGCGCAGAACAACGGCAACCGGTTCGACGGCCGTCTCTGGCAGGACAAGATCTGGTGGGGCCAGGCAGCAGCCTTCTGGCAGGATCTGGCCCGCGCGCTGAAGGATCATCCCGCGGTCGCCGCCTACAACATCGTCAACGAGCCGGCGCCTGAAAAGAGGAACGGCCTTGCCGAACATGCCGACCGAAAGACGATGCAAGCCTGGTACGGCGACCAGGCGGGCAGCGCCTCGGACCTCAGGGCCTTCTACGAGACGGTGATCGCCGCCATCCGGGCGGTCGACCCGGCAACGCCCATCATGGCGGATGCCGGCTGGTATGCGGCTGCCGACGCCTTTTCCTATTGGCCAGCCGCGTTGACGGACCAGAAAGTGCTCTACAGCTTCCACATGTACGAACCCTATGCCGCAACGAGCGCACCGAACATGAAGCGCGACAAGCCCTACGTCTATCCCGGCAAAGTGCCCTTCGGCGACGGCGAGGAGACGTGGGACCGGGCGCGGGTCGATGCCTATCTCGCAGAGCCGGTGCGATGGGCAAAAGACAAGGGCGTGCCGCTCAATCGGCTGGTTGCCGGCGAGTTCGGCTGCATGCGCCTGTGGTCCGGCTGCAAGACCTACCTCGAGGACGTGCTGACCGCGCTCCACAAGGACGATCTGCACTGGGCCTTCTACAGTTTCCGCGAGGATGCCTGGGACGGCATGGACTACGAGCTCGGCGCGAAAAAGGTCGGCTGGAAATACTGGCAGCAGATGGAGGCCAACGAGCGTGACACGACTCCGCGCAAGGCGACCCCCGAGTTCGAGCCGATCAGCCGGCGGCTGCAAGGGACAGATTGACGCAGAACGGGAAAGGTCGCTGCACGCTTGGAAAAAAGCCCAAAACAGCTAGAAGAGGGTGCATTCCTTGCGGGGCCGCGCGAATGGCGAGCACCTGCTGCAACATGAGGCATGCTGGTGCAGACGACCACGGCGGCTGAGGCCGGCACACGAAACCGAACCATTTCCCTGTCGCGCACGCTGGCGATCGTGATGGCAGCCCTGGTCGCGCTGACCGCGGCCGTCATCCTCTCCGTCGTCTGGTTCATGTCGGTCGGAACGACCCGCGATCTGCTCGTGCAATCGGCGCATCTCGGCCTGGAGGCGGTCCAGACGCAAATCGGCAGCCGATTTTCTCCCGTAGAGGATCAGCTCGCCTTTCTGGCGCGAGAGGTCGGCGCCGGCCGTCTCGACCCGACCGATCCGGTGGAGTTCGAGCGCGTGATGACCGGCGCTCTGGCAGCGACCCCGCAAGTTCGTGTGCTGTCTTTCGTCAGACCCAACGGCGATATCTACGGCGTAACGCAAGGTCCGAAGGGTGTCTTCTTCTTTACCGACAAGGTCACGAGTGACAACGAGCGTTCGGAGATCGAGGAAGCGCAACGCAGCGGCACGGCGCACTGGGGACCTGTCTATTTCGTGCCGGATCCGGCGATCCGCACGTCGGTTACGAACCTGCAGCAGCCGGCGAACCTCAACGGCAAATTTGCGGGCGTCTTCCGCGCCACGATCACGGTCGACACCATGTCCGACTTCCTGCGCCAGATTGCCGTCACGAACCCCGGGACAACCCCCTTCGTTCTCTACGGCCGCGATCAGGTGCTTGCCCATCCTTTGATGGCTGCGGGCCACCCGCTTCTCTCGGCGGAGCATCGGTTGCCGAAGCTCGACGAACTGGGCGACCCTTTTCTCGCCGCACTGTGGAAAGAACCGGCCGAGACCTTCGACGATTCGGACATGGAGATACGCGCGGTCAAGCTCGGGGACGACGGACGGGTCGTCCTGACGCGCGAGATCCGCGGCTACGCTCCCTCTCCGCTCATTATCGGTGTCGAGGTTCCGATCGAAGCGGTCGAGAAGCCGGTGTGGGACCTGCTGCGGGCCGGCATTGCCGGCCTCGCGGTGCTGTTCGTCGCGATCGTC
Organism: Ensifer sp. YR511; assembly: GCF_900103045.1. Classification (NCBI taxonomy): domain Bacteria; kingdom Pseudomonadati; phylum Pseudomonadota; class Alphaproteobacteria; order Hyphomicrobiales; family Rhizobiaceae; genus Ensifer; species Ensifer sp. YR511. The sequence continues at coordinate 219,413 of NZ_FNGR01000010.1, forward strand.
ATCGCGTGGGTTGTCGGTCGCCTGATCGTTCGCCCGGTCACCAGCATGGCGCGTGAGGTCCGTGCCGTCGGCATGCTCGATTTTGCCGCTCTGCGGCCGCTTCCCGGCAGCCTCTTCACCGAACTCGATGAGCAGGCTAAGGCCTACAACACGATGCTGACTGGGCTGCGCTGGCTTGAGACCTATGTGCCGAAGAAGCTCGTGCGCCACTTGATCGGTCGTGAGGACCTGGCATCCACCCAGCGCACCGTCACCATCATGTTCACCGATGTGGTCGATTTCACCGCGACGGCAGAAAAGACCAGCGCCGGCGACGTGGCGGCACTGCTCAACAGCCACTTCGACCTGCTCGGCCACTGCATCGAAAGCGAAGGCGGCACCATCGACAAGTTCATCGGTGATTGCGTCATGGCCTTCTGGGGCGCACCCGACGCGCAAATGGACCATGCAGATCGGGCAATCCGGGCAGCGCGGGCGATCGCCAAATCGATCGCCAGCGACAACGCCGAGCGACGCCTAAAGGGCCTGCCGCCCCTCAGGGTGCGCATCGGCATCCATTCCGGGTCGGTCGTTGCCGGCAATATCGGCATGACCGGTCGGTCGGCCTATACGATCGTCGGCGACACGGTGAACGCCTGCAACCGGCTGGAGCAGCTCGGCAAATCGATCGCGCCAAGTGAAGAGGTAATGATCCTCCTGAGCGGCGAAACCTTCGGTCTGGTGGCTGATGACGATCGCTCCGATCTCGCCCAGCTCGGCAAACATTGTCTGGCCGGCCGAAGCGAAGAGACCGAGATCTACAGGCTTCAGACACAATAGGCCCCGAGCCGACACGAGCCGGCGCGCAGACCTCCGGGCCATCATGATGCGTAACGCCTATTGGCCGGCGGCCCGGCGGTTCGGCTCGGTCCCGTCAACCGCCTCGCGGACCTGCCTGCGATCGCGACGCAGGGTCTCGAAACAATCGTTGCCGAACCATTCAAGCGACGCGTCGACCGACGGCTCATCGGCGATCTCCGTCAGGAACCGTTCGTAGTCCACAACCCCTTCGAAGAGCGGCGTCATCCCGCGCCGGCTGCCGGCCGCGGCATAGACATTGGCCGGCTCGAAGACGGAAAGTTCTGCCCGGCCGACGATGTTCTTCAGGTGGTAGTGGCGAATGTGCGGTTTCATCGCACGGTGCACGGCGACCGGGTCGTCGCCGCCTTCCCAAACATGCAGCGTGTCGAAATTGATGGCGAAGGAGGGATGGTCCACCTCTTCGATGAGCCGCATCGTCGAGGCCGCCGTGTCGGCGAGCGTCTTCGGATGCGTTTCGACAAGCAGCTGGATGCCGTAGCTTGCGGTAATGGTGCAGATCTCCTTCAGGCGCTCGACAATCTCCCGCCGCTCGTCAGCGCTGACGTCAAGGCTGCCACGGCTTCCCGCGAAGGTGCGGATCTTGCGGGTGCGCCACCGGCGCGCCAGTCGGCAAAGCTCGACCGCCTTGTGCCGCAGCGCTTCCACGTCGCCGTCGAGCGGCAGGTAATCGCTGATCATCGGCACCGAGAGGCCGTAGCCGTCGAGCCATTCGGCGTTGCGATCCGCGCGCGGCGAGAGGTTGCGCGCATGCGCGCCCCAGAGTTCGATACCCTGGAAGTCGTTGGCCTCGGCCCAGGCGGCGATCTCGTCGAGCGAGATCAGATGGTGGCGGAAAGTGATGGTGCAGAGCGAAACTCTCATCGCGCAATTCTCTTCAAGGGACGGATTTCCTGGGGGATGGCAAGATCGCACCAGAGATCGAAGACCTCTGCGAGCTTGACCTTCAGCTTCGTCTCCAGCCGGTCGGCTTCGTCGAGACGCTCGATGACGGCGCCCAACAGCGAGCGATCGCCTGTCTGGGCGAGCTTCATGCAGGCGTAGTGCAGCGTCTTCAGCGACTGAACCAGCGCCTCGATCTCCCCGCACCAGCCCTCGAACTCGGCGGCCGGCAACTTCAGCACCCGCCAGTAGAAGGCAAAGCCGTGCTCATAGGCGTATTTTCGGATGGTGATAACAGGCAGTTCCCGCACCGCGGCGCCGAGATCAGTGAGTGCGACACCGTTCGTCCCGTCGAGATGCGCGGCGACGATCGCTCTGACGGCATCGACCAGCGGATTGCGGTCCCGGACGAAGCAGGCCTCGAAATAGGCCCTCAGATCTTCGGCAAACGGCGCGCGCGCCTCGGCATTGTCGAAGACATAACCGCCGCCGACAGTCGGCTGCATGATGGCGTGAACGACCTTCTCGCGGGCAATCTCGCCCTCCCAGCGATAGTCGGGATCGTGCACGAACCATGTGTCGGGATCGGCCGTTTCCTGCAGCATCAGATAGTGCGGGAAGGGGTTCTGGTTGAACTTGTTCTCCCGCTCCGGCAGGTGGAACATGTCGAGCATGACCATGACCGAGCCGGTTTCGCCGCGCTGTTTCATCAGCCCGAGCAGCACTGCGAGGTTGTCGAGCTTGGTGCGCTGCGGATCGTACCACTCGACGACGGAAACGCCGTAAAGCCGCTCGAACCAGCCACGGAAGAATTCCTGGGTGATATTGGGCGCATGATAGAGAAGCTCGAAACGCTCGCTGACCGCGAACTTCGCGTCCCAGACACCGAAATAGAACGGCCGCTGATCGAGCCCGTTTCGCTTCAGGCCGTCCGAGACGCAACTGACGAAGCAATGGACCTTGATGTCGTAATAGGCCTCGCCGTGCACCCCCTCGTCGGTCGTCCCGCCGGTGAGCGGAAAGGCGGGCACGATGGCGGCGGTCGGCTTCGGCACATAGAGCGCGACGAGATCGGCGACCGTTTCGATCTCCCGTTTTGCGATCGCCTCTTCCGGCACCGACAACCCGTATTCGAGCTCGAGATTGAGGAAGATTTCGAGGATCAGCACGGAGTCGAGATAGAGATCTTCGTTGAGACGGGCATCGAGGCCGAAGCCGTCCATATGTCCATGCGCCATTTTGTCGGTCAGGACGGCCTCGATCGCCGCCAGAACTTCGCTTTCGGTCATGATGCGGCTCCCGCAATCGGTTTGTTGAATTCGCCTGCCAGATGACGGGCCGCGACATCGCGGCGGCTGATTTTGCCGTTCGCCTGGCGCGGAACTGCATCGATCTGCATGATTTCCATCGGCAGCTGGTGAGATGCGAGGTGTCGGCTGCACCATTCGCGCACGGCCTGCGGCGCCACCGGCGCCTCGGCGCTAAAGAGCAGCGCCACGCGCTCGCCGGCAAAACGATCGGCCTTGCGGAAGGCCACGGCGTCGGTGACCGCCGGCATCGCCATGACGGCATCCTCCACGTCCTTCGGATAGACGTTGAGGCCGGAGACGTTGATCATGTCGTCCAGGCGGGAAACGAAGACCAGCATGCCGTCGGCGCGCCGGTAGCCGAGGTCACGCGTGTGGATCGGCGCGCCGTCGCCGTTGCTAACGACGATCTCACCCGCGTCCTCGGCGCTGTTGCCGGTGGCGGCGATCAGATGCGGCAGGACGAAGCCCATGTCACCGGCGGAAGTCACATCCGGATTGATGGCGATGCAGCCGGATTCCGAGCAGCCATATTGCTGGAACATGAACCGGCTCTTGGTGCGAATGTCGGCAAACCACGGATCGGGAAGCAGCGTGCCCGACGTCATCGTCGCATGGATCTGTTCGCCCGCGGGCGTCAGCCGCGCCAGCGTGTGCAGGATCGCCGGCGAGGAATAGAGCAGCGGCCGTTCGATCTCGCGCAGGACCTTCAGGAGATATTTCGGGTTCGCGGTGTTGACGATGACCGGCGTCTGCCCACGCCTCAGCGCCACCAGGATGCCGCAGATCAGGCCGTAGGAATGGGTGGTCGGGCAGGCGACGACCGGCGTCATGTCCCCCGGTTCGCGGAAGGTGGCGACATAGCTTTCGATCTCGGCATCGATTTCCGTCCAGTTGCGCGCCACGCATTTCGGCGCGCCCGTCGTTCCGGAGCTCATCTGCAACAGCGTGCCCTCAGCCGAAAGCAGGTCGGATGGTTCGAGAACTTCGGCCGTCAGGCTGTTGTAGAACAGCCGGTCGCAGCCGGCGCCGATCGCGAGCTTGCGCGCGGCCGGATAGGGTGTGCCCGGATGGATCGGCAGCACGCTCGCGCCCGCCTTGCGGATGGCAAAGAACAGAGCCAGCCAATCGACCGTCTCCGGGAAGCAGACGGCGTAGCGGCCGGTGTCCTGTGCGCCAAGCCCGATCTCGGCTGCGAGTTCGGCCGATCTGGTGCTGAAATAGGCCTCGTCATAGAGCCTGTCATCGATACGGATCATGGCTTTCTCCAATGAAAGAACGCAAGGGGCAGAACGCCTTGAGTTGGCGGCTTTCCTTGGGTTCGGTTTTGTTCTGACCGGCCTTTTTTTGCCGATC